>NZ_CP101125.1:6329891-6631195 GCF_024296925.1 Pseudomonas nunensis
ATCAACCCGTGATTACGGCTATTGCTGCCAATCTCACCGCTGTAGGCAACCCCCATGGAATGCCGCGCCGAAATCCCCAGGTCCAGCCCGGCCTCAAGCACCATGCTGTCGCGATCCAGCGAACTGCCATCGACACTGAACGCCGTGCCGCCGACCACAAAGGCCTGGCGAGTCGAGCTGCTGACATCGCCATACGTGTGCTTCCAGCCAGCGCTCATGCGCGGGGTCAGGCTCATGCCGTTGTCCAGGGTGCTGAGGTGCGCCAGGCGAACGCCGAAGGTGCTGCTGAAGTTATCCTGGGTTTGTTCCTCGACCTGCAACGCAGCGGCGCCACCCTTTTCCTGGTAGCTGTCGCGGTGATAACGCTGGTAGCCGAGGTTGGCGAAGGGTTCGGCGCTGAGGCGACCGCTGCCCATCGCGTAACCCAGTTCAGCGAAGGCTTGCTGGCTGTCGGCGTCGTAATCGCCTTTTGGCCGATCACTGAAACCGTTGAACGCGACGGTGCGTTTGCTTTCACCCTGATGGCCGCTGTAGGCCGCGCCGAGACGCAGCGCGAACGGGCCGCTTTGGCGCAGGGCGTAGACCCCGGCGTGCCAGCTCTCGACATTGCCATCGACGCCAGTGGCATCCAGATCGGTTTTCGAATAACCACCGAGCACCCCCAGGCGCCATTGCGGATTAAGCGCCCAGTCGGCACCCAGCACGCTGCCCTTGGTGCGTTGTTCCAGACCGCTGTTGCCGTGTTCTCCGTCGAGTTTGCCGTAGCCGCCGATGGCCTGCAGCCACAGACGACCTTGGGCGTTCGGATCGTTGAGGTTGCGTGCTTCCGCCGGTACGCCGGTGGACGCGAGGACCGGCGTATCCCGTTGATCGAGGCCTACCAGCAAGCCTGAACCGCCACCCATGTGCTGCATGGCCGAGAGCATGCTGCCACCGATCTGGCTGCTGGCGCTGAGGGTGGCGCTGGTCAGGTTGGCGTTGCTCGCGCCGGCCAGTTGTTCGATGGCTGCACCGGCCGTGGTATTGGTGGTGTTGAGCAACGCGTTGTAGAGCGCGTTGTTTTTGCCGATCAAGGCCAGGCTGTTGGCGGCGTTGCTGCCGTTGCCGGTGGCGGCGAATTCATTGAAGGCGATGTCGTTGCGGGTGTAAGTCAGATCGACCTGGGTCGGGGTGTATGCGAGGGTCGGCGTGAGGAATGCGTAATCGCTGGTGACCTTGCCGAACGTGCCGTTGACGCTCGCGGCTTGCAGCACGGTGTAATGGCTTTGCCACGGATAAGTGCCGCTGCCAGGGTTCACCGCCAGGGTCGCGCCATTCAGGTTGGCGGTGCCGCCGACCATCACTTGCGCGCTGCTGCCATCGGCATTCACGCCATAGGCCAGGGTGCCGCCGCTGCCGAAGGTCAAATCGTGCACTACAGTCGCGGTGCCCAGTTGCGTGTTGGTTTGCAGCGTACCGTTGACCAACAGATTGCCCACCGAACCACCGCCGGCATACACGCCGCCCTGATCGACGGTCAGCGAGCCGGCAATGCCGCCCTGGTTGAGCAGCGTCGCACCATTGCGCACCGCGCCGCCGTCACTGAAATCACCGCTGCCGGTCAGCGTCCAGGCGCCTTGCTTGACCTCCAGCCATTCGAAATTGCGGCTGGCGCCGAAACTGCCGCCCGCCACATCGTCCATCACCACCCGGTCATAACCGCTGCCGCCATCGACTACGCCGACGAAGCGGCTGCCGTTGCGCAAGGTCAGGTTGTCGTTGCCGCCACCGAGGTCGAGCGCCAAGCCATTGCTGCCGCTGATGGTGCCGCCGTTGATCACGCTGTCGGCGAAGTCTCCGACGAATTTCACGCCGAACCCATCAAGGCCCTGAATGGTGCCGAAGTTTTGCAGCGCAGTCGCCGCCACGCCCGAACCGCCGCTGCCGTCGTCGACCAGGATTGCACTGTTGGCGCCGCTGATCAGCGCACCTTTGGCGTTCAAGATTGTGCCGCCGCCCAACGCGATGCCTTCGCTGCCGTTGGCGAAACCACCCTTGTCCACACCGCCCGCACCGACGCCCTGGATGGTGCCGTAGTTTTCGATGTGGGCGATGTTGTCGATGTCCACGCCATCGCCGTCGCCATTGGGTTGCAGACCCGAGTAGGCGCCGGTGATCGTGCCGTGATTGATGACGGTGCCGTCACCATCGGAGCCGAAGCCTGAACCGTTGCGGCCGGTGATCTGCCCGTAGTTGACCAGCGTGGCGCCGAGGTCGGTGGTGATGCCGTGACGGCCGCCCGAGATGGTGCCGTAGTTGGTCACCGTCACGTCGGTCGCGGTGTCAATGTCGATGCCATCGAATTTCTCGTCGACGCTGTGAGAATCGCCCGTCGAAATCTCGCCGTGGTTGGTGATCGTCGCATTCGCGCCGGTCTTCATGCCGTCGCTCGCATCCCCACGAATCAGCCCGCCCGCGCGGTTGATGATCGTGGTTTTGACGCCGTCGCTGCGCAAGGCATCCAGGTCCAGCCCCTGGCCGGTGGTGGAGCGAATGATGCCGCTGTTATCGATCAACAAACTGCCGCTGGCGAAGTTACTGTCGATGCGCAACGCGTCGTTGAACCCGAGAATCTGTCCGCCGCTGCGGTTATAGATGCTGTAGTTGCGCGCCTTGGTCAGATCGCCGCTGCTGTCGATCGCCCGGCCACCGGTGGAAACGATCTTGCCGGAGTTATCGATCACTACACCGGCGCCGCTGGTGCTGTCCTTCAGGCTCACGGTCTTGCCGCTGTTGGTGATGCTGCCCGGCGCCGAGATCGTCAACGTGTCGCTACCACCGAGGGTTTGCGCGGCGGTGGTGGCGGTATCGATCTGCACGTTTTTGGCGTGGGCGGCGGTGGCGCTGATCAGCAGCGCAATGGTCAGGGCGAGACGCTGGGGCGAGAAGGGCATGGGTGGACAGCCTTTTTGTTATAAGCGGGCCGTCTTGTATAGCGGAGGGTTTTTACAGAATGATGTCTGGGCGAGGAGCAAATTCTGCAATTTAATGCGCAAATTTCAATCAGATTACTTAATAAATGCATTTTAATGCGTAAATTAGATCGATGATTTGCTTAAAACTGCACTATATTGCATGAGCTACATTGTTTTTTTGCGATGGTACGCATCAAATTGCAGGTGAGATATGTACACATTGACGCTGCAGGTCTACACCTCTGGTAATTGGCTGGATGCAATGACTCTGGTTTTTACCGAGCCGGAAAAAGGTTTCGAAGGGCCCTGTCGATTTGGTTACAAAAAAGACTATGTGGCTACCAACCTTGAGTACATCGATTCGCAATTTTCCAAAGCTGTCAGCGCCAGGCTGCCGTTGGATTGGGATAACACGTCGCTGAAAAAAGCGCCGGCTTTTTTGCTCGACATCGCTCCAGCCGGTGCCGCAAAACGCTTTCTTATGGCGCGTGTTGGCCAAGATAAACCTGAAGGCATCAGCGCTGATCTATTTTTGCTGGGGCGGAGCACGCCTGCACCTATCGGCCACATGCGTATCAAGGAGTCGGCTGAAGCTGCAGACGACAGGCCCGCCGTAGGTTTTCGCCGAGAAGAAGTAGTCGCGCGCGACAATACCTTTTTGGAGTACGCCTATGAGCAGGGCGCAGCGATTGGTGGTGCCACGGGGGCAGGTGGTGAAGCTCCCAAGCTTTTAATGTCGCAAGGGCGGGACGGGCTTCTTTATCCGGATGCTGTACTAAGTGACGATCAAGTGGTGCAGCATTGGTTTGTGAAATTTGCTCGTAACAGAGCCGCCCAGACTGATCAGATCATTCTCAAAAGCGAATTTCACTACTACAAGGCATTGCACGTTCTGGGCATCGAGACGATAGCCGAAGATGGGCTTGCATTGGAGGAAGCAACCAAACCCAGTCTTTGGATGAAGCGCTTTGATCGAGAGGTAACAGATCAAGGTGTTGAGAGATTAGCGGTTGAATCCATCTATTCGTTGGCCGGTGTGACAGTCCCGGGCAGCTATATGAATCATCTTGAAGTGATCCAGTTGCTCGCTCGGTTATGGAAACAAGCCGGGCAGGTCGATCAGGTGCCTGCTCTGGTGTCTGATTATCTGCGTCGTGATTTGCTCAATAAAATTTTGGGCAACTCCGATAACCATGGCCGCAACACTTCGATTATTCGCGGCACGGACTCTTTTCGCCTTGCTCCGATCTACGATTTGGCTCCTATGGTGATGGATGACGAGGGTGTCACGCGCACCACCAAATGGCCCAAAGATTTGGAGGTGGCGGGCGAGGTTAAATGGCGCGAAGTGTGCGATGCATTGGCGGATATCGAAGATCCTGAAGCGCTATTTGAAGGTCTGCGGACGGATGCTAATCGTTTATTGGCTTTGCCGGACATTCTCACTGCCAGCGGTCTTCCTGAGGCGACTATGAATCACCCAGGGGTTGCGTTGAGGAATCTAGAGCAGCGGTTGAAGACATGGGGGCTGAAATGACCATCAGTATTGATGCTCGCGCTCTGTTGATCGAAAGCATTCAAGAAGGGCTTGCCCAAGGCACTCTGGAAATAGGCGAAGCAGTCCGTCGATTACGGGTAGAGGTCACTGGCCTGCACCAAACCCAATTCGCGAAGATGTGCAAAATTTCTGTGCGGACACTGGTTCATATCGAGCATGGAGAAGGGAATCAGACGCTGAAATCGCTCAACTCTGTGTTCAAACCGTTTGGCTTGAAGATGGGTGTGGTGCGGATTCGACGGGATTTCAGCTGACGTTGCGATCTTTTGATACTGGGGCCGCTTCGCGGCCCAACGGGAGCAAGCTCCCTCGCCACAGATTTCGCGTTTGCTCAGAAGGTTCAGCTACGACTCAAATACGCCTTGCCGTAATGCCGCTCCATCCGCGCCTGAATCAGCTCCAGCCCAATCGACATCACCCAATAAATAATCGCAGCCGTCGTCAGCATCTCGATGTAGCGATAGCTCGATCGTCCATACGACTGTGCCAGAAACATCACTTCCCAAACCCCCATCACCGAGATCAGTGACGAGTCCTTGAGCATGGAGATGAATTGGTTGGTGGTCGGCGGGATGATGGTGCGCATGGCTTGGGGCAGGGTGACGCGCCAGAAGATTACGGTTTCACGCATGCCCAGCGCCAAGGAGGCTTCGCGTTGGCCGTGGGGGACGCCGAGGATGCCGGCGCGGAAGATTTCGCTCAGGTAAGCGCCGTAGTTCAGTGACAGGGCGATGATCCCGGCGGCGATGGCGCCCGGTACAACGCCCAGTTGTGGCAGGCCGAGGTAGATCAACAGGATCTGGATCAGCAGCGGCGTGCCACGAAAGAATGACGCGTAGAAACTCGCAATGCCGAACGCCACGGCGCTTTTCGACAGTCGTCCCAGTGCGGTGATGAAGCCCAGCAGCGATGAGGCGACGATCGAGCAGGCGCAGAGAAACAACGTCAGCGCCGCGCCTTGCAGAAAGCCATTCGGCGCCAGGTGCAGGCCGACGAGGTTGGGCAGTTTGTCGAGGATGATCGAGAACTTCAGGTCGAAGCTCAGGAAGAAACTGGCGAACAAGCCGAACATCGCCGCCCAGGTCAGGTACAGCCGCGTGCGGAATCCAAAGATCCGTTGCAGTCGTGACTCAGCCACCGGTTGCGGTGGCTGGGGAGGTGTCGGGAAAGAAGTCATTGGCTGATGTCGGCGCCGATCCATTTTTGCGAGAGCTTGGTCAACGTGCCGTCCTGTTTAAGCTGGGCGAAAACTTCACGTACTTTGCTGTCCCACTGCGCGTCACCCTTTTCGATGGCCACCGAGTTCGGCTCCGAATACAGCGGGTCGCCAGCGAGTTTGAAGCGTTTGTCCTCGTTCAGGCGCGGTTGCGCGGTCACCAGGTTGGTGAGGATCGCGTCCAGTCGAACACCAGCGCCGAGCCCCAGGTCCTGGAACGCCACGTTATCGGTGTCATACGGAGCGATCTGCACGTCCTCGAACGGGTACTGCAATTGCGTGTCTTCGGCGCCTTCGATCACCAGGTTTTTGTTCAGGTAACTTTCGTAGCTGGACGCGCTGGTGAGGCCGACTTTTTTGCCGCTCAGGTCCTTGGCGTTGTGGATGCGGTCATCCTTGGCATTGACCACGATTACGGCGGGCGAGGCGTAATACTCAACCGGGAAGTCGAAGACTTCAGCGCGGGCCTTGCTCGGGGTCATGGAGCAGATGCAGATGTCGTAACGACCGCTCCAGCGGCCAGCGGCAATCACGTCCCATGACGGGGTTTCGAGACGCAGTTTGACGCCGAGTTTCTCGGCCACGGCTTTGGCCACATCGACGTCGAAACCGTCGAGTTGGTTCTGGTCGTTGAGGAACGAGAACGGTGGATAACTTTCCATCAGCACGCCCACCAGTTCTTTCTTTTGCTCGACGCGATCCAGCGTCGCGCCGCCAAAGGCTTGGGTGGAGGCAGCCAAAATCGTCAGGCCCAGGGCCAGTAGCGGTTGGAATTTCACAGGCGATCCCTGATAAAAAAGAGGTTGTTATTAACCAGATGTTACGTATTAAATAGTTATAAGAACGACTCTGATAGTGAGTTATTTTCATAAGCTTATGAGTGAAAAGCATATGGGCGCAGTAAGCACAGTAATTCTGGACGGCGGCATGGGCCGTGAGCTGCAGCGCAGAGGGGCGCCGTTCAGACAGCCCGAGTGGTCGGCGCTGGCCTTGAGCGAAGCGCCGCAAGCGGTCGAGGCGGTGCACGCGGCTTATATCGAAAGCGGTGCGAACGTCATCACCAGCAACAGTTATGCGGTGGTGCCGTTTCATATTGGCGAGGCGCGTTTTGCCGCCGAGGGCCAGGCCCTGGCCGCACTGGCCGGTGAGCTAGCGCGGCGCGCAGTGGACGCGGCTGGCAAACCGGTACGCGTGGCCGGCTCGTTGCCGCCGCTGTTTGGCTCCTACCGACCGGACCTGTTCGACGCTGCGCGGGTGACAGAATTGCTGACACCACTGGTGAAAGGCCTCTCGCCCCACGTTGACCTGTGGCTGGCGGAAACCCAGAGCTCAATCGTCGAGGCACGGGCGATCCACGCCGGCCTGCCGAAGGATGGAAAACCGTTCTGGCTGTCGTTTACCTTGAAGGATGAAGACACAGACGACGTGCCGCGTTTGCGTTCTGGCGAGCCGGTGGCTGAAGCGGCGGCAGTGGCGGCAGAGTTGGGCGTCGAGACCTTGCTGTTCAACTGCAGCCAGCCGGAAGTGATCGGCGCGGCCATCGATGCGGCGCGGGAAACGTTCGAGCGCCTGGGTGTGAACATTCACATCGGCGCGTACGCGAATGCCTTCCCGCCGCAACCGAAAGAGGCCACGGCCAACGACGGGCTGGACCCGTTGCGCGAAGATCTGGACCCGCCGGGTTACCTGCACTGGGCGGCGGATTGGCAGCAGCGTGGGGCCAGCCATTTGGGCGGGTGCTGCGGGATCGGGCCGGAGCATATTGCGGTTTTAGCCCAGAAATTGGCGTGAAGCCATTCGCGAGCAAGCCCGCTCCCACAGGGTTTCGGGTTAGCCACAATATCTGTGATTAACCCAATCCAATGTGGGAGCGGGCTTGCTCGCGAAGGCGTCCATCCAGGCGCCGCTAATTTACCCGCGGCACTCAACCAGGGTTTTCACCTGCCCCGAATCCGTCTGGTTTTCATCAGAAAGCCACTGCTCAAACCCCGCCCCAATCGCCGGCCATTCGGAATCCAGAATCGAATACCACGCCGTATCGCGGTTCTGCCCCTTCACGACCATGTGCTGGCGGAACACCCCTTCGAAACTGAAACCCAAACGCTCGGCCGCATATTTGGAGCGGGCATTACCGTTGTTGCACTTCCACTCCAGACGCCGGTAGCCCATGGCAAACGACTCTTTGGCCAGCAGATAAACCGCTTCGGTGCTTTTCGGCGAACGCTGCATCGGTGCGCCGAAAGTCACGTGGCCAATTTCGATACGACCCTGGGCCGGGACGATCGACATCAGGCTGAGGATGCCCTGCACATCACCGCTGGCACGATCGATCACCGCGAAGAAATATGGATCACTGTTGGCCGCATGGTTGTTCAGCCAATCGTTGAACACGCTGCGTTCCGGGAACGGGCCGTAAGGCAAGTAATCCCAGAGTTTCGGATCGGCGCCCGGACCTTGCAGGGCTTTGAACAAACCGTCGGCGTGACGCGCCGGGTCGAGTTTTTCCAGGCGAATAAAGCGCCCTTCGATCAGTTGAACGGTGGGGGCCGGTGCGCCTTTCCAGTCCGCGAGTGAAGTCGACATTGTTGTTCTCCTTGAACCTTAAAGGGCTTTGCGAAACTGGATGAAACCGGGGCGTTCGGCGATGCGCTCATAGAGCTGGATCGCGGTGGCGTTGGTTTCGTGGGTCAGCCAGTGAACCTTGCAACAACCGTCCGCTTTGGCGGTGGCGTAGACGAATTCGATCAACTGCCGACCGACGCCAGTGCCACGGGTCTGCGGCTCTACCAGCAAGTCTTGCAGGTAACAGGAGTTTTCGATGCTCCAGTTCGAGCGATGGTAGATGAAGTTGACCATGCCCACCGCTTTGCCATCGGCCCAGGCCAGGGCCGAGTGGGTTGGCTCATTCGGGTCGAGCATGCGCTGCCAGGTACTTTGGCTCACGGCTTCGGGCAATTCGGTGTTGTAGAAGCGCAGGTAGGCTTGCCACAACGGCAACCAAGCGGCGTGGTCGTCGGCGCTGACCTGGCGGATCTCGATCTGACTCATGTTCATTCCTTAAAGCATCAAGTGGGCGAGGGCCTGGTCCTGCGCATCGGGGCTGGCAGCCAGCCCTTCGCGCACACCGGCGATGTCTGCGGCGCTGCGGTTCTGGCTCAACTTGCGTTTGCCTTGCAGGCGCTCGATCGGCAAAGCGAAACCGACGATGGCCCTGAGCATGCCGTCGATGTAGTCAGCCGGGGCGTCAGCGACTTTCCATGGCTGAGTACGATCCGCTTCATGGCGATCGGTGAGGGCGCTGACCAGATTGCGCAGGCGATCAGCGTCGGTGAACACTTCAGCCACGCCATAAGCATGAACGGCGACGTAGTTCCAGGTAGGCACGACTTTGCCGTGCTCGGCTTTGGCCGGGTAAAAGCCAGGGCTCACGTACGCGTCGGCACCGGCAAAAATCACCAGCGCCTCGGCGCCGTTTTGCAGTTCCTTCCATTGCGGATTGGCCTTGGCCAAGTGTCCGTAAAGGGTGCCATTGGGGCCTTGTTCGGCATCCAGTAGCAACGGAATGTGGCTGGCTTGCAGGCCTTGCTCGCCATGGGTGACCAACACGCCGAGGCGGGTAGCGAGTATCTGCTGATGCAAGTCCTGCAAATCGTCGATGGCAAAGCTGCTTGGCGTGTACATGGAAATTTCCCTTGGCGAATGGCTTCATCCTAGGCAGGCTATTGGTCTGTTGTAAGAGCCATTCAAGACCAATTTCATAGGTCCATTGTGATGAAGGATGCGCCGCTTTCCTTGTCCTTCAACCCGGCCGGCATCGAACTCGATCCGCGCCAGGGGTTGAGTCGTCAGCTCTATCAGGCGTTGCGGGTGCGTGTGCTCGACGGCCGACTGGCCAGTGGCACGCGATTGCCGGCCAGTCGCGACCTGGCGGCGGCGCTGTCGATTTCCCGAAACAGCGTGGTCCGCGCCTACGATCAGCTCTACGCTGAAGGCTTTATCGAAGGGCGGGTGGGCGACGGTACTTACGTCGCGCAATTGCCGAAAACCGCGATACCGGCAAAAAAACTATCCACAAAAGTATCCACAGGGTTGTCAACAGGGTTACCCACAGCCTTATCCACAAATTGGCTGGATTTACCTGTGATTCCATCCAGTAAAGTTATCCACAGCGGTGCGTTGGAGCGGGTTGAAAAGAACCATTTGGCCCTGCCGCCAAGTGGTCCGCCGAAGGCTTTTCGGGTGGGTGTGCCGGCTTTCGATCTGTTTCCGTTCGAGGTGTGGGCCAAGCTGAACGCGGCTTTCTGGCGCAAACCGGATTTGCAGCAGTTGTGTTATGGCGACCCGGCGGGCGATGAAAGATTGCGCGGAATGATTGCCGCGTACTTGCGCAGTTCTCGCGGCATGCAGTGCACGGCTGAGCAAATTGTGATCACCAGTGGCGCGCAGCAGGCAATTAGCCTTTGTGCACAGCTGCTGGTGGAGCCGGGCGATGGCGTGGCGATCGAGAATCCGGGGTATCGCGCGGCGGGTCATGCCTTTGCCGTGGCCGGGGGCAAATTGCACGGCGTATCGGTGGACAGCGAGGGCATCAATTGCGCCGAGTTGGAAGGGCTGAAGGATTGCCGACTAGCCTACGTCACCCCGTCTCATCAGTACCCGACCGGAGTAATCATGAGCCTGGCCCGGCGCCTGGAATTATTGGCGTGGGCCGAGCGCACCCAAGGCTGGATCGTCGAAGATGACTATGACGGCGAATACCGTTACAGCGGCGCGCCATTGGCACCGTTGGCGGCACTGGATCGGCAGGGTCGGGTGTTGTATGTCGGGACGTTTGGCAAAGTGGCGTTCCCCGCATTGCGCCTGGGTTATCTGGTGTTGCCGCCGGGTCTGGTGGATGCGTTTTCCCGTCGGCGTGCGGTGGATGTGCGCCATTCGGAAGTCAGCACTCAGGCCGTGATGGCGGAGTTCATCGCCGCCGGGCATTTTCAGCGACATATTCGGCGCATGCGGCGTGCGGCACTGAGTCGGCGCAACACGCTGCTGGCCGGTTGGCCGAAAGACATTCCCGGCGTAGGCAACCTGCCGAGTGTGGCGGCGGGGCTGCATTTGACGGTGTCGGTCGAGAGCGTGGCCCGCGAGTCTGAACTGGTGGCGCAAGCGGAAGCAGTGGGTGTCGAGATCAATGCGTTGAGCGGTTATTGGCTGCCGGACTCGACCCGGCCAGCGGATCAGCGTGCGGGGTTGGTGCTGGGGTTTGCTGCGGTGCCGGAGGCTGAGATCGAGTCGGCGTTGCTAAGGTTGCGTTCTGCCTGGTGTCGCAACAATTAATGTGGGAGCGGGCTTGCTCGCGAAAGCGGTGTGTCAGCCAACGATGACGTCGACTGACACTCCCTCTTCGCGAGCAAGCCCGCTCCCACAGGTCCTGTGTCTCCCACAGGTTCTGTGAGTTAGCTGACGAGCATCAAGTTCCGGATTTGATTTTGGTCCACGCCCGGGTCCGCGCCCGCTCGGCATCTCGCGGCAGCGGTTGCAGGGTGTAGAGCGTGCTCATCGCTGACTCGGTTGGGTACAGGTTCGGGTTGTTGCGGATTGCCGGGTCGACCAGTTCCGTGGCGTCCTTGTTCGGGTTCGGGTAGCCGACGAAGTCGCTGACCGGCGCAATCACCTGAGGTTGCAGCAGGTAGTTGATAAAGGTGTAGGCGTCTTCCGTGTTCTTCGCGCCTTTGGGAATCGCGAGCATGTCGAACCAGATTGGCGCTCCTTCTTTCGGCAGGCGCATATCCACGACCACGCCGTTCTTCGCTTCTTTGGCGCGGTTGGCCGCTTGGGAGAAGCTGCCGGAATAACCGACCGCGACGCAGATGTCACCGTTGGCGATATCGGCCATGTACTTGGACGAGTGGAAGTACGTGACGTATGGCCGAATCTTCATCAGCAGCGCTTCAGCCTTGTCGTAGTCCGCAGGCTTTTTGCTGTTCGGGTCCAGGCCGAGGTGTTGCAGGGCCAGCGGCAAGATCTCCGACGGCGAGTCGAGCAGCGCGACGCCGCACTGCTTGAGCTTGCTGATGTTCTCTTCCTTGAAAATCAGGTCCCAGCTGTCCACCGGCGCGTCGGCACCCAGCGCAGCCTTGACCTTGTCCGGGTTGAAGCCGATCAGGATGGTGCCGTACATGTACGGCACGGCGAATTTGTTGCCGGGATCGTTGGCTTCGATCAACTTCATCAGCTTGGGATCGAGGTGATTCCAGTTCGGCAGCTTGCTGCGGTCCAGTGGTTGGAACACGCCGGCTTCGATCTGCTTGGCGAGGAACACGTTGGACGGCACCACCACGTCGTAGCCGGAGTTGCCGGTCAACAGCTTGGCTTCCAGCGCTTCGTTGGTGTCGAAAATGTCGTAGACCAGTTTGGTCTGGGTGTTCTGGGCCTTGAAGTCTTCGAGAGCTTTGGGGGTGATGTAGTCGAACCAGTTGTAGACGCGCAACGTTCGGTCTTCGGCGTGAACGGCACCGCTAAGTACCGTCGCGCATAGCGCTGGAGCGATAAAACGCTTGAGTCTGTTCATTCTTCTAATTCCTCATTGGGCGCTTTCAAAACCTTCGAGAACGTTCACGGCGTTGATGCCGATTTCTTCTACCGCGTAACCGCCTTCCATCACGAACAGCGTCGGCTTGCCGAGCTTCGCGATGCGCTCGCCCATGGCCAGGTAATCCGGGCTGTCGAGCTTGAATTGCGAGATGGGGTCGTCCTTGAAGGTGTCGACGCCCAGGGACACGACGACGATGTCGGCGCCGTACTTCTCGATCTCTTTACACGCCTGATCCAGCGCTGCGCTCCAGGTGTCCCAGCCCGAGCCGGCGGGCAAAGGGTAGTTGAAGTTGAAGCCTTCACCGGCGCCTTCACCCAGCTCATCTTCGTAGCCGAGGAAGAACGGAAATTCAGCTTCCGGGTGGCCGTGGATCGAAGTGAACAGCACGTCGCTGCGCTCGTAGAAAATCGATTGGGTGCCGTTGCCGTGGTGGTAATCGACGTCGAGGATTGCGACCTTTTTGTGGCCCTGATCGAGGAACGCCTGGGCGGCGATGGCGGCGTTGTTGAGGTAGCAATAACCGCCCATCAAGTCACTGGCGGCGTGGTGTCCCGGCGGACGGCACAGCGCGAAGGCACTGCGGGCGCCGCGCTGGATGGCGGCTTGGGCAGTCAACGCCACTTGCGCCGCGCTGTACGCCGCTTGCCAGGTGCCGGCAGTGATCGGCGCGCCGCCGTCGAAACTGTAATAGCCGAGCTGGCCGTGCAGGCTGGTGGGTTTGATCCGGCGCAGAGTCCGCGCTGGCCAGGTGTAGGGGAGCAAGTCGCCGTCGGTATTGAACTCGGTCCAGCGTGCCCAGGCACCTTTGAAGAAGTCGAGATAGTCGTGGTCGTGAATGCGCTGGATCGGCCCCAGGCCAAAATCCTGAGGCACTTCCACCGGCCCGAGGTCGCGGTCTTTTACGCGCTGTAGAACGTGGTCGGCACGGGAAGGCATTTCGAAGCAGGGCATCAATTGCCCGTCCATCAATTCACAACGGCCGTGGTGCAGGTGGTGATCGTCCGAGTAGATCGTCAGCATTTCTTATTCTCCGCAGGCTGATTCGGTTGAACACAGTCTTGCGGGGCGAGGCGTTTGGGAGAACGGCAGGAAAGGCCAAAAGGGGATCGATATGGCCAAAACATTTGACCGAAATTCGCCCCTTATTGGCGCGAGAGTGCCCCGGACTTGGGCATGGAATACAAACCCCCGTGGGAGCGGGCTTGCTCGCGAAGGCGGTGTGTCAGTCAAATCAATGTCAACTGACACACCGCCTTCGCGAGCAAGTCGAATCGTCGCACCGCCGCTCCCACATTGGGATATCAGTGGGGCCGGAACTGGCTTGGGGCCACGCCGCTCCAGCGTACGAAGGCATGCCGGAAACTTGCGGTTTCGCTGAACCCCAGCGCTTCGGCGATTTGATAGATCGGCAGTTGATCCTCGCAAAGCATCTGCTTGGCCTGCTCGAACCGCAGTTCATCCAGCAGCTCTTGATAGCTGCAGCCCAAATCCTTGAGGTGCCGGCGCAAAGTGCGCGGCGAACACTTCATCTGCTCGGCCAGCCCCTCAAGTCCCGGCGCGGCATGCAACTGCGCGCTGAGCAACTGGCGAATCCGCCCGAGCCAGGCCTGGCGGCCGGTGAACTCGGTGTTCTGCTTGCGGCAGCGTTCGACCATCGCCTGATGGGTGATCACATCCGCCAGTGGCAACGGTTGGTCGAGCCACTGTCGGTCGAAGGCAAACGCGTTGTCCCGCGACTCGAAGCTCAGCGGGCAAGCGAAATGTTCGGCGTAGGTTGCCTGATAGTCCGGTGCCGCATGTTCGAACCGTGCGGCCAGCAGCGGCAACGGGTGGCCGAGCAGGTCGTCGCAGATGACTTTCAGCGAGACCAGGCAGAATTCCGCATTGAACACCGCCAGCGCCGGGTTCTCCCGGTAATCGGCGGCGACGAACCAGATGCGTTCGCCATCGTCTTCCAGGCTCAGTTCGAAAAGTGTTCCCAGCAGCGCCGGATAACGTATCGCCAGGCGCAAAGCGTCACCGAAGGTGGCACTGGTGAGCAGCGCATAACCGAGCATGCCATAGGACGAAACATGCATCCGACGGCCCAGCTCCAGGCCGATATCGCGCTTGAGCGCGACCGCATTGGCGCAGACCTGCATCTCCTGATTGGTGGTGATGCGCGTGTCGGCCCGGCTCAGATCCGCCGCGCTGATGCCGCTGCCGGCCAACAATGCCTCGCTGGAAAGACCTTCAGCCTTGAAGGTGTTGAGCACCAGGGAGACGGCGTTGAGAGTGGTGAGGTGGGAGTGGAGCATGCTCGCGTCCGTTCATGAAGTCTGCTTGAAGGCAGCAAGTTGTATGCCGCTGCTGCTGGTGCTGGCTTGCCGACAATAGCCGATTGGTGCAACCTGCCTGCCATTCACCCTCCGGGTGGTGTCGCAAACAACCATAAAGGATTAGGTATGACATTCACTCCCTCGCGCCACATTATCCTGGCCTCCAGCTTGTTGCTCAGCTCGCTGTGCTTTGCCGAGGGCGAGCCGGCCAACGACAGCAGTATCAAGGACTCGGCTAAGGCAGCGGTCTCTTCGGCGATTTCGGCCGGCAAAAACCTGTTGGGCGGGGTCAGCGAAGGGGTGCTTGACGGGCGCCAGTCGGCCCAAGGTGTTGACGGTGCTTCGATCATTTCCTCGCGCGAGCAAATGAAGGATCGCATCGATGTTCAGGTCTTGAAGACCGAGGCCGTCGGCGACACCTTCAATGTCACGCTGGGCTTCAAGAACAGCAGCGACAGCCAGCTGCGCCTGATCAACCTCAAGCAGGCCGGCGCTTTGCTGGCGATCGATCAGGACGGGTATGCCAACGGGCTGACAGCCAGCCTGGAAAACCCGGATGACGTTACCGTGCCGCCGAAAGCCGCGGTACGGCAGAAATTCGTTTTTGAAGGGCCGATCGAGACCTCCACCACGGTACGGGTGTGGGGCCAGGATTATCAGGTCAAGAAGTAATCTTCGCGGCCAGCCGGCTCCTGCGACATCTCAGGAGCCGGCGGCACACGATGGATCAGCTCAATTCACCACACAGATCAAGCTCGACCAGGCGCCGCACTTCGGCGTTTTCCAGGCCTGCGCCCAGCAGCGCATGCAACTTGCCGAACGCCGCTTCACGGGTCATGCCGCCACCCGAAAGCACGCCAACACCGCGCAAGCGACTGCCAGCCTCGTACACATCCAGCTCGACGCCACCTTCATGGCATTGCGTCACAGCGACAACCACAACTCCCTTGTCCCGCGCGCGCTCAAGGCTGGCGAGAAACTCAGGATTGTCGCTCGGCCCGGTGCCGCTGCCGTAGCACTCCAGCACCAAACCCTGAATGCCGCTATCTAGCAGGCCGTTCAGGACTTCGGCGCTAATGCCGGGGAACAGCGGCAGTACCGCAACATTCGCCAACTGCTTGGGCTGGTTATAGGTCAACGGCGCTGGCAGCGAAGTCGCCTTCACACCGCCGCCCTGACGCTCAAGTCGCTTGAATGGATGACGACCGAAGCTGCGCACTTTCGCGCAACGGGTCGGGTCCAGCAGTTCGCCGTGGAAGTACAGATGCACGCCCGGCGCCAGGCCATGGCCGAGGGCGACCAGCGCGCCGCTGAGGTTTTCCCAGGCATCGCTGTCGGTCACGCCGGCCGGCAGCATCGAGCCGGTGAAGCAGACGCGGGCATGCAAGCCGAGCAACTGGAAGCTCATGGCCGCCGCGCTGTACGCCAGGGTGTCGGTGCCGTGCAGGATCAGCACGCTGTCGCAGCCCTGGACATCCACGGCATCGACCACCGCTTCACGCAGTTGCTGCCAATAGGTCGGGGTCATGTTGGCGCTGTCGATCAGCGGGCTCATCTCGCGAAAGCGCCACTGCGGCACCACGAGTTCAGGTTGGCTGTGCAGGTAGTCGCGCATCCGCGCTTCAAAACCGGACGCCGGGGCCAGGCCATGGGCACTGGCTTGCATGCCGATGGTGCCGCCGGTGTAGAGCACCATGACGTGCTGGGCGGCAGGATAGGTCGAGGAATTCATGGAGACTCTCCGAAGAACGATGACATTCCTAATGTGGGAGCGGGCTTGCTCGCGAAAGCGGGGTATCAGTCAACGATGATGTTGAATGTTACGCCCTCTTCGCGAGCAAGCCCGCTCCCACAGGGTATGCCGAACTTTAACCGATCAGCGTTGCGCTGCGGGTACGCCTTTGAGCTCAGCCTCGGCCTTGGTGGCGGCGGCTGGCGGGTTGGCAGGCCAGGCTTGCAGGTCCAGGTCCAGATCCGGGAACTTGCTCGAATCGAACACCGGAGTCTTGATGCCGGCAGAGCGCTGGTCATCGTAGTCACGCAGGATGCGCATGCCGACCTTGAACAGCAGGAACAGCGCGATCAGGTTCACGAACGCCAGCATGGTCATGGTGATGTCGGCAAAAGCGAACACCGTGCCGAGGTTTTCGATGGCACCCCAGAAGATCAGCACCAGTACCAGCGCGCGGTAACCGATCAGCGCTGCGCGGTTCTCACCGATCATGAAGCGCAGGTTGCTCTCGCCCAGGTAGTAGTTGTAGAGGATCGAGGTGAACACGAACAACGACAGGGCTACGGAGATGAAACTGCGACCCCAGTCACCGACCACGGCGGCCAGGGAGTTCTGGGTCAGGGCAATGCCGTCGCCTTCGAAGCCCGGGGTGTAGAAACCCGAGAGCAAAATCAGCAATGCGGTGCAGGTGCAGATCACGAAGGTGTCGAGGAACACGCTGAACGCCTGAACCACGCCTTGTGCCACCGGGTGCTCGACCGACGCGACCGCAGCCACGTTTGGCGCACTGCCCAGGCCGGCTTCGTTGGCGAACACGCCACGTTTCACGCCCATGACAATGGCGCTGCCGATCAGGCCGCCAAAGGCTTGGTCGAGACCGAAAGCACTTTTGACGATGGTCATCAGCATCGCTGGAACGTGGTCGAATTGCAGCACGATCACGTAGATGGTCACGCCGATGTACACCAGGGTTTTCACCGGTACCAGCAGGTCAGCGACCTTGGCGATACGCTTGATGCCACCGATGAACACCAGGCCCAGCAACACGGCCAGCGCCGCGCCAGTGTACGTTGGGTCAAGGTCGAAGGCGTTCTTCAGCGAGTGAGTTACGGCGTGGGATTGCAGGCCGTTGAAGGCGAAGCCGAAGGTGATCAGCAGCAGGAACGCCATGATCATCCCCAACCAGCGTTTCTGCAGGCCGTGCTGGATGTAATAGGACGGGCCGCCACGGTAGGTGCCGTCGGAGTCGCAGCGCTTGTAGAGCTGGCCGAGGGAACATTCGAAGAAGCTGCTGGACATGCCGACCAGCGCGGTCACCCACATCCAGAACACCGCACCTGGCCCGCCGAGGGTCACGGCGATGCCGACACCGGCGATGTTACCTGCACCGACGCGGCCGGCGAGGCTGAGCATCAGGGCCTGGAACGAGCTGAGTTGACCGGCGCTGCTTTTGAGGCTGTCGCGGAATACCGCGAACATGTGGAAGAAGTGGCGCAATTGAACGAAACGCGAGCGGATCGTGAAGTAGCTACCGAGCCCGACAATGAGCACGATCAGTACTTTCCCTGAGAGGAAGTCGTTAATGACTTCGAGCATGGATTATTCCTCGCTGTTTTTTGTTTAAGCAAATGCTGGAGGGGTAGAAACATCGCGTTACACCGGCTTGCGCGTGGCATGACAGGTGAGGCGAAGTTCGTCCCGGTCCATATCGCGGGTTGTTATTAGGTCGGGTTTCGCATGGGTTTGGGCCTCGTTACCGACGACCGCTCACGCGAAGAGGGGCGGCACTATACCTATCAGTGCGTTGCCCGTCTGCACGATTGTGGTGCAAGCGACGGTACGAAGCTTTGAAACACCCGACGTTACCGGCGTCGGGCTTATGTGAAAGCTGTTTCATGTGGGAGCGGGCTTGCTCGCGAATACGTATTTGGATTCACCATTTCTGGTGACTGACACACCGTCTTCGCGAGCAAGCCCGCTCCCACCTTTCTCAGCGTTCAAACATTCTGTAGTTGCCGCAAAAGAGTTAAAAAAAAGGGCTTGGAGAACGAATCCCCAAGCCCTCAAAAGGTGAGAGGTGTCTAGTCCCTCGACCTGGTGAGCGTGCAGCGTTCGATCAAGCCTTGAGCGGGACCAGACGCGGAGCAATCATGTTTTCCGGGCGCAGGATGTCGGCGAGCATTTCGTCGTCGAGCAAGCCTTCTTCGCGCACCAGTTCCAGCACGCCGCGGCCGCTTTCGAGGGCGATACGGGCGATGCGGGTGGCGTTTTCATAGCCGATGTACGGGTTCAGCGCGGTGACCAGGCCGATCGAGTGCTCGACCAGTTCGCGGCAGCGCTCTTCGTTGGCGGTGATGCCAACGATGCAATGCTCGCGCAGCATATCCATGGCGCGTTGCAGCAGGCGGATCGAGTCGAAGATCTTGAACGCGATCAGCGGCTCCATCACGTTCAGTTGCAGTTGGCCGCCTTCGGCTGCGATGGTCAGGGCCAGGTCGTTGCCGATGATCTGGAACGCTACCTGGTTCACCGCTTCCGGAATTACCGGGTTGACCTTGCCGGGCATGATCGAACTGCCTGGCTGACGCGCCGGCAGGTTGATTTCGTTGATGCCGGTGCGTGGGCCGCTGGACAGCAGGCGCAAGTCGTTGCAGATCTTCGACAGCTTGACCGCGGTGCGCTTGAGCATGCCGGAGAACAGCACGAAGGCGCCCATATCGGAGGTGGCTTCGATCAGGTCGGCAGCTGGAACCAGCGGTTGACCGCTGATCAGGGCCAGGCGCTCAACGGCCAGGTGCTGGTAACGCGGGTCGGCGTTGATGCCGGTACCAATCGCGGTGCCGCCCAGGTTTACTTCAGTCAACAGTTCCGGGGCCAGCGTCTTCAGACGGGCCAAGTCTTCGCCCAATGTGGTGGCGAAAGCACGGAATTCCTGGCCGAGGGTCATCGGCACGGCGTCTTGCAGTTGCGTGCGGCCCATTTTCAGGACGTGAGCAAATTCCTGACCTTTGGCAGCAAACGCCTGGATCAGGCTGTCGAGGCTGGCCAGCAGCGCGTCGTGACCCAACAGCAGACCCAGACGGATCGCGGTCGGGTAGGCGTCGTTGGTCGACTGCGCCATGTTCACGTCGTTGTTCGGGTGCAGGTATTGGTATTCGCCTTTCTGGTGACCCATGGCCTCCAGCGCGATGTTGGCGATGACTTCGTTGGCATTCATGTTGGTCGAAGTGCCAGCGCCGCCTTGAATCATGTCGACCACGAACTCTTCGTGGAAATCGCCGCGGATCAGTCGTGCACAGGCTTCGCTGATGGCAGCGTGCTTGGCTTCGCTCAGATGACCCAGCTCGCGGTTGGCGTCAGCAGCGGCTTGTTTAACCATGGCCAGGCCGACAACCAGCTTCGGGTAATGCGAAATCGGAACGCCGGAGAGACGGAAGTTGTTCACCGCTCGCAGGGTCTGGATGCCGTAATACGCTTGAGCGGGTACTTCGAGTACGCCAAGCAGGTCTTTTTCTGTGCGGAAAGATGCAGCGGAGGACATGATAGAAATCATCTCGATATGGACCCGGTCTGTGCCGGAACGCTGCAAATGCTAGGCTTGTGAAGAATTTTGGGCCAATGCTGTTAAGCGCTGGCCTATGCACATTCGGCATAATGCCCATGTGACGCCGCGTCTGCGGCGAGCGTGTGACCTAATTTGGTGCGTGTCCGGGAGGACGTGATGAATCTGGAAAGCAAATGGCTGGAGGACTTTAGTGCCCTGGCCGCCACCCGCAGCTTCTCCCAGGCTGCGGAACGCCGCTTCGTGACCCAGCCTGCATTTAGCCGGCGGATCCGCAGCCTTGAAGCCGCGCTGGGGCTGCAATTGGTCAACCGCTCGCGCACGCCGGTCGAGCTGACAGCGGCGGGGCAGTTGTTTCTGGTGACGGCGCGGACAGTGGTCGAGCAGTTGGGCGAAGTATTGCGCCATCTCCATCACCTGGAAGGCGGGCAGGGCGAAGTGATGCAGGTGGCGGCGGCTCACTCGCTGGCACTGGGCTTCTTCCCGCGCTGGATCGCGCAGTTGCGTAATGAAGGCCTGAACATTGCCACCCGGCTGGTGGCGACCAACGTCGGCGACGCCGTGCACGCGCTGCGTGAGGGCGGTTGCGACTTGATGCTGGCGTTCTATGACCCGGACGCAGCGATGCAGATGGACCCGGAAATCTTCCCGTCGCTGCATTTGGGCCAGACGGAAATGCTGCCGGTCTGCGCGGCGGATGCCGAGGGCAAGCCTCTGTTTGATCTGGAAGGCGAGGGAAGTGTGCCGTTGCTCGCTTACAGCGCCGGTGCGTTTCTGGGTCGTTCGGTGAACCTGCTGCTGCGCCAACGTGCCCTGCGCTTTACCACCATTTATGAGACCGCCATGGCCGACAGCCTGAAAAGCATGGCGCTGGAAGGGCTGGGGATTGCCTGGGTGCCGCAACTGAGCGTGCGCGCCGAACTGGCTCGCGGTGAACTGGTGGTGTGCGGCGGCCCGCAATGGCATGTGCCGCTGGAGATTCGTTTGTATCGCTGCGCGCTGGTGCGCAAGGCGAACGTGCGGTTGTTGTGGCGCAAGCTGGAAGGAGGTGCGGCGCAGGGTTCTTGAAGCCGACGAAGAACCAATGTGGGAGCGGGCTTGCTCGCGAATGCGGTGGGTCAGTCGGCATTGATGTTGCCTGACACGGCCCTTTCGCGAGCAAGCCCGCTCCCACAGGGAAATGCTGGAGTAGCTGACTGACTCGCAGGTCAATAAAACCGGTACTTTACGCCGTATGACAGATGGTCGTTTCGGGGGCTGTTTATCTGCTTCATTGAGGTATACTGCGCGGCCTTCGGCCGGTTCGTCCGGCCATTTTTCGTACAATCAAGCCACGCAAATTGCGTGGCTTGTTGTTTTTTGACGCGCCTGCGGGCGCCCAGAGAGAAGAGGCACGACGATGAGTGCACTGGTTGGCGTGATCATGGGCTCCAAGTCCGATTGGTCCACCCTTAGCCACACCGCCGATATGCTGGAAAAGCTCGGCATCCCTTACGAGGTGAAAGTGGTCTCTGCCCACCGCACCCCGGACCTGCTGTTCCAGTATGCCGAAGAGGCTGAGGCGCGTGGCATCGAGGTGATTATCGCCGGTGCCGGTGGCGCGGCTCACCTGCCTGGCATGTGTGCGGCCAAGACCCACCTGCCGGTGCTCGGCGTACCGGTGCAGTCGTCGATGCTCTCGGGCGTCGATTCGCTGCTCTCGATCGTGCAGATGCCTGCGGGCATCCCGGTTGCCACCCTGGCCATCGGCAAGGCTGGCGCGATCAACGCGGCGTTGTTGTCGGCGAGTATCCTGGGCGCCAAGCACCCGCAGTTCCACGCCGTGCTGAAAACTTTCCGTGCTGAGCAGACAGACAGCGTCCTGGACAATCCAGACCCACGCATCGCCTGAGGTTGTTGACGATGAAGATCGGTGTAATCGGTGGCGGCCAGTTGGGTCGCATGTTGGCGCTGGCGGGCACTCCGCTGGGCATGAACTTCGCTTTCCTTGACCCGGCGCCGGACGCCTGTGCCGCCGCGTTGGGCGAGCACCTGCGGGCCGATTACGGCGATCAGGATCACCTGCGCCAACTGGCCGAAGAAGTCGATCTGGTGACTTTCGAGTTCGAAAGCGTCCCGGCTGAAACCGTGGCTTTCCTGTCGCAGTTCGTCCCGGTCTACCCGAGCGCCGAAGCCCTGCGCATCGCCCGCGATCGCTGGTTCGAGAAGAGCATGTTCAAGGACCTGGGGATTCCCACCCCGGCGTTCGCCGACATCCAGTCGCAAGCCGATCTGGATGCTGCTGTCGCTTCGATCGGTCTGCCGGCCGTGTTGAAAACCCGCACCCTGGGTTACGACGGCAAGGGCCAGAAAGTCCTGCGCAAACCGGAAGACGTGGTCGGCACCTTCGCCGAACTGGGCAGCGTGGCCTGCCTGCTGGAAGGCTTTGTGCCGTTCACCGGTGAAGTCTCGCTGATCGCCGTACGTGCCCGCGATGGCGAAACACGCTTCTATCCACTGGTTCACAACACCCACGACAGCGGCATCCTCAAGCTGTCCGTGGCCAGCACCGATCACCCGCTGCAAGCCCTGGCTGAAGACTACTCCAGCCGAGTGCTCAAGCAGCTGGAATATGTCGGCGTGATGGCGTTCGAATTCTTTGAAGTCGACGGTGGCCTCAAGGCCAACGAAATCGCCCCGCGCGTGCACAACTCCGGGCACTGGACCACCGAAGGCGCCGAGTGCAGCCAATTCGAAAACCACCTGCGGGCCGTTGCCGGTCTGCCGTTGGGTTCGACGGCCAAGATCGGCGAGAGCGCGATGCTCAACTTCATCGGTGTGGTACCGCCGGTAGAGAAAGTCATCGCCATCGACGATTGCCATTTGCACCACTACGGCAAGGCGTTCAAGGTCGGCCGCAAGGTCGGTCACGCCAATCTGCGTTGTGCAGATCGCGAGACGCTGGCGGCGCAGATCCTCAAGGTCGAAGCGCTCATCGCCGAATAGTTTCATGTGGCAGCGGCGGAACCTTCAGTGTCCGCCGTTCTCTGATGGCAGGATGCCAAAGTCTGACTAGGCTTGGGCTAGGTGTCCTGCTTCACCCAATCAATCAGAGGGAAATGCCATGGGAATTATCGGAACCATCTTTATCGGCTTGATCGTCGGCCTGCTGGCACGGTTCCTGAAACCGGGCGATGACAGCATGGGTTGGATCATGACCATCCTGCTCGGTATCGGCGGTTCGCTGGCGGCCACTTATGGCGGCCAGGCGCTGGGCATTTACCAGGCTGGCCAAGGCGCGGGCTTCATCGGTGCACTGGTCGGTGCGATCGTGTTGCTGGTGGTCTACGGCCTGATCAAAAGAAACTGATTCAAGCGACAAAGTCCTCTCGGCTGCGCAGGCCGAGAGGGCTAGAATGCTCGCCATTCCATCGACTCTCCCTTTGCCGAGCATCTCCATGCGCCGTCTTCTGTTGACCCTCTTATTCCTGGGCTCGGGCCTTGCCCATGCCGGCGAACTGCCGGAAACCGACTGGCTGGAACTGATGCCCAAGTCGGACCAGAAAGCCCTCGAAGCCATGCCCGAAATCGACCACAACACCCCTGAAGGCGATGGCACCTTTACGTCAAAGGGTGGCATGAAGCAGGGCAAGGGTTTGCCGGCGGTGATGTACTCGACTAAAACCGTGCCGTCGATGAACGACAAGAACATCCGCATCGGTGGTTACCCGGTGCCGCTGGAGTCCGACGCCAAGGGCCGCAGCACGCTGTTCTTCCTCGTGCCCTACCCGGGCGCCTGCATTCACGTGCCGCCACCGCCGCCCAACCAGTTGGTGCTGGTGCGCTATCCGAAAGGCTTGAAGCTGGACGATATCTACACACCGCTGTGGGTGACCGGCACGCTGAAGATCGAGAAGGTCAACAACGACCTGGCCGACGCGGCGTATGCGCTGGATGCGGCGAAGGTTCGTGTGGTGAAAGAATCGGATTTGTAAGCGCCAGTCAGCCTGGCAAAGATCAAATGTGGGAGCGGGCTTGCTCGCGAAAGCGGTGTTTCAGTCAACGATGATGTTGAATGTTACGCCCTCTTCGCGAGCAAGCCCGCTCCCACATTGGTTTTGCGGTGTTGCTTACAGGGGTTTGCTACCGATGCTCACGCCCAGTGTATGACTGGCACCCGCCGCCAGGTTCACCACATCGTCCATCACGTTCGCCGTTTCGATGCATAGCATGCGCTGCCAGCCATCGTCGGCCATGTCGCTGAACGCCGCTGCGCGATCAATCCACGGATTCCAGATCACCGCCGTGCGCGAACCGCTGCTGGTCAGCTCGATGCGCCGTTCCCAGGCCGGGTCGACAATGCTCAGCTTCGCCGGAACATTCAGGTAGATGCGGTCGGTCTCGCCGGTAAAAGCCAGATCGCCGGTCTGCGTGGCCGTGGCCCAGTCCTTGGTCGTATCGATGTAACTCAAGCCATCCAGCCCTTCGACCTGCACGTTGCGCACATCGCTGACGGCGAAATAACTGTGCAACGCCTGGCTGATCGTCACGGTTTCTGTGCCGCGGTTGTGGCTGGTCAGGCTGATGTGCAGTTGTTCATCCAGACGAATGCTCAGCTTCAAGTCCACCTGATGCGGCCAGCCCGGAAAACCGCCTTCGGGGTAGGGCAGGATGAACTCCACCTTCAGGCTTTCACCCTCGGCTTCGATGCCACCCAGTTCCCAATCTGTCGCCCGGACAAAGCCGTGAGCGGCAGCGGGTTCACTGCTGACGCGCATCGCCTGCACGCTCTGCGGGTTGCGCGGGAAGTTACCAAACCACGGCCAGCACACCGGCACGCCGGCGCGGATGCTCTTGCCGGTCTTGAACACAGCTTCGTCGTTGAGCCAGATCAACGGCGGTTGCCCGGCCAATTGATAACTGAGGATGTGCGCGCCTTGCTGGGCCACCAGCAGTTCGGCCTGACCGTGGCGAATGCGCCAGCAGTTCAGTTCATCCAGTTTGACGGCTTCAACGTTGGGCGTGCTCATGGGGACAACTCTCAATTTGGAACAGGACTGCAATGGACCGCGAAAAGCGCGCCGTGTTTAACGCGCTCTTGGCGGGCACGAACGGGTGCGACCGCTGCCGTCGATGGCGACGAACACAAATACCGCTTCAGTCACTTTACGCCACTCACTGGACAGCGGATCGTCGCTCCAGACCTCGACCATCATCTGGATCGAGCTGCGGCCGATTTCCAGGGCCTGGGTATAGAAGGAGAGCTGAGCGCCCACCGCCACCGGAACCAGGAACGCCATGCGGTCGATCGCAACGGTCGCGACGCGGCCACCAGCGACTTTGCTGGCCATTGCGGTGCCGGCCAAATCCATCTGCGCCACCAGCCAGCCGCCGAAAATATCGCCAAAGCCGTTGGTTTCGCGTGGAAGTGCAGTGATTTGCAGGGCCAGGTCGCCTTGCGGGATTGGATCTTCTTGTTCGAGCTCTATCATGCCGGGGGTGCCTCTGACCCGTGACTCTACGTTGGTCTTTCAGGTGAATAGCCGTCTTCAAGAAAAACGATTCAGCCCGAACATACTACGTTCGTCACGTTTTTCGTAAGGCGCCTAAAGGGAAACTCTGCGAAATCGCCTGTGGAGCCCGGCAGGCGTTTTCGCACAGCAACCCTTACAAACTGTTGCAAGATTGCGAGTATATCGGTCGGTAGACTCCGAGACGACCGTCCGGTTCTCATTTCGACCGTCAAATACGCACCTCTATGTGCTTTTTCGAACAATTTGCTATCGTGCGGACCTGCCCAAGCCTCCGCCAGCGTTGTTGGGGTTGCAGATCCGACTATAAGAGAAGCCCTTGCCATGACCACAGCGCCCTCGAGCACTGCGCAGCCAACGCAATCCGCACGTCCGTTGACCCGCAATGATTACAAGACCTTGTCGCTGTCCGCCCTGGGCGGCGCGCTGGAGTTCTACGACTTCATCATCTTCGTGTTCTTCGCCACCGTGGTCGGCAAGCTGTTCTTCCCGGCCGACATGCCCGAGTGGCTGCGTCTGATGCAGACCTTCGGTATCTTCGCCGCCGGCTACCTGGCGCGTCCGTTGGGCGGCATCGTCATGGCGCACTTCGGCGACCTGCTGGGGCGCAAGAAGATGTTCACCCTGAGCATTTTCATGATGGCTGTGCCGACCCTGATCATGGGCCTGCTGCCAACCTATGCGCAGATCGGCATGTGGGCGCCGATCCTGTTGCTGCTGATGCGCGTGATTCAGGGCGCAGCGATTGGCGGTGAAGTGCCCGGCGCCTGGGTCTTCGTTTCCGAACACGTGCCACAGCGGCACATCGGCTACGCCTGCGGCACCCTGACCAGCGGTCTGACGGCCGGCATTCTCCTGGGTTCGCTGGTCGCCACGGCGATCAACAGCATCTATACCCCGGTGGAAGTGTCGGATTACGCCTGGCGGATCCCGTTCCTGCTCGGCGGCGTGTTTGGCCTGTTCTCGGTCTACCTGCGCCGCTGGCTCCACGAAACCCCGGTGTTCGCCGAACTGCAACTGCGCAAGGCCCTGGCCGAAGAAGTGCCGCTGCGCGCGGTGCTGCGCGACCATCGCGGGGCGATCGTGATTTCCATGCTGCTGACCTGGCTGCTGTCCGCCGGCATCATCGTGGTCATCCTGATGACCCCGACCGTGCTGCAGACCGTTTACCACTTCACCCCGACCACCGCGTTGCAGGCCAATAGCCTGGCAATCGTGTTCCTGAGCCTGGGTTGCGTGGCCTCCGGTGCGCTGGCTGATCGTTTCGGCGCCGGTCGGGTGTTCGTGTTCGGCAGTGCGTTGCTGCTGTTGAGTTCATGGACTTTCTATCACAGCCTGTTTGATCACCCGGATTGGCTGTTCCCGATGTACGCAGTCACCGGTCTGCTGGTCGGCACCATCGGCGCCGTGCCGTACGTGATGGTCAAAGCTTTCCCGGCAGTGGTGCGTTTCAGCGGCCTGTCGTTCTCCTACAACCTGGCCTACGCGATCTTCGGCGGCTTGACCCCGATGATCGTGACGTTGCTGCTCAAGGAAAGCCCGATGGGGCCTGCCTATTATGTGGCGATCATTTGCGGGGTCGGGATTCTGGTGGGGGCTTATCTTTGGAAGAAGGGGCGTTAAGGCGACTTCTTGTATCGTCTGTGCCGACGTCTTCGCGGGCAAGCCTCGCTCCTACAGAATTGAAGTCGTTCGCATGATGCGTGTACGACTCGGACCTGTAGGAGCGAGGCTTGCCCGCGAAGAACGATTACACGGAATTACTTCGAAACACTGAATGCTGGCCTTTCATCCAATTGTCATATTTCAGCCATAGAGTGTTCATACGGCCTGCTGATACTTGGCCCCGACTTAACACACCCTATCTGCTAGGAGTAAGGCATGAAACTGAAGCGTTTGATGGCGGCAATGACTTTTGTCGCTGCTGGCGTTGCGACTGCCAACGCGTTCGCCGCTGTTGACCCTGCTATCCCGAGCTACACCAAAACCACTGGTGTGTCGGGCAACCTGTCCAGCGTCGGCTCCGATACCCTGGCCAACCTCATGACCCTGTGGGCTGAGAACTACAAAAAAGAATACCCGAACGTAAACATCCAGATTCAGGCCGCTGGCTCCGCCACTGCGCCACCTGCGTTGACTGAAGGCACCTCTAACCTGGGCCCGATGAGCCGCAAAATGAAGGACACCGAACTGGCTGCCTTCGAGCAGAAGTACGGCTACAAGCCAACCGCAATCCCGGTTGCCGTGGACGCCCTGGCGGTGTTCGTGCACAAAGACAACCCGATCCAGCACCTGACCATGGAACAAGTCGACGCGATCTTCTCCTCGACTCGTCTGTGCGGCGCTAAAACCGACGTTAAAACCTGGGGCGACCTGGGTGTGACCGGCGACCTGGCCAACAAGCCGGTTCAACTGTTCGGTCGTAACTCGGTATCCGGCACTTATGGCTACTTCAAAGAAGAAGCCCTGTGCAAAGGCGACTACAAACCAAACGTCAACGAACAACCAGGCTCGGCTTCGGTCGTGCAGTCGATCAGCTCCTCGCTGAATGGTATCGGTTACTCGGGCATCGGCTACAAGACTGCTAGCGTGAAAACTGTAGCCCTGTCGAAGAAAGGCAGCACCGAGTTCATCGAAGACAGCGAAGAAAACGCACTGAACGGCAAATACCCGCTGTCGCGTTTCCTCTACGTGTACGTCAACAAAGCCCCGAACAAGCCTCTGGCACCGCTGGAAGCCGAGTTCGTGAAACTGGTTCTGTCCAAACAGGGCCAGGAAGTTGTAGTGAAAGACGGCTACATCCCACTGCCAGCCAAGGTTGCTGCAAAAGCACTGGCTGACCTGGGTCTGCAAGAAGGCGGCGCTGAAGTCGCAAAGAAGTAACACCCTAGGTCCGGGGCTCGCCCCGGACCTGTGTAGGAGCTGACGAGTGAAACGAGGCTGCGATCTTTTGATCTTGCAGTTAAAAGCCAGATCAAAAGATCGCAGCCTCGGTGCCCTCGACAGCTCCTACGCCCCCCAAAATTTTCGGTCCTCTGCCAGTACCCTCTGGCGGCGGATTTGTTGCGTCACTGCATTGTCATCTTTCTGTCATACAGGATCGCTAGGGTGTGCGCATGAATGATCTGGCCAATTCCACCATGACTACCAATCCCCCCAAGCGAATTGACTTCAATACGCCTGAGTTGCAACGCAAGCGCCGAATTCGTGCGCTCAAAGATCGCCTGACCCGCTGGTACGTCCTCGTCGGCGGCCTCGCCGTCCTCGGCGCGATCACGCTGATCTTTTTCTTCCTTGCCTACGTGGTTGCGCCGCTGTTCCAGGGTGCCAGCCTGACCGCCAAGGACGCCATCACCCCGGCCTGGATTCAAGACGCCGGCAAGCCGCTGATGATCTCTCTGGAAGAACAGAACCAGGTCGCCATGCGGGTTTCCGACAAGGGCCAGGCGCTGTTCTTCGACATCGACAGTGGTGCCGAACTCAAGCGTGTCGATCTGCCGATTCCGGCCGGCACCACCGTGACGTCCATCGGCGAAGACCAGCCAGGTCATCCGCTGGTCGCGGTCGGTCTGTCCAACGGTCAGGCGCTGGTGTTCCGTCACACGTATAAAGTCAGCTACCCGGACAACAAGAAAACCATCTCGCCGGCCATCGATTTCCCGTACGGCGATACCCCGATTGCGCTGAACGAGGCGGGCGGGGCGCTGGAGCACGTCAGCCTCAACGCCACCGACACCACGCTGATGCTGGTCGGCTCCACCGGTTCGCAACTCAATGTGCTCTCGCTGACCAGCGAAGAAAACATGATGACCGGCGAAGTCACCAACGAGCAGAAGCGCATCGACCTGCCGCAAATGACCGAGCCGGTGAAGAACATCTTCGTCGACCCGCGCCAGCAGTGGTTGTACGTAATCAACGGGCGTGCCCAGGCCGATGTGTTCAGCCTGCGCGACAAGAGCCTTAACGGTCGCTACAAACTGCTGGAAAACGGCGATGCCGAGATTACCGCCAGCACCCAACTGGTGGGCGGTATCTCGCTGATCATGGGTGATTCCAAGGGTGGTCTGGCCCAGTGGTTCATGGCCCGCGACCCGGATGGCGAACTGCGTCTGAAGCAGATCCGCAACTTCCAGATGGGCACCACGCCGATCGTTGAAATCACCGCTGAAGAGCGTCGCAAAGGCTTCATCGCCCTCGACGCCTCCGGCAAGCTCGGCGTGTTCCACAGCACCGCGCACCGCACGTTGCTGGTTGATCAAGTGGTCGAAGGCCAAGGGATTTTCGGTCTGTCGCCACGGGCCAACCGCGTGATCGTGGAAGCTGGCGGCAAGATTCAACCGCTGCTGCTCGACAACCCGCACCCGGAAGTGTCGTGGAGCGCGTTGTGGAGCAAGGTCTGGTACGAGAACTACGACGAGCCTAAATACGTCTGGCAATCGACCGCTGCCAACACCGACTTCGAACCCAAGCTGAGCCTGTCTCCGCTGACCTTCGGTACGCTGAAAGCCGCGTTCTACGCCATGCTGCTCGCCGCACCACTGGCCGTCGCCGCTGCCATCTACACCGCGTACTTCATGGCTCCGGGCATGCGCCGCAAGGTCAAACCGGTGATCGAGCTGATGGAAGCGATGCCGACGGTGATCCTCGGTTTCTTCGCCGGCCTGTTCCTCGCACCGTATGTCGAAGGGCATTTGCCGGGCATCTTCAGCTTGCTGATGCTGCTGCCGATTGGCGTGCTGGTGGCCGGTTTCATCTTCAGCCGCTTGCCTGAATCCATCCGCCTGAAAGTGCCGGACGGCTGGGAAGCCGCGATTCTGATCCCGGTGATTCTGTTTGTGGGCTGGCTCTCGCTGTACATGAGCCCGTACATGGAAACCTGGTTCTTCGGCGGCGACATGCGCATGTGGATCTCCCACGACCTGGGCATCACCTACGACCAGCGCAACGCCTTGGTGGTCGGTCTGGCCATGGGCTTCGCGGTGATCCCGAACATCTACTCCATCGCCGAAGACGCCGTGTTCAGCGTGCCTCGCGGCCTGACCCTCGGTTCCCTGGCCCTCGGTGCCACGCCGTGGCAGACCATGACCCGCGTGGTGATTCTGACCGCGAGCCCGGGCATCTTCTCGGCGCTGATGATCGGTATGGGCCGCGCGGTCGGTGAAACGATGATCGTGCTGATGGCCACCGGTAACACCCCGGTCATGGAAATGAACCTGTTCGAAGGCCTGCGCACCCTGGCTGCCAACGTCGCGGTGGAAATGCCGGAGTCGGAAGTCGGCGGCAGCCACTACCGCGTGCTGTTCCTCTCGGCGCTGGTGCTGCTGTTGTTCACCTTCGTCATGAACACCCTCGCGGAGCTGATTCGTCAGCGTCTGCGCAAGAAATACTCGTCGCTTTAAGAAAGGTAGAAGTCTGTGAAACAGAACTCCCTGAAAGGATGGTTCAAGAGCGGCGCCCCCGGCGTCTGGATCAGCGGTGGCGCGGTGTCCATCGCGGTCATCATGACCATTGGCTTGCTGGCAGTGATTGCCGTGCGCGGTCTGGGCCACTTCTGGCCGGCGGACTTGGTGCACGCCAGTTATGACGTGCCGGGCCAGGCCAATCATTTGGTCATCGGCGAAGTGGTGCAGAAAGAAGAAGTGCCTCGCGAGCGCCTGAAAAGCGCGGGCCTGCCGGTGCCTGATGTCGGCCCGGAGTTCATGACCCGCGAGCTGATCAAGGTCGGCAACCGTGACTTGAACGGCAACGACTTCACCTGGATCGTCGGCGAGTGGCTGACGAACCAGAAGACGCCGCCAGAACTGATGACCATCGAACGTCGTGAGTGGGGCAACTTCTACGGTTACCTGGTCAACGTCAAAGAAGACGGCAAGGTGATCGCCGAAGGCGAGGCGGCGTGGCCGGAGTTGCAGGCTCGTGTCGATCGCGTCAACAAGCTCGCGGCACAGCTCAAGACCCTGGAGAAATCCGACATCGGCGCGATCAACGCCGGTCTGGAACGCATCCGTTTGCACGGTCGCAAACTGGAACTGGCCGGCAAGCTCGATGCCACGGCGCAAGCCGACATGGACGCAGAAAAGGCTGAGCTGAACGCCCGCTATCAGGACATCGAAGCGCGCCTCGGCGACCTGCACGCCCAGTTCAACCGCGACAGCCTTACCGCTCGTGATGCCAACGGCAAAGAGCTCGAAATCGGCATCGGCAAAGTGGTTCACGCCTACCAGCCGAACGCCATGGGCACCTTTACCAAGATCGGCTTCTACTTTGGCAAGGTTTGGGAATTCCTGTCCGACGACCCGCGTGAAGCGAACACCGAAGGCGGGATTTTCCCGGCGATCTTCGGCACCGTGATGATGACTCTGATCATGGCGATGATCGTGACCCCGTTCGGCGTGCTGGCAGCGGTCTATCTGCGCGAGTACGCCAAGCAAAACGCCCTGACCCGGATCATCCGCATCGCCGTGAATAACCTGGCGGGCGTTCCGGCCATCGTTTACGGGGTGTTCGGCCTGGGCTTCTTCGTCTACGTACTCGGCGGCTCGCTGGACCGGATCTTCTTCCCCGAAGCCTTGCCGGCACCGACCTTCGGTACACCGGGCCTGCTCTGGGCCTCGCTGACACTGGCATTGCTGGCGGTGCCGGTGGTGATCGTGGCCACCGAAGAAGGCCTGGCGCGGATTCCTCGCACCGTGCGTGAGGGCTCGTTGGCCCTCGGCGCGACCAAGGCTGAAACCTTGTGGAAGATCGTGCTGCCGATGGCCAGCCCGGCGATGATGACCGGCATGATCCTCGCCGTGGCCCGCGCCGCCGGTGAAGTGGCGCCGCTGATGCTGGTGGGCGTGGTGAAACTGGCGCCGTCGCTGCCGGTGGACGGCAACTACCCGTACCTGCACCTTGACCAGAAGATCATGCACTTGGGCTTCCATATTTATGACGTCGGCTTCCAGAGCCCGAACGTCGAAGCGGCCCGACCGCTGGTGTACGCCACGGCGCTGTTGCTGGTGCTGGTGATCGCCACGTTGAACCTGTCGGCCGTGTACATACGCAACCACCTGCGCGAGAAGTACAAAGCGCTGGATAGTTAAAGGTCGGCGCGGACCTTGTGGGAGCGGGCTTGCTCGCGAAGCTTTTGGCGGCCGTGAGGGCCCCTTCGCGAGCAAGCCCGCTCCCACAGTAGTCCGCGTCCAACCGAACATTTATTGGGCATGCCGCGAAGCGGTGGCCCGAACCGAATTTGTTAGCACAGGGAGCCTCCCATGCAGCACGAAGCACATACCCACGGCATCAACATGTCTGCCCTGGGCCGCGACAAACAGAGCCTGAGTCTCGAGCAGGAAACCGTGGCCATTGAAGTACCTGGCCTGAGCCTGTTCTACGGCGAGAAACAAGCGCTGTACGACGTCAGCATGAACATTCCGAAACAGCGCGTGACGGCCTTCATCGGCCCGTCCGGCTGCGGCAAGTCCACGCTGTTGCGCACCTTCAACCGCATGAACGACCTAGTGGACGGTTGCCGCGTCGAAGGCGCGATCAACCTCTACGGCAACAACATCTACCGCAAGGGCGAAGACGTGGCCGAGCTGCGTCGCCGGGTGGGCATGGTGTTCCAGAAGCCGAACCCGTTCCCGAAAACCATCTATGAAAACGTGGTCTACGGTCTGCGCATCCAGGGCATCAACAAGAAGCGCATCCTCGACGAAGCCGTCGAGTGGGCACTGAAAGGCGCGGCGCTGTGGGACGAAGTCAAAGACCGTCTGCACGAGTCGGCACTTGGCCTGTCCGGTGGTCAGCAGCAACGTCTGGTGATTGCCCGCACCATCGCCGTGGAGCCGGAAGTGCTGCTGCTCGACGAACCGTGCTCGGCACTCGACCCAATCTCGACGCTGAAAGTCGAAGAACTGATCTACGAACTGAAATCCAAGTTCACCATCGTGATCGTGACCCACAACATGCAACAGGCCGCGCGGGTTTCCGACTACACGGCGTTCATGTACATGGGCAAACTGGTGGAATTCGGCGACACCGACACCTTGTTCACCAATCCGGCGAAGAAGCAGACCGAAGACTACATCACCGGTCGTTACGGCTAGGAAGCTGTTGTTGCTCACTGAACTGACGCTGCGGTCCACCGCACCTTACCGGACGCTCCAAGGACGCCAACATGATTAGCAAAGAAGGCCTTACCCATCACATCTCCGCGCAGTTCAACGCCGAGCTCGAGGAAGTGCGCAGCCACCTCCTGGCCATGGGCGGGCTGGTGGAAAAGCAGGTCAACGACGCGGTGACCGCGCTGATCGAGGCCGACTCCGGCCTGGCTCAGCAGGTGCGCGAGATCGACGACCAGATCAACCAGATGGAACGCAACATCGACGAAGAATGCCTGCGCATCCTGGCCCGTCGTCAGCCGGCGGCGTCCGACTTGCGTCTGATCATCAGCATCTCCAAGTCGGTGATCGACCTGGAGCGCATCGGTGACGAAGCGACCAAGATCGCCCGCCGCGCCATCCAGTTGTGCGAAGAAGGCGAAGCGCCACGTGGTTATGTCGAGGTGCGCCACATCGGCGACCAGGTACGCAACATGGTGCGCGACGCGCTGGACGCGTTTGCCCGTTTTGACGCTGACCTGGCATTGTCGGTGGCGCAGTACGACAAGATCATCGACCGCGAATACAAGACCGCCCTGCGTGAGCTGGCGACCTACATGATGGAAGATCCACGCTCTATCTCGCGGGTCTTGAGCATCATTTGGGTGCTGCGTTCCCTGGAGCGGATCGGCGACCACGCGCGCAACATCTCCGAGTTGGTGATTTACCTGGTGCGCGGCACCGATGTGCGACACCTTGGCCTCAAGCGCATGAAAGAAGAAGTTGAAGGCACAAGTGGCGAAACCGCTAATGTTCCGGGCAAAGCTGACGATAAGTAAGATTGCCTGAGAAAAGCGCCCGGCCCTTTGGCTGGGCGTTTTTGTTTGCGGCGAATGAATTCGAAAGCAGCACCCGCGAACGAAAAGTCCCGGCGTGACTGAAGGTTTTTGGCAATGTGCCATCAGCAAAGCGGTATGCTTGCCGGGATTTTTTAAAGGGGTTGTGGATGAGTAAGGTCAGTGTGTTGGTCGTGGACGATGCGTCGTTCATTCGTGACCTGGTGAAGAAGTGCCTGCGCAACTACTTCCCGGGCATTCGGATCGAAGATGCGGTCAACGGCAAGAAGGCTCAGGCGATTCTGGCGCGTGAAGCGTTCGACCTGGTGCTGTGTGACTGGGAGATGCCGGAAATGTCCGGCCTGGAACTGCTGACCTGGTGCCGCGAGCAGGACAACCTCAAGACCATGCCGTTTGTGATGGTGACCAGCCGTGGCGACAAAGAGAACGTGGTCCAGGCGATTCAGGCCGGCGTTTCCGGTTATGTCAGCAAGCCGTTCACCAACGAGCAACTGCTGACCAAGGTCAAACAGGCGCTGAACAAGGTCGGCAAGCTCGACACCTTGATGAACAGCGCGCCGACCAAGATGAACTCGGCGTTCGGCAATGATTCGCTGAGTGCTTTGACCGGTGGCAAGGCTGAAGTGGTCGGTGCTGCCCCCGTCAACCCGTTCGCCAAACCTGTCGCCGCTGCGCCAGCCCCGGCGGCCGCGCCGTCCCGTGGCCTGCTCAACAGCCCGCCGGTCAAGGCACCGGCTGCATCGGCCGCACCTGCCGGCGGACGTGGTCAGGGCCAATTGCGTCTTTCGAGCGGCACTCAAGCCTGCGTGATCAAGGCCCTGAGCCTCAAGGAAGCGCTGCTGGTGGTCAAACGCACCGACATCCTGCCGCAAGTGCTCGAAAGCGCAGTGCTCGACCTGGAGCAGGGCGACAACGCCGAAACCGCGCGCCTGAACGGCTACCTGCACGCCATCGTCGCCCACGAACCCAAGCCCGACAGCGACTGGCTGCAACTGACCTTCCGCTTCGTCGATCAGGACGCACAGAAGCTCGACTACATCTCCCGCCTGATTGCCCGCGGTACCGCGCAGAAGCATTTCATTCCCGGCGCGTAATCTTCGTCGCCTGACAGTCCGCCTTCGCGGGCAAGCCTCGCTCCTACATTGGAATGCATTCCAAACGTGGGAGCGGGCTTGCTCGCGAAGGGGCCATCAAATTCACCGCACATCTCCCGAACATCCCATTTTGAAACATCTGCCGACTACCCAGGTCCATTGCACCTGCTAGGCTCCTTTCCAGGCCTTATTCGACAGACTCTTGCCCATGCTCGCGCGCCTGCTGTTTTTCTGTGGTCTTTTCATGGCCTCCACCTCGGCTGTGGCCATGACCATTTACAAATCCACCGATGCCAATGGCGTGGTCTCCTATAGCGACCGCCCCACGAAAGGCTCCCAGGTGTTTGTCTTTCGGGACCGGATGGTCGAGCACCTGGAGCGCCAGGTGTACCTCGACATCAAGAAGCAGAAAGGCGTGGACGTGGTGTTTGTGCGCAATGACCTGTATGCGCCGGTGGAGGTCGAGCTGAGTTTTGCCGGGTTGAGCAACGTCAAGGGGGCGCCGAGCCAGCCGATCCGCCGGGTCTTGCCGGCGCGCAGCAACTCGCGCCTGGCGCTGCTGACGGCGATTACCGGTGGAAAGCCGCTGGTGTATACCCCGAGCTTCCAATATTCCATGGGCGACCCTTCAGGCGCCGCTCAGAGCTATCGATATCCCTTCCCTTGGCGTGGTGGTCCGTTTCGCTTGAGTCAGGGCGCGAATGGCCAATACAGCCACTTCGGGGCCAAGAACCGCTACGCGATGGACATCGCCATGCCCGAAGGCACGCCGATCATTGCAGCGCGCGCCGGGATGGTGGTGAAGACCGAGAATGGCCAGAGCGGCCGTGGCAATGATCCGTCCGGCAATTTCGTGCGGGTGTTGCACGACGACGGGACCATGGGCGTGTACCTGCACCTCAAGCAAGGCTCGGTGAGCGTGCGCGAAGGTCAGCGGGTGGCGGTGGGTAGCGCGTTGGCGTTATCGGGCAACACCGGCAACAGCAGCGGGCCGCACCTGCATTTCGTGGTGCAGCGCAATACCGGGTTGGGGTTGGTGTCGATTCCGTACCAGTTCAATCAACCGGTGGGGGCGTTGCCCAACTTTGCGTTGGGCAAGCAGTGAAGGCGATGAGATCAATTGTGGCGAGGGGGCTTGCCCCCGTTGGACGGCGGAGCCGTCCCAAAACCATGAATGCGGAATGTCAGGGACTATGCGGTTGAGGGGTTTGGGGGCCGCTTCGCAGCCCAACGGGGGCAAGCCCCCTCGCCACAAAGGCCCGCCGACAATCAATCCAGCATCAACACCTTGGCCAAAATAATCTTCGGCCCTTTCATCTTCTTGATGATGATGCGCAGACCTTCGACTTCCAGCACTTCTTCCTCTTCCGGCACCCGTTTCAGGGTTTCGTAGACCAGCCCGGCGAGGGTTTCGGCTTCGATGTGGTCCAGGTCGATGCCCAGCAGGCGTTCAACCTTGAACAGCGGCGTATCGCCCCGCACCAGCAACTTGCCCGGCTGATACGCGAGGATCCCGCGTTCGGCCTTGCGGTGTTCGTCCTGAATGTCGCCCACCAACACTTCCAGCACGTCTTCCATGGTCAGGTAGCCGATGATGTTGCCGTCGGCTTCCTCGACCACGGCGAAGTGCGAACCGCCCTTGCGGAACTGTTCCAGCAATTGCGACAGCGGCATGTGGCGCGAGATGCGTTCCAGCGGACGGGTCAGCTCGGCCAGGTTGAACGACTCGGGAATGTGGTCCAGAGCCGCCAATTCCAGCAGCAGGTCCTTGATGTGCAGCAGGCCGACGAACTCCTGGCGTTCGCTGTCGTACACCGGATAACGGCTGAACTTGTGACGACGGAACAGCGCGAGGATTTCCTTGAGCGGCGCGTTGAACTCCAGCGTCACCAGGTCTTCCCGGGAATTGGCCCAGTCCACCACTTCCAGCTCACCCATTTCCACCGCCGAAGCCAACACACGCATGCCTTGGTCGCTCGGGTCCTGGCCACGGCTGGAGTGCAGGATCAGTTTCAGTTCTTCACGGCTGTAATGGTGCTCGTGATGCGGGCCGGGTTCGCCCTGGCCAGCAATGCGCAGGATCGTGTTGGCGCTGGCGTTGAGCAGGTAGATCGCCGGGTACATCGCCCAGTAGAACAAGTACAGCGGCACGGCGGTCCAGAGCGACAGCAGCTCCGGTTTACGGATCGCCCACGACTTGGGCGCCAGTTCACCGACCACGATGTGCAGGTACGAAATAACAAAGAACGCGGCGAAGAACGACACGCCCTTGATCACTTCGGCCGACTGCACGCCGACGGCTTCAAGGATCGGTTCGAGGATGTGCGCAAACGCAGGCTCACCGACCCAGCCAAGACCCAGCGAGGCGAGGGTGATACCCAACTGGCAGGCCGACAGGTACGCATCGAGCTGACTGTGCACGGTGCGCAGGATGTGCCCGCGCCAGCCGTTTTTTTCAGCGATGGCCTCGACCCGGGTCGAGCGCAGTTTGACCATGGCAAATTCCGCCGCAACGAAAAATCCGTTGAGCAAAACCAGGATCAGAGCAAAAAGAATCATGCCGAAGTCGGCGAAGAGTGTCGCGAGGGTCAAGCCAGGGGATGGGTCCATGATGGAGTTTTGCGGATTCCGTGTATTCAAAAAAAGGGGAAATGCAGTGCCTGAAGGGCAGGCACAAGTCAGCCAATGTAGCGGCTGACTCGGTGATTGCCTAGTGGCGAGTGCTGGCCGGTATCAATCGGCCGCATTGATCAGTTGGGATTTGGTTACCTGGGCCGGTGCGAAATGGCAGGTAAAGGTACTGCCATGCCCCGGCACGCTGCTGATTTCCATGCGCGCGCGGTGACGCAGCAGCACGTGTTTGACGATCGCCAGCCCCAGCCCGGTGCCGCCAGTGTTGGAGTTGCGGCTGGAATCGACGCGGTAGAAACGTTCTGTCAGGCGCGGCAGGTGTTTGCTGTCGATGCCGATCCCGGAGTCCTGCACGCTCAAGTGCGCGCCTTGATCATCGCCCCACCAGCGAATGCGGATATTGCCTTCGGCCGGGGTGTATTTCACCGCGTTGAACACCAGGTTTGAAAACGCGCTGCGCAATTCGGCTTCGCTGCCCTTGAGCAGAATCGTCGCATCGGCTTCCAGGGTGATGCGCTGATTCTTCTGGGCGGACAACTGCTGGGCGTCGCTCTTGATCGATTTCAGCAAGCTATCGATGACCACCGGCTGGTTGTCCGACGGGTAATCCGTGGCTTCAAGCTTGGCCAGCAGCAGCAAGTCATTGAGCAACGTCTGCATGCGCCCGCCCTGTTGCTGCATTTGCTGCAAGGCGCGGGTCCAGCGCGGGTTCACTTCCTCGACGTTGTCGAGCAGGGTTTCCAGGTAGCCGCAGATCACGGTCAGCGGCGTGCGCAATTCGTGGGAAACGTTGGCGATGAAGTCTTTGCGCATTTGCTCCAGTTGATGAATGCGCGTCACGTCGCGCACCAGCATCAGGTGTTCGTTGTTGCCGTAGCGGGTGATGTACAGCTGAATGCGCAGGCGATCATTGGTCGGTGAAGGGATTTCCAGCGGCTCGGCGTAACTGTCCTGTTCGAAATACTCCTTGAAGCGCGGATGCCGCACCAGGTTGGTCACCGGTTGGCCGCTGTCTTGCGGAGTCTTGAGACCGAGCAGGGTTTCGGCGGCGCGGTTCCACCATTCCAGGTTGCCGTCGCTGTCGAGCATGATCACCGCGTCTTTGAGCGCGGCGGTGGATTCCTGGACCCGGTCGATCACCGCTTGCAGGCGCCCGCGCACGCGTTGATCGCGGCGTTGCAGGTGGTAGATGCTGTCGAACACTTCGCCCCACAGGCCATAGCCATCGGGCGGTGCTTCATCGGGTTTGTGCAGGCGCAGCCATTCGTGCAGGCGCAGCAGTTGCTTGAGGGTCCAGGCCAGGTAAAGACCCAGGCCAGCCGCGAGGCTCCAGCCGTAGTAGCCGGAAATCAGGCCGATCACCAGGCAGGCGGTGACCAGCAACAACATGTGGCGAATCAGCGTGCCATGCCAGTTTTGGTTCAAGGGGGGCGTCCTAGCGCAGCTCCAAGTTTCAAGCCGCAAGCTTCAAGTCAGCGCGGCTCTGCTTTCGCTTGCCGCTTGTAGCTTAAAGCTTGCCGCTGCTTTTATGCCTTTGTGGAAAACCGGTAGCCGGTGCCGCGCACGGTTTGTACCAGATTTTCGTAGGCATCGCCGAGGGCTTTGCGCAGGCGCCGGATGTGCACGTCGACGGTGCGTTCTTCGACATACACGTTGCCGCCCCAGACCTGATCCAGCAACTGGCCACGGGTGTAGGCGCGTTCCTGGTGGGTCATGAAGAATTGCAGCAGACGGTATTCGGTCGGGCCCATCTCGGCGGGTTTGCCGTCGATGGTCACGCGGTGGCTGATCGGGTCCAGCAACAGGCCGCCGACTTCGATCGGGGTCTCACCGTCGGTCGGGCCGGCGCGGCGCAGTACGGCTTTGAGGCGCGCGACCAGCTCACGGGGCGAAAACGGTTTGGTGATGTAGTCGTCGGCGCCGACTTCCAGGCCCTGGATCTTGTTGTCCTCTTCGCCCTTGGCGGTGAGCATGATGATCGGGATGTCCCCGGTCAGCTCGTCGCGTTTGAGGCGTCGGGCCAACTCGATGCCGGAGGTGCCGGGCAGCATCCAGTCCAGCAGGATCAGGTCCGGCTTGCGGTCGACGATGATGGCATGCGCCTGCTGGGAGTTCTCCGCCTCCAGGCAGTCATAGCCGGCCATTTCCAACGCAACGGCGATCATTTCGCGAATGGGCGCTTCGTCGTCGACGATCAGAATGCTCCTGCCAACCATGCCTTAATCCTCTTGTCATTTAACTGTCTTGCGCCGCATTAGATAACGGAATTATTGCAGTCGTGTGACAGTATTTTAGTCGCACGGCGATTGTCATGATCCTGAACTAAGCTCTAAGTCCGAATCCTGACAACCACAAAAGGAAGGTTTCCATGAAGCAATACTCGCAATCCTTCAAAGCCCTGATGCTGACTGCGGTCCTGGCTTTGCCGACAATGGCCTTCGCTGCCGAGCCCGTCATGATGAAAGACGGCGTGATGGCAGACCATAAGGGCATGACCCTGTACACGTTCGACAAGGACACTGGCGGCAAGTCGGTGTGCACCGGACAGTGCGCGGAAAACTGGCCGCCATTCAAGGCGGAGGCGGGTGCCAAGGCTGAAGGTAAATGGTCGGTCGTCAAACGCGACGACGGCACGATGCAGTGGGCCTACGACGGCAAGCCGCTTTACTACTTCATGAAAGACAAAAAACCGGGCGACAAGGAAGGCGACAAAATGAAAGACGTCTGGCACGTCATCACCAACTCCGGTCCGAAGATGTAGTAACTGGCGATGTCTGTGGCGAGGGAGCTTGCTCCCGCTCGAGGGCGCAGCACTCGCAGATTTTCGGGTCCGCTTCGCGGCCCAGCGGGAGCAAGCTCCCTCGCCACAGGGCTTTGTGTTTTTCAACGCAACGCGTAATCCAGCACAATCCCCACAAAAATCGCCAACCCCGCCCAGTGGTTGTGCAAAAACGCCTTGAAGCAACGCATCCGGTCCTTGCCACGGGTGTACCAGAACTCCCAGGCAAAACAGCCCGCCGCCGCCAGCAAACCCAAGTGGAACCAGCCGCCGAGCTGGAATTTTGATCCGGCCAACAGCAAACAGCCCAGCGCCAATCCCTGCAACGTCAGAATGATCACCCGGTCCGCATCGCCAAACAGAATGGCGGTGGATTTCACGCCGATCTTCAAATCGTCGTCACGGTCAGTCATGGCGTAATAGGTGTCGTAGCCGACGGTCCACAATAGATTGGCAATCCACAGCAACCACGCGGCAGCCGGCAGCTCACCAGTCTCGGCGGTGAACGCCATCGGCATCCCCCAGGAGAACGCCGCGCCCAACACCACTTGCGGGTAATAGGTGTAGCGCTTCATGAACGGGTAACTGAACGCGAGCGCCAGGCCACCCAGCGACAGCCAGACAGTCGGCGCATTGGTGCACAGCACCAGCAGAAAACTCACGCCCATCAGCAGCGCAAAAAACACCAACGCTTCTTTTGAGCTGATCTTGCCGCTCACCAGTGGCCGCTGTTCGGTGCGCTTCACATGGCCATCGACTTTGCGGTCAGCCCAGTCATTGATCACGCAACCGCCGGCGCGGGTCAGTACCACACCGAGGACGAAAATCACGACGTTGGCCAATGACGGCGAGCCCTTGCCGGCAATCCACAACGCCCAAAGTGTCGGCCACAGCAGCAGGTAAATACCGATCGGCTTGTCCATGCGGGTCAACTGAATGAAATCCCAGGCCCGGGGATTCAAGCGGTTCAGGGACTTGAGCAGGCTGGTGTACATCAGCAGTTCTCCGGATGGGCGCGGGTGGCGAGCCACAAGGTCGGCAGGAAAATCTCAGCCACCAACACGCTCAAGGCTCCGCGATTAAAACGTGAGCGACGGCCCCACAGCTCCGGTGCGCGTGACTCCAGCGGCAGCCATTCCTGAGGATAGTGGCAAACCTCGATGGCCTGGCGCTGGAACGCCTGATCGCAGAACAGCAGTTCACCCAGCGAGCGGCTGCCCAGTTCGTCCATGTGCAGGCCATCACCTTGCAACGCACTGCGCGCCGCAACGCTGCGGGCGAACACCCAGGCCTGGCCAGCGCCGCGCAGATACACCTCGCGCACCCAGCCTTCGCTGCCATCGGCCAGGTCAAGCGCGGCACATTCGTCGTCGCGCAACGCTTGCCAGCCTTCGAACAACGGCGTGACGCTGAAGCGATCATTCGACAGACGGATCAAGCGTCGGGTCAGCGAGCCTTCGTCGAACAGCCAGTCGAGGGTAGAGCTGTCGGGGAGGGGGGCGAGTCGGTTTTGGGTGAGCCAGAACGGGGCTTTTGAGTGCGGCACAGTGAGTCATTATTGGCAGCAAATGAGGCGGCGAGCTTACCATGTCAGCCGGCGATTTTGATTGAGCCGGCCTGTTGCTGCGTCGAACAGGCTTGCATCTGCCGGGTTCGATCAGTACAAAACGCCCTGAGCCGGACGGCAACGCTTTACCCATCGACCGTTCGCGCCGGAAAAAGCCTGAATCCTGAGGAAGTAACCGAATGAAAAAGTGGCAATGTGTGGTCTGCGGCCTGATCTATAACGAAGCCGACGGCTGGCCGGATGACGGCATTGCACCGGGCACTCTGTGGCAGGACGTACCGGAAGACTGGCTGTGCCCGGACTGCGGCGTGGGCAAGATGGATTTCGAAATGATCGAAATCAACTAAGACAAAAAGAGGAGTAAGGCATGAACGCACCTGTCGTGATCGTCGGTACCGGCCTGGCTGGCTACAACCTGGCCCGGGAGTTTCGCAAACTCGATGGCGAAACCCCATTGCTGCTGATCACCGCCGATGACGGGCGCTCTTACTCCAAGCCGATGCTCTCCACCGGTTTCGGCAAAAACAAGGATGCCGATGGCCTGAGCATGGCCGAACCCGGCGCCATGGCCGAGCAACTGAAGGCCGAAGTACGCACCCATACCCGCATCAGCGGCATCGACCCAGGCCACAAACGCCTGTGGATCGGCGAGGAGTCGGTGATCTATCGCGACCTGATCCTGGCCTGGGGTGCGGAAACCGTGCGGGTGCCAATCGAAGGCGACGGCGCTGACGCGGTGTTCCCGATCAATGATCTGGAAGACTACGCGCGCTTCCGTGCCGCTGCGGCGGGCAAGCGTCGGGTGTTACTGCTCGGTGCCGGCCTGATCGGCTGCGAATTTGCCAACGACCTGATCCTCGGCGGTTACGAGGTGCAACTGGTGGCGCCGTGCGAGCAAGTCATGCCGACCTTGCTGCATCCGGCGGCAGCCGCTGCGGTGCAGGCCGGGCTGGAAAGCCTCGGTGCGCGCTTCCACCTCGGGCCGGTACTCAATCGCCTGCAACGTGTGGCGAACGGGCTGGAAGCGCACCTGTCCGATAGCCAGGTCATCCCGTGCGATGTGGTGGTCTCGGCCATCGGTTTGCGTCCACGAATCGACCTGGCGGCCGCAGCGGGCGTGCAGGTCAATCGCGGCGTCGTGGTCGATCGTCACCTGAAGACTTCTCACGCCAATATCTACGCCCTGGGCGACTGCGCCGAGGTCGATGGGCTGAATCTGTTGTACGTGATGCCCCTCATGAGCTGTGCGAGAGCGCTGGCCCAAACCCTGGCGGGAAATCCTACAGCGGTGAACTACGGCCCGATGCCGATCACCGTGAAAACCCCGGTCTGCCCGCTGGTGGTTTCGCCGCCGCCACGGGGCACCGAAGGCGTCTGGACGGTCGAAGGGCAGGGCGCCGACATCAAGGTGCTGTGCCGTGATGGCTCGGGCAAATTGCTCGGTTATGCCCTGACAGGCACGGCGGTAATGGAAAAACTCGCGTTGAACAAAGAGCTTCCGGCCCTGCTGGCGTAAATACTGGTCGTTCTGTCGGAATCACCCCGCTTTTGCCCCTACAAACGTCGCGCCGAGACTGGCGCGGCTCTTCCGTGCGTGCCATCCTCACTCCCGTCTGCCGCAGAGTAGAGCACCTGCGGCGCCTTGGGCGCTGTTCCAACGAGAACAGCACGGACATAACAACAAAAAACCGTCAAAGGGGCTTCACTAATGCGTAAACCAGAACTCGCCGCTGCAATCGCTGAAAAAGCAGATCTCACCAAAGAGCAGGCCAACCGCGTTCTCAACGCCGTTCTCGAAGAAATCACCGGCGCTCTGCACCGCAAAGACAGCGTCACGCTGGTGGGTTTCGGCACCTTCCTGCAACGCCATCGCGGTGCCCGCACCGGTAAAAACCCGCAAACCGGTGAGCCTGTGAAAATCAAGGCCAGCAACACCGTCGCCTTCAAACCAGGCAAATCGTTGAAAGACAGCGTTAATCCGTAATTGCGGCGAACTCCCTGAATAACGGGGAGAACCGTATTGAAAAATGGGCCTGCCGATTAATCGGAGGTCCATTTTTTATGGGCGTTGCCTTCTGTTTATATGAAGAGCGTGTTGTGGACTGATTAATACACACTGGAAACAAAGTGCGCCGGAGTTGCCCTTGGTATCGCCAAGGAATTCAACGCTATATAAAAGTGCCATCACAGCGATGGCACTTTTTAAGTTGGCTGTTGTCTTTCATCGTTTTGTTCATAGATGCCTGCAACCTTTCAGACATTTCCTACATTTATCATTTTTTATTCTTGTCATGCTTTGCGCCCGGCTCATGGACCGAATCATCAATGGTTGCTGGGGATTTGAGGAACGGCTCTGGATCAATGGTTGCAGGGCGCCTGCTGGGCAGATGAAATATTAATCTGACATCAGGGGAGTCCCTTAGAGATATAGGGATATCTCCTACGTGAAACAGAGAACACTTCGTCTTGTTGTTTAATCGGATGCTTGCTAGTGGCCATCATAGTGATTACGATGCGCCCACTTGCAAGAGCACGAACTCAATTGGATGAGAATCATCGCAGCTCTTTGATACTGTCCACCGCCGTTGAAACTCCAATTGGCGTGTGACCGTAATCCTAATTAAAGGCCATGGATGTCCTACTCAAGCAAACTTTCCGCCCATTACCTTGATCTCGCAAAAGCCTCTGTTTCCAAAGAGAATTTCGCGGGCGAGGATGTTCGCTTTTCGAGCGAATACGAGGCCTTGGAAAGCGAGCTCGCCAAAGCCCAATCGATGCACGAAGCCGGTCAGATCGACTGGCTGAAAATCCGTGAAAACAGCGAAAACCTGCTGCGCACCCAATCCAAGGATTTGCGCGTCGGCGCCTGGCTGACCTGGGCTTTGTACCAGCGTGAATCCTTCCAGGGCCTACTGGCCGGCCTCGGTTTGCTGCACCACTTGTCGGAAAATCACTGGGCCGAAGTTCACCCGAACAAGGCGCGCACCCGTGCCGCGGCCATCAGTTGGTTGGTGCCGCGTCTCGAGCAGGTGCTGACCGAAAAAGTCGCGATCAAAGAGCAGTTGCCGATGTTCCGCCGGATGGTGGAACACCTCGAAGGCCTCGATGCCGCGTGCACCGAGCACCTGGGCGACGACGCGCCGTTGCTGCTGCCGATTTCCCGTCGCCTGAAAAACATGGTGCAGCGCGCTGCCGATAATCAGCCGGAACCCGGCGTGGTGGGGGCCGCGGTCGCTCAGGTCAAACAGGCCGCGACCCAGCTGTTCACCCCCGGCGCACCGATCGACAACGAAAAAGAAGCCCACAAGGCCCTGCGCGCCCAGCAGGAAAATGCCCGTCCGCTGTGCGCCTGGTGGCTCAAGCAGAAAGCCACCGACCTGCGCGCCCTGCGCCTCAATCGTACGCTGCTGTGGTTGCCCATCGACGCGGTGCCCGAGCGCAACGCCGAGCAGATCACCATGTTGCGCGGCTTGCCGGCGGACAAGCTCAAGGCCTATCAGGATCGATTCGACCAGGCCAAATACGCAGACCTCTTGGTGGAACTGGAGGCGAGCCTGGCGAAGGCGCCATTCTGGTTCGATGGCCAGCGAATGGTCTGGGAATGCCTTCAAGGGCTGAACGCCGAGATGGCAATGCGCGAAGTGGAAATCCACTTCGCGCTTTTGGTTCAGCGCCTGCCCGGCATCATCGAATTGCGTTTCCATGACGGCGCGCCTTTTGCCGATCCGGCCACCCGCGCCTGGGTCAGCGCCCACGTCATGCCGCACCTGCAAACCGCCAGTGCGCCGCGCAAGGTTGAAGTCGCTGACAACCAGCCTGCCTGGGAAGTGGCCCTGGAAGAAGTCCTGCCGATTTTGCGCAAGGACGGCCTCAAGGCCGCCGTGCAAATCCTCAAGCAGGGCCTGCAAGGCGCCCAAGGCGGGCGGGCACGATTTTTCTGGCAGTTCGCCCTGGCGCGGCTGTGCTTCATGGCCAAAAAGTACGAACTGGCCAGGACCCAACTCGAAACACTGGACCAAACATTACAGGACTCAGGCCTGAACGCCTGGGAGCCCGATCTTGCGCTGGAAGTGCTGCATTTGCTGCATAGCTGCTGCGAGTTGTTACCGCAGAACCATGCAGTGCGTGAACGCAAGGAAGAGATTTATCGCAGGCTGTGCCACCTCGATCTCGAAGTGGTACTCGAATAGGCCCCAGGGCCACAACCGCAAGGAGAAAAGCCATGGCCAAAGAAGGCTCGGTAGCCCCCAAGGAACGCATCAACGTCACCTTCAAACCCGCCACTGGCGGTGCTAATGAAGAGATCGAACTGCCGTTGAAACTACTGGCAATCGGTGACTACACCCACCGCAAGGACGAACGCAAAGTCGAAGATCGCAAGCCGATCAGCATCGACAAAATGACGTTCGACGAAGTGCTGGCCAAGCAAGAGCTGAGCCTGACGTTGAACGTGCCAAACCGTCTTCAGGAAGAAGGCAGCACTGAAGAGCTGGGCGTACAACTGCGTGTCAACTCGATGAAGGACTTCAACCCGGCCAGCCTGGTCGATCAAGTGCCTGAGCTGAAAAAACTGATGGAACTGCGCGACGCGCTGGTGGCCCTCAAAGGCCCGCTGGGTAACGCGCCTGCGTTCCGCAAAGCCATCGAAGGCGTTCTCGCCGACGACGAATCCCGCGGTCGCGTACTGGGTGAGCTGGGCTTGAACGCCGCAGCCCAGGACGCCTGAGTCTCTATCAGCCAAGGAAGCCAACACAATGAGCACTAGCGCAGCACAGCAAAAGAGCAAAGAGAATGGCGAATACAGCATTCTCGACAGCATCATCGCCGAAACCCGCCTGACGCCGGACGACGAAGCCTACGACATCGCCAAGCGCGGCGTGTCGGCGTTCATCGAAGAGCTGCTCAAGCCGCAGAACAACGGTGAGCCGGTCAAGAAGGCCATGGTCGACCGCATGATCGCCGAGATCGATGCCAAGCTCAGCCGCCAGATGGACGAAATCCTGCACCACCCGGACTTCCAGTCCCTGGAATCCTCGTGGCGCGGCCTGCAGTTGCTGGTTGATCGCACCAACTTCCGCGAAAACATCAAGATCGAAATCCTCAACGTCTCGAAAGAAGACCTGCTGGACGATTTCGAAGATTCGCCGGAAGTGATGCAGTCGGGCCTGTACAAGCACATCTACACCGCTGAATACGGTCAGTTCGGTGGTCAGCCAGTCGGCGCAATCATCGCTAACTACTACATGTCCCCGAGCTCGCCGGACGTGAAACTGATGCAGTACGTGTCCAGCGTTGCCTGCATGTCCCACGCGCCGTTCATCGCGGCTGCCGGCCCGAAATTCTTCGGCCTGGAAAGCTTCACCGGCCTGCCGGACCTGAAGGATCTGAAAGATCACTTCGAAGGCCCGCAATTCGCCAAATGGCAGAGCTTCCGTGAGTCGGAAGACTCCCGTTATGTTGGCTTGACCGTGCCGCGTTTCTTGCTGCGTAACCCGTACGACCCGGAAGAAAACCCGGTCAAATCGTTCGTGTACAAAGAAACCGTCGCCAACAGCCACGAGCACTACCTGTGGGGCAACACCGCCTACGCGTTCGGCACCAAGCTGACCGACAGCTTCGCCAAATTCCGCTGGTGCCCGAACATCATCGGCCCGCAGAGCGGTGGCGCGGTTGAAGACCTGCCGTTGCACCATTTCGAAAGCATGGGCGAAATCGAAACCAAGATTCCTACGGAAGTCCTGGTTAGCGACCGTCGTGAATACGAACTGGCCGAGGAAGGCTTCATCTCCCTGACCATGCGTAAAGGCTCCGACAACGCGGCGTTCTTCTCCGCCAGCTCGGTGCAGAAGCCGAAGTTCTTCGGCATCAGCGCAGAAGGCAAGGCTGCAGAGCTGAACTACAAGCTCGGCACCCAACTGCCGTACATGATGATCGTCAACCGCCTGGCTCACTACTTGAAAGTGCTGCAGCGCGAGCAACTCGGTTCGTGGAAAGAACGTACCGACCTCGAGCTGGAACTCAACAAGTGGATCCGCCAGTACGTGGCCGACCAGGAAAACCCGAGCGCCGAAGTGCGTGGCCGTCGTCCGCTGCGTGCAGCCCAAATCATCGTCAGCGATGTTGAAGGCGAGCCTGGCTGGTACCGCGTCAGCCTGAACGTGCGTCCGCACTTCAAGTACATGGGTGCCGATTTCACCCTGTCGCTGGTTGGCAAGCTGGACAAAGAGTAAGCGGAGCCTAACTCATGACTGGATACGGCAGCCTTTTCGAACGCCTGGGTGGCGACGCGGAAAAACGCGTCGGCTGGAGCCGCGAGGTCTCCGCCATGGCGTCCGTGGCTGCCCATCTGGCCAAGATGCTCAGCACCCGTGCGGGCAGCGTGCAAACGCTGTCCGATTACGGGCTACCCGATCTCAATGACATGCGTCTGAGCCTGCACGACTCTCTGAGTCAGGCCCGTCTGGCCATCGAAAATTTCATCGAAGCCTACGAGCCGCGCCTGAGCAATGTGCGTGTCATCTCCCTGCCGCGTGATCACGATCAGCTTCGCCTGTCCTTCAGCATCGAAGGCCTGCTGGAAGTTGATGGTTTCAAGCGTCAGGTCAGTTTCGCCGCGCGCCTGGATGGCAGCGGTCAAGTGAAGGTCAACTAAGGAGATCCGTATGCCTGGCAAACCCGCAGCACGTGTATCCGACCCGACCGCTTGCCCGCTCCCCGGCCACGGCACCAACCCGATCGCTGCCGGTTCCGGCGACGTGTTCTTCGACGGCCTCCCGGCCGCCCGCCAAGGCGATGCCTCGGCGTGTGGTGGTGCGATGGTCGGCGGGTTGGCGACGACCGTGTTGATTAACGGTAAAGCGGCGGCGACCGTGGATTCCGTCGGGACCCATGGCAACAAGGTTACGGCGGGTTCCGGGACGGTGATTATCGGGAATTCGCATTCGGCGGCACCGTTCTCCGGGATTATCGCGAGCGCCCTTGGGGCTGTAGTCGCGGCACTGGTTCCGGAAGCCAGCGCCGATGAAAAGAAACTCGATTACCGGCTGAAGCTGAAGTCCGGCGGCAACTCGATCCTGACGCCGCTGGAGGTCCCGGATTACGATGAAATCAAAAGCGGCGCCACGAAAAACCGTGAGCTGATCGACTTCGTTATCGACAACCGCAAGGCTGCGGCCGACACCGTGAAGCTGGAAGTGCTGGACGGTGAAAAACTGATCTACGCCGAAGCCAACACTGCGCCGTTCCTGCCGAGCGGGGAGCATCCATGGCAGTGGGACGGCTACGACACTGCCGGCATTCTCGATACCCGCGTACTGAAAAGCCCGAACCTGAAAGTGCGTCTGACTGCGACTCAGGGCGGCGAACAACAGGTCACCGATCTGAAGCTTGAGTGTTCGGCGCAAGAAGTGAAGTGGGTGGATGTGCGGGTTGATCGGAATGCGAAAACGGTTGATGTGGTGTTGCGGCCCAAGTTTTCCGATGGTGGTTCGACAGGTTCTGTCGCGGGCGCACCGCACACACCGTATGCAACCCTGGAAGGCTTTGCCAAAGAAGGCATTGAGCGTTACTGGTCGCGCGATGGCAGCCGAGGGCAGGGCATCTCAAGCGGTATCACAACTGGCAAGGGTGTTTACAAGGTCAAGGTGAAGGCTGACGTTAATGCCCAGCCTGCGGCCGGCAACTTTCCTCTCGTCGACAACTTGTCGAAAGAGGGTGGTCGCTCTACCAGTCTGGCGCTGTTTCGCAAGATTCATCACAACATGGGCATGTACTACGCGGCCGCTGTAAACAGCGGACTGAGCGGTATCGCCTCTGCCACGAGCACCGCTAACGACGACTTCAAATACACCGCCGCGCATGAGTTTGGGCATTTCATCCTGAACGAATATGGCGGTGGCGTGATCCCGATGTATTCCTGGACCCATAAGGATTCTTCGACGCTGGGGCAAAGCATTAAGCCCGATCATCCTGAGCCGACGTCCGGTGAAATCGATGTCATGAACTACTACAGCGGTTATCGCTCCGTTGATTTCTTCAGCCGCGTTGCTGCTGCCGAACAAGACGTAAAAAGCCTGCTGTGGCTGGCCAGGGTCGAATTCGATGATTAATTTCGCCGGCTCCAGCCTGCTTTTTGTCTCAATGACCAGCTACGCGGCACAACAGGTTTACAACAACCATGTGTATGTCGAGAACCGCTGCGGTCAGCCCTTGGAAATGAAAATTTCCAACAGCTCCAACATGCATTCGCTGGAACGCAACGTGACATCCGCCGCGGGTTCCCGGGCGCTGGTTGCGAGCTTCGCCTCTTATGGCGAAGACGTGATCGAGCAAATCCCGGCCAACTATTCGCTGAAAATCACCGATACCGTCGGCAGCAAAGTGATTGACGGCGCTCAGTTGAAACAGCGCTTGAACGGCGTGGAAAAAATCAGTGACGGCACTCAGCGTGAGTGGACGATCAACGATCCGTCGGTGTGCCCATGAAACTGCCAGGGATGATCAAGTACACCGGCTGCGCCGCCCTGCTGTTCCCGCTGACGGCTTGCACTTCGCAGCAGCTCTACCGTGACGAAATCTATCTGCAGAACAGCTGCGCCACCCCGCTGACGCTAAAGGTTTCGCACTTTTCAAACTGGGGGCCGGCTGTTGGCGATTACGTAACGCCGGTCGGCGCCCGGCAAATTATCGGCAGCTATATCTCGTACGAAAAAGAATCAGTGGTACGGATTGCCGATGACTACGAACTGCTGATCAACACCACTCATGGCTCGAAAGTCATTCATGCGCCGGCATTAAGAACGGCGCTGGAAGGCAAAACACCGGTGAGACAAGGTGATGTCAGTTCATGGACGATCGCTGACGGTTCTTTTTGCCCAACCGCACAGCAGGGCAATCAGTAAATGACGAGCCCCTCCAAAGGTGTTTTTCAGTGATCAGCCCGAACCGTCGCCAATTCCTGGTGATCGCCCTCTGGGTTCCGCTAGCCATTATCGTCCTCGGGGCGCTGATTGATCAGGCGTACGGCCGCACGACAGTGCTGTTGTTTGAAACGTACGCGTTGGTCTACGGCATTCCCGCCTACTTCGTTTTTGCCCTGTTGCAAATGCGTGGCCTCGGCGGCAAAACCGAACAGCAGTTGCTCAAGCGCGTCTGGCTTGGCCCTTTGGTACTCAGCCCTTTCTACCTCTTTGCGTGGGTGCCCTACGGGTTGGTACAGATGATCGGCGGCGCCTCCGATGGTGTTGCAACGATGTTCATCGGGCTGAATTTTTTGCCGTTCCTGCTCATCGCGGGTTACGTGGTTGCTGGCTTGACGGTCGCGCTCTACAGGACAGTTTTTTCATGAGATTTCATACCAGGCAGGTAACCCGTGTCCTTTAACCACTACTACCAAAGCGAACTCACCGCACTTCGCCAGTTGGGTCGTCGATTCGCCGAGCGTAGCCCGGCGTTGGCGCCTTTCCTGGGTCAGGCCGGGCGGGATCCGGACGTGGAGCGGTTGCTTGAGGGCTTCGCCTTCCTGACCGGGCGCCTGCGCCAGAAGCTTGATGATGAGTTGCCGGAACTCAGCCATTCGCTGATGCACCTGTTGTGGCCCAACTACATGCGGCCGCTGCCGGCGTTCAGCATTTTGCAGTTCGACCCATTGAAGCGCTCGGGTCCTGCGTTAATGGTCGAGCGCGATACGCCGGTAGAAAGCGTGCCGATCGACGACGTGCGCTGCCGTTTCCGCACCTGCTACCCGACCGAAGTCTTGCCGCTGGATTTGGCCGCGCTGAATTACTCGGTGAAGGGCGACGGTTCGCTGTTGAGCCTGCGTCTGGAAATGAGCGCCGACGGTCACCTCGGCGAGCTGGAGCTGAGTCGCTTGCGTCTGCATTTTGCCGGCGAGCGCTACATCAGCCAGATGCTCTATCTGAGTCTGCTGCGCAACCTGGAAGGCATCGAGCTGATCCCGCTGGACGGCGCCGGCAAGCCGATCAAAGGCGTCAACGGCACGCCAATGGCGTTCAAGATGCCCGGCGACCGCGTGCAGCCAGTGGGTTTTGCCGAAGAAGAAGCGTTGATTCCGTATCCGCTGAACACCTTCCGTGGCTATCGCTACTTGCAGGAATATTTCGCCTTCCAGGACAAATTCCTGTTCGTCGATATCAACGGTCTGGACCTTCTCAAGGCCTTGCCGGAAGACACCCTCAAGCAAGTGCGCGGTCTCGAATTGCGCTTCGACATTCGCAAGAGCGGCATCCAGCGCCTGCGTCCGACCCTGGACAACGTGAAGCTCTACTGCACGCCCATCGTGAACCTGTTCAAGCACGATGCACTGCCGATCCGCCTCGACGGCAAACAGGATGAATACCTGCTGCTGCCAGCGGAGTTCGATCTGGAAAACTGCGGCGTGTTCTCCGTGGAAACGGTGACGGGCTGGAAGCCGGGCGGTCTCGGTTATCAGGAATACGTGCCGTTCGAATCCTTCGAGCACGACCCGAGTTTCGACGTGCCCAACAGCCGTCCGCACTACAGCATCCGCCAGCGTTCGTCTTCGTTGCATGACGGCCTCGACACCTACCTGAGCTTCGGCATCCGCCACACCGAAGCCCACGAAACCCTGTCGATCGAGCTGATGTGCACCAACCAGAACCTGCCGCGCAAGCTCAAGCTCGGCGACATCAGCCAGGCCTGCGAAGAGACGCCGGAGTTCCTGAGTTTCCGCAACATCACCCCGGCCACGCCGAGCTACGCGCCACCGCTGAACCGTGACTTCCTCTGGAAGCTGATCAGCAACATGTCGCTTAACTATCTGTCCCTGGCCGACGTCAACGCGTTGAAGGTGATTCTCGAAACCTACGACTTGCCGCGCTACTACGACCAACACGCTGAAAAAGTCAGCAAGCGCCTGCTGGGCGGGCTCAAGTCGATCAAGCACCAGCACGTCGATCGACTGCACCGAGGGTTGCCGGTACGCGGCTTGCGCACCGAGCTGACCATCGACCCGGAAGGGTATATCGGCGAGGGCGACCTGTTCGTTTTCGCTTCGGTTCTTAACGAGTTTTTCGCGCTTTACGCCAGTCTCAATTCGTACCACGAGTTGCGCGTAAAAAGCACACAGGGAGAGGTGTACCAATGGACACCACGTATGGGCCTTCAGCCGCTGCTTTAAGCGGACTGACCCGAGGAATACGCGAGTACTCGCTGTTTCAGGCCGTGCTGCTGGTGGTTGACCGGCTGCGCGAGGCCCACCCGCACCTGAGCCAGGACGATTTGTACGACCAGCTGGAATTCCAGGCCAACCCGAGCCTGGGTTTCCCTGGCAGTGACGTCGATCGCGTGGAGTTTTTCACCGAGCACGGGCACCTGCGCGCGCGTATGCGTTTCAACCTGATCGGCCTGGTCGGTTCCGGTTCGCCGCTGCCGGCGTTCTACGGTGAACAAGCCCTGGGCGACAGCGAAGACGGCAATCCGACGCGACACTTCCTCGACCTGTTCCACCATCGCCTGCAACGGCTGATGCTGCCGATCTGGCGCAAGTACCGCTACCGCGCCAGCTTCGAGAGCGGCGCGCTTGATCCGTTCTCGGCGCAGTTGTTTGCGCTGATTGGCCTGGGCGGCGAAGAGATCCGCAAGGCCCAGGAACTGAACTGGAAACGCCTGCTGCCGTACCTCGGCCTGCTCAGCTTGCGGGCGCACTCGGCGGCACTGATCGAAGCGGTGCTGCGTTACTACTTCAAGCACGCTGAACTGACCATCGAGCAGTGCATCGAGCGTCGTGTGGAAATCCTCGACGAGCAGCGCAATCGTTTGGGCCGCTCCAACAGCATGCTCGGTGAAGACCTGGTGCTCGGCGAACACGTCCGCGACCGCAGCGGCAAGTTCCGGATTCACATCCGCGAACTCGACTGGCTGCGCTTTCACGAATTCCTGCCGATCGGTTTCGGCTACCAGCCGCTGTGCGCGCTGGTGCGGTTCACCCTGCGTGACCCGCTTGATTACGACATTCGCCTGGTGCTGCGCCAGGAAGAAATCCGCGAACTGCGAATCGGTGAGCAGAACGCCTGTCGCCTGGGATGGACCAGTTGGCTCGGCCGCGAAAAAGCGGACGGCGTGGTAACCCTGGGCAGCAAAATTCATTAAGGACAGATGACCAATGAGCAACGTAGACCTGCAACAACTGATTCAGGCGCTGGACGCCGAAACCCGTCGCGACCTGGAAAGCTCGGCCGAGCGCTGCGTCGCCCGTGGCGGCAGCAAAATCCTCGTCGAAGACTTGCTGCTGGGCTTGCTGGAGCGCCCGAATGGTCTGCTCGCACGCGCGCTGCAAGATGCTGAAGTGGACGCCGGCGAACTGAGCGCCGCCCTGCAATCGCGGGTTGAGCACAGCGCTTCGCGCAACCCGGTGTTTGCCCCGGAACTGGTGCAATGGCTGCAAGACGCCTTGCTGGTGGCCAACCTTGAACTGGGCCAGACCCAGGTCGAACAAGCCGCGCTGATTCTCGCCCTGTTGCGCAACCCGATGCGCTACGCCGGCAGCCGCTACCAGGCGTTGCTGGCCAAGCTGAACATCGAGCGCCTGAAAGAATTTGCCCTGTCGCAGAAAGAGCAACCGGCCACTGGCAAATCCGCCGTGCAGGGTGAATCCCTGCTGGAGCGCTTCACCCACAACCTGACCCAACAGGCCCGCGACGGCAAACTCGACCCGGTGCTGTGCCGCGATGGCGCGATCCGCCAGATGGTCGACATCCTCGCCCGTCGCCGCAAAAACAACCCGATCGTGGTTGGTGAAGCCGGTGTCGGTAAAACCGCCATCGTCGAAGGCCTGGCCTCGCGCATCGCCGCCGGTGAAGTGCCGCAAGTCTTGAAAGGCGTTGAATTGCTGTCGCTGGACATGGGCCTGTTGCAGGCCGGTGCCAGCGTCAAAGGTGAATTCGAGCGTCGCCTCAAAGGCGTGATCGACGAGGTCAAAGCCTCGCCAAAACCGATCATCCTGTTCATCGACGAAGCCCACACGTTGATTGGCGCGGGCGGCAATGCCGGCGGCTCCGACGCGGCCAACCTGCTCAAGCCAGCCCTGGCCCGTGGCGAGTTGCGCACCATCGCCGCCACCACTTGGGCGGAGTACAAGAAATACTTCGAAAAAGACCCGGCCCTGGCCCGTCGTTTCCAACCGGTGCAACTGCACGAACCGACCGTCAGCGAAGCGGTGACCATCCTGCGTGGCCTGGCCCAGGTCTACGAGAAGAGCCACGGCATCTACCTGCGCGATGACGCGGTGGTCGCCGCTGCCGAATTGTCGGCGCGTTACCTCGCCGGTCGCCAACTGCCGGACAAAGCCGTCGACGTGCTCGACACCGCGTGCGCCCGCGTACGCATCAGCCTCGCCGCCGCCCCGGAAAGCCTGGAGCGCCTGCGCGGTGAACTGGCTGAAGGTGGCCGTCAGCGTACGGCTCTGCGTCGCGATGCCGAGGCCGGTTTGCTGATCGATCACGAAGCGCTGGATGCATTGGAAGCGCGTCTGGAAGCAGCCGAAGACGAAAGCGTTGCCCTGGAAGCCCTCTGGACCGAACAGAAAGAACTCGCCGAGCGTCTGCTGGACCTGCGTCAGCAACTGGCCAAGGCCCGAGTAGCGGTCGCCGTCGAACCAACCGTCACGGTTGAAGAAGACGCCGAAGGCACCGTGATCGAAACCCTCGAAGCGCCTGTCGACGAAACCCAAACCGTCGAAGCGCTGGAAACCGCACTCAACGAAACCCACAAAACCCTGACGGCGCTGCAAGTCAAAGAACGTCTGGTGAGCTTCGAAGTCTGCCCGCGTCTGGTGGCTGAAGTGATCAGCGCCTGGACCGGTGTGCCATTGGCGCAACTGGCCCGTGAGCACAACGCCAAGGTTGCGAGCTTCGCCACCGACCTGCGCGTGCGCATCCGTGGTCAGGAACAAGCGGTTCACGCACTGGATCGCTCGATGCGCGCCACGGCTGCCGGCCTGAACAAACCGGATGCGCCGGTCGGTGTATTCCTGCTGGTCGGCCCGAGCGGCGTCGGCAAGACCGAAACCGCACTGGCCCTCGCGGACTTGCTGTACGGCGGTGATCGTTTTATCACCACCATCAACATGTCCGAGTTCCAGGAGAAACACACCGTCTCGCGCCTGATCGGTGCGCCGCCGGGCTACGTCGGTTATGGCGAGGGCGGCATGCTCACCGAAGCCGTGCGCCAGAAGCCGTACTCCGTCGTGCTGCTCGATGAAGTCGAAAAAGCCGACCCGGACGTGCTCAACCTGTTCTACCAAATCTTCGATAAAGGCGTGGCCAACGACGGGGAAGGGCGCGAGATCGACTTCCGCAACACGTTGATCCTGATGACCTCGAACCTGGGCAGCGACCTGATCGCCGAACTCTGCGAAAACGGCGAGCGGCCGAGCGCCGAAGTCCTCGAAGAAACCATTCGCCCAGTGCTGAGCAAACACTTCAAACCGGCGTTGTTGGCGCGGATGCGCGTGATTCCATACTTCCCGGTCGGTGGCCCGGTATTGCGCGAGCTGATCGAGATCAAACTCGGTCGTTTGGGCGAGCGCCTGAACCGTCGTCAACTGGAATTCACCTGGTGCCAGAACCTCGTCGATCACCTGTCTGAGCGCTGCACCCAAAGCGACAGCGGCGCGCGCCTGATCGACCACTTGCTGGACCTGCACGTGCTGCCGCTGGTGGCCGACCGCTTGCTCGATGCAATGGCCACCGGTGAAAGCCTCAAGCGCGTTCACGCAACGCTCGATGGCAACGCCAGCGTGATCTGCGAGTTTGCCTGAGGTGGGTGTGATGTTCACTCAAGTGCCGCAACCACTGGTCTACGCCGAAGCCTTGCTGGCGCAATTCGCCAGCCTGTCGCGGGCGGCGGACGGTGCTGCGCTGCTGGGTGACTTCGTGCGCGGCCTGGCCGAACTCAGCGGTTGCGAGTTGACACAGTTGTACCTGCTGGACGCGACTCACACGTGCCTGGGAATGAACGCCGAGTGCCTCAACGGCATCCTGCAACCCCGGGAAGCGGAGAGCCTGCCGGCGGATTTCAACGGTGAACAACTGCTGCAGTTTGCCTTGTGCCAGAACCGCGTGGTGTGCCTCGGTGAATTGAGCGGAAGCCTGCACGAAACCAGTTTCCTGCCGCCCCAGCTAAAGCCCTGGCAATCGCTGCTGTGCGTGCCACTGGTCAATCAGCAGAAGGCCGTCGAAGGCTTGTTGCTGTGCGCGAGCCACCGGCATATCGACTTGCAAGGCTTTGCTGATTCCCTCGGGCAACTGGGGTCGTTCGTGCTTGGCCAATTGCATCTGCTGCAACGGTTGCGCCGGCCGGTGGGCCAGTCATTACCGACACCGGCCAGCGTCCCGAGCGTCAGTGGCTATGGGCTGATCGGCAAGAGTTCGGCGATGCGCCAGACGTATTCGCTGATCAGCAAAGTCCTGCACAGCCCGTACACCGTGCTGCTGCGCGGCGAAACCGGCACCGGCAAGGAAGTCGTGGCCCGGGCGATTCACGATTGTGGCCCGCGCCGCTCCCAGGCGTTCATCGTGCAAAACTGCGCGGCGTTCCCCGAGAACCTGCTGGAAAGCGAACTGTTCGGCTATCGCAAAGGCGCCTTCACCGGCGCGGATCGCGACCGTGCCGGGCTGTTCGATGCGGCCAATGGCGGCACCTTGTTGCTCGATGAAATCGGCGACATGCCGTTGTCCCTGCAAGCCAAGCTGTTGCGGGTGTTGCAAGAAGGCGAGATCCGCCCGTTGGGTTCCAACGACACGCACAAGATCGACGTGCGCATCATCGCCGCGACGCACCGGGATTTGGCGGTGCTGGTCAGCGAAGGCAAATTCCGCGAGGACTTGTACTACCGCCTCGCGCAGTTCCCGATCGAGTTGCCGGCCCTGCGCCAGCGCGAAGGCGACATCCTCGACCTGGCCCGGCACTTCGCGGAAAAGGCTTGCTCGTTCTTGCAACGGGACGCGGTGCGTTGGTCCGACGCGGCGCTGGATCACCTGGCCGGCTACAACTACCCCGGCAACGTACGGGAACTCAAAGGCCTGGTCGAACGCGCAGTGCTGTTGTGCGAGGGCGGTGAGTTACTGGCCGAGCATTTTTCCCTCCGCATGGAAGCCATGCCGGAAGACACCAGCGGCCTGAATCTGCGCGAACGCCTCGAGCAAGTCGAACGCAGCCTGCTGGTCGATTGCCTGCGCAAAAACGACGGCAACCAGACCCTCGCCGCCCGCGAACTCGGGCTGCCACGCCGCACCCTGCTGTACCGCCTCGGGCGCCTGAATATCAATTTGGGTGATTTCGATGGCTGATCTCAATTTCCGCATTCTGATTGGAATGCCACCTGTGGCCAGCGAATTCCCTGTGGCGAGGGAGCTTGCTCCCGCTGGGATGCGCAGCAGCCCCAAAAACCTGCGCCGCGGTGTTTCAGTTAAACCGCATTTGCTGTTTTACGACTGCTTCGCAGCCGGGCGGGAGCAAGCTCCCTCGCCACAGGGATTTGCGTCAAGGCCTCTGGCTAGAGCGCTTATACCCACCTCATTCGCTTCTAACAGCGCCGCCCGAAAGGGTCGGCGCTTTGTGCTTTGTCTACCCATGGAGACCCTCTGATGTCTGTTCGTCACTGGCAAGCCGTCCTGCTGACCCTCGTCGTTCTATGCGGCCTCGGCGGCTGCAGCGGCAATTACAAATTCAACGACAACACCTATCGCCCATTGGGTGATCCGCAGGCGGTCAATCGCGGCAAGTGACCGCAAGGAGCATCATCATGGAACTGGTTTTCGAAATGCTGAACACCAAGCAGTTCGTGCCCACGGATTTGTGCCAGAAGACCTTCAAACAGGCTGGCGGCGTGATTGGCCGGGGTGAGGATTGCGACTGGATCATTCCGGACCGCAAGCGTCACCTGTCCAACCACCACGCGTTGATCAGCTACCGCGAAGGCACGTTTTACCTGACCGATACCAGCAGCAACGGTATCCAGGACAGCGAAAGCGGCGCGCGCCTGCGCAAGGGCGAAGCCATGCGTATCGAACACGGCAGCGTGTACGTGCTGGGTGACTTCGAGATTCGTGCGCGACTGGTGCGCGACCCGGCGACCTTCGACGTCGAAGTCGGCCGTCCGCAGGCGGCGGGCAGCATCATTCCTGATGATGCGTTCCTCGACCTCGACCCGCTGAACGCCCTCGATCAGCAAGAGCGCGTGTACTCGGAAATCGACGAGTTGATCTCCCCGCGCGCGGCGCCTGAAGACACCCGTCAACGCGCCGACTACGCACGCATCGACATGGAAAGCCTGATGGTCCCGGAGCTGATCGAAGCCCCGGCCGAACCTGCGCCAGCGCCGCCGCCGAAAGCCGTCGAGCGTCAGAGCGAAGGCTTCTGGGAGCACTTCGGTGCCGCCCTCGGCGTAGACCTCAAAGGCCTCGACCACGACGCCCGCGAAGCCCTGGCACTGAACGCCGCGCGCCTGCTCAAGCAAAGCGTCGGCGGTTTGCAGCAGAGCCTGCGCACCCGCAGCGAGTTGAAAAACGAACTGCGCCTGGCCCAAACGATCGTTCAGGGCACCAACAAAAACCCGCTGCGCTTTGCGGTGGATGCTGGTGAAGCGCTGGGCATTTTGCTGCAGCCGAACAAGCCGGGGCAGTTGCCGGCGGAGCAGGCAATCGCCCGTTCGTTCCGCGATTTGCAGGCGCACCAAGTGGCCTTGCTGACCGCCAGCCGCGCTGCGGTTCGCGGCACGCTGGAGCACTTTTCGCCCGAGCAATTGACCTTGCGTTTCGAGCGCGACAACAAGCCGATCCTGGCCACTTCCGGCAGCCGCTGGAGAGCCTACGGCCGTTATCACCAGGCCCTGCGTCAGGACGATGACTGGAGCGAGCGCCTGCTGGCCCGCGACTTCGCCCAGGCCTACGAAGAACAGATCCGCCTGATTTCCTCCCTTCACAACGACCACCAAGGATGATGCGCATGTCTCGCTGCTCGACCGCTTTTTTCAAGACGCTGACAGCGCTCACAGCCCTGGTGCTGCTGGCTGGCTGCTCGTCGCTGTCGCCGTACTCCCATGTGACAAAACTCAACCTGAAGCTGACCGCCAGCGATCAACTGAACCCGGACCTTAACGGTCGTCCGTCGCCAATCGTCGTGCGCCTGTTCGAACTCAAGCACCCGGTGGCCTTCGAGAACGCTGACTTCTTCAGCCTGTACGAGCGCGCCAAGGAATCCCTGGCCCCGGACATGGTAGCCACCGAAGAACTGGAGCTGCGTCCGGGCGAAACCGTCGAGCTCAAGCTCAGCGTGGAGGAGGGCAGCCGCTACGTTGGCGTCCTCGCCGCCTACCGCGACCTGCCGGAAACCAAGTGGCGCTACACGGTGCAAGTCACCCCGGTGGAAGTCACCGAGGCTGACCTGACACTCGACCAGTCCGGCATCCGCAACACCAATGAAACGCTCGCCAAGGCGGTTGACTGATCATGAACTCCCATAAAGTCATTTGGCAGGAAGGCATGCTGCTGCGTCCGCAGCACTTCCAGCACAACGATCGCTACTACGAACACCAGATGAAGACCCGCACCCAGTTGCTGGGCAGCTACACCTGGGGCTTCCTGAACCTGGACATCGACTTGCAGTTCCTCAATATGGGCAAACTGGTGATCAGCCAGGCCTCGGGGATTTTGCCGGACGGCAGCCTGTTCGAACTGGGCGGCAACACCGAGCCATTGGCCCTGGACGTACCGCCGAACACCGGCAATACGCCAATCTACCTGGCGCTGCCGCTGGTCACGGGCAACCACATCGAAGCCCGTCGCCCGGAGCAATCCGACGTGCTGGCGCGCTACACCGCGTATGAATCGGAAGTCGCTGACTCCAACGCGGGCGATGATTCGTCCAGCCAGGTCAGCTGCGCGCGCCCGGACTTCAAACTGTTGCTCGGCGAGCAGCAGAGCGACCAGGCCTACGTGAAGCTGAAGATCTGCGAAGTGCTCGACACCACGCCGGACGGCGTGATCAGCCTCGACCCGGACTTCGTGCCGACCTACATCCAGGCGCATTCCTCCAGCTATTTGCTGTCGTGCCTCAAGGAAGTGATCAGCATGCTCGGCCACCGGGGCGATACGATCGCCGACCGGATCCGTTCCAACGGCAAGGTCGGTGGCGCGGAAGTCGGCGACTTCATGATGCTGCAACTGATCAACCGCACCGAACTGCTGCTGCGTCACTACCTCGGCCTGGAGCAGGTTCACCCGGAAGAGTTGTACCGCACGCTGCTGACCATGCTCGGTGATTTGGCGACGTTCTCCAGCGACAGCAAACGCCCGCGCCTGGACAGCCGTTATCAGCACAGCGATCAGGGCGCGAGCTTCCGCAAACTGATGGAAGCGATTCGTCAGGTGCTGTCGATGGTGCTCGAACAGCACGCCATCGAACTGGTGCTGCAGGCGCGTCAGTACGGGATCATCGTGTCGCCGTTGCACGACCACAAACTGCTGGGCTCGGCCTCGTTCGTGCTCGCGGCCAGTGCCAACTGCGATTCCGAAGAACTGCGCCACCGCTTGCCGGCGCACCTCAAGGTCGGCCCGGTGGAGCGCATCCGCCAACTGGTCAACCTGCATCTGCCTGGCATCAAGGTCAAACCGTTGCCGGTGGCCCCGCGGCAGATCGCGTTCCACTCCAACAAAACCTATTTCATCCTCGAACTCAGTTCCGAAGACCTGGCACAACTCGAGCGCTCCGGCGGCTTCGCGTTCCATGTGTCCGGCGAATTTGCCGAGCTTGAACTGAAATTCTGGGCCATCAGGAACTGACCGACATGATCAAGGACACGGAATACAACCAGGACGACAAAACCGTCCTGCTCGACCGCCAGGGCCACGGCCCGGCGCAGAGTCCACTGACAGACTTCGCTGCACCGCCGCGTTTCGAACAGCTCGAAGAACGCATGATCTACGCCGCGCGTTTGCGTCCGGCCGAAGCGTTCAACATCAGTCTCAATTCGCTGGTGGCCGCAGGCTCTGACCTGTTGTCGGAAGTGGTTCGCCTCAAGCACAGCGACACCCGCGAAGATATGTACGCGCTCAACGAGCGACTGACCTCCGCGCTGAAGCTGTTTGAAGTGCGCGCGCTGCACAACGGCGCCGAAAGCAGCCAGGTGATGGCCGCCCGTTACGTGCTCTGCACCGTGGTCGACGAAGCCGTCGTGACCACGCCGTGGGGCAACGAAAGCGAGTGGTCGCAGATGAGCCTGCTCAGCAGCTTCCACAACGAAACCTTCGGCGGCGAGAAGTTCTTCCAGCTGCTGGATCGCCTGTCGAAAAACCCGGTCAAGCACCTGCCGATGCTGGAGCTGATGTACCTGTGCCTGTCCCTGGGCTTCGAAGGCAAGTACCGGGTGCAAGCCCGCGGCATGCTCGAGCTCGAAGGTATCCGCGACGCCTTGTATCGCCAGATTCGTCAACTGCGCGGCGACGTGCCTCGCGAACTGTCGCCGCATTGGGAAGGCTTGAACGATCAGCGCCGCAGCCTGGTGCGCATCGTGCCGGCGTGGATGGTGGTGCTGTTCACGTTGGTGTGCCTGGTGGTGATGTATTCGGGTTTTGCCTGGGTATTGGGCGAGCAACGCGAAACCGTTCTGCAACCTTATCAGCAGCTAGATCCGGCCGCGGTCCAGCCGCAGTCGCAGCCGTAAACAGGGACGTGTGATGAAAAAGTTTTTCAAGAAAGTCGGCGCATTCTTGCGCAAGACCTGGGTCTGGACCCTGCTGGTGGTGTTGTTCCTCGCGCTGCTGGTGTGGTTCGTCGGGCCGCTGCTGGCCGTAGATGACTACAAGTTCTGGGAAGGTTCGACCTCCCGCCTGCTGACCATCAGTGTGCTGTTCCTGATCTGGGGCCTGACCATGGTCTTCGTCAGCTGGCGCGCGGGTGTTCGCAAGAAAGCCATCGAAGACACCGAAGACGGCCAGGATCGTATCCGCCGTGAAGAGCTGATCGACGAAGAGCAGAAAGAACTGAAAGTGCGTTTCAAGGACGCGCTGAAAACCCTCAAGACTTCGAGCCTGTATCGCGGTCGCAGCGAGCGCTGGCGCAGTGATTTGCCCTGGTACTTGCTGATCGGTCCACAGGGCAGCGGCAAGACCAGTTTGCTGGACTTCTCGGGCCTTGAGTTTCCAATCAACAAGATCGACCGCAAACTGACCCGCGACACCCTCGGCACCCGTCATTGCGACTGGTACTTCGCCGACCATGGCGTCCTGATCGACACCGCTGGCCGTTACCTGACCCAGCCGGATGCCGAAGTCGATGGCAGCGCCTGGAGCACTTTGCTCGACCTGCTGCGCAAGCGTCGCCGCAACCGTCCGTTGAACGGCGTGCTGGTGACCATTCCGGTGGAAACCCTGCTGGGCGGCAGCGAGCAAGACCTCGACACCCTGGCACGCCAGGTCCGTGCGCGTTTGCAGGATGTGCATCAAAAGCTGCACGTCGATGTGCCGGTTTACCTGGTGTTGAGCAAGGCTGATCGCCTGCTCGGCTTCGACGAGTTCTTCGATCAACTGACCCGCGAAGAAAGCGATCAGGTGCTCGGCACCAGTTTCCGCAAAGAGCAAAGCGGCACCGACGTGGCGGTATTGCGCGCCGAGTTCGAAGAGCTGCTGCGTCGCCTGAACAGCCAAGTGATCATGCGCATGCACCAGGAGCGCGACACCCAGCGCCGTGGCCGCATCCTCGACTTCCCGCATCAACTGGGGCAGATCGGCGAGCGCCTGTGCCTGTTCGTCGACATGGCGTTCACCGGCAACCGCTATCAGCGTGTCAGCCAGTTGCGTGGTTTCTACCTGACCAGCGCACCGCACCTGACTCAAGAGATGGACCAGACCACCGCCGGCATCGGCGCCAATCTGGGCATCAACTCTGGCGTGCTGCCGACCCTGCGCAGTGGTCGTTCGCGCTTCATTCACCATTTGCTCAGCCGCGTGATTTTCCCGGAAGCCGATCTGGCTGGCCTGGACAAGCGCGAACGCAGCCGCATCCACTGGGGCCAGCGTGCCTTGTACGTGGGCGCACTGGCGGCGTTGGCACTGTTCGGCATGCTCTGGGCTGGCGGTTTCTCCGCTAACTACGAGCGTCTGGAAAACCTGCGGACCCTGGCACAAAACTGGACCCAATCACGCTCGGCACTGACCCCGCGTGATGATTCCATGGCAGTGCTGAAAACCCTCGACAGCAGCTACGCGGCGACTCAGGTGTTCCCGAAAAAGGGCGACGTGAGTTACCACGAACGTGGCGGTCTGTATCAGGGCGAAGAGTCTAACCCGGTGGTCAAGGCCGCCTACGAGCGTGAGCTTCAAGCGCAGCTGTTGCCACGGGTCGCGACCCTGCTGGAAGGGCAGATCCGCGCCAACATGCAGGACCGCGAGCGCTTGCTCAACAGCCTGCGTGCGTACCTGATGCTGAACATGAAGGATCGCCGCGACGCCGGTTGGCTCAAGGATTGGGTCGCCACCGAGTGGTCCCAGCGTTACACCGGCAACACTGCGGTGCAGAACGGCTTGAACACGCACTTCGAGCGTTTGCTGGAGCAGCCGTTTATCTACCCGCTGAACGATCAACTGGTGGCCCAGGCGCGTCAGGTCTTGCGCAGCGAGTCCCTGGCCAACGTGGTTTACCGGATGCTCCGCGAGCAGGCCCGCAACCTGCCGGAATACCGTTTGAGCCAACACATGGGGCCGCAGGCTTCGTTGTTTGTCGGTACTGACTATGTGATCCCGGGGTTCTACACCCAACAGGGTTATCAGCAGTACTTCTCGGTGCAGGGCGCTACGCTGGTCAGCGATATGCTGCGTGACAACTGGGTGCTGGGCGAAGGCTCGGGCATCAGCGGCATGGACTTGCGTCGCCTGATGGTCGAACTGGAACAACTGTATTTCCGCGACTACGCCAACTTCTGGAGCGAAGCCGTGGGCCAGGTTGCCTTGCCGGCGATCAGCGACTTCAGCGAGGGCGCCGAGCAACTGGCGGGCCTGACCTCGGCCAACTCCCCAGTCCTGCAACTGCTGGTGGAAGTGCGCGAGAACACCCGGTTCCCGGCAGATGCCGAGCCGGTTGATCAAGCCGCTGACGCCGCTGGCGCGCTGGCCGATCAGAAAGGCAAGTTGGGCAAGGTTGGCAAACTGGCGTCCGCCGTGGCGGACAAGGCGTCCGACATGGCCGCCGCCAAGAACCTGCCGGACACCGCGAAGAAATCCCTGCAACGGCGCTTCGAACCACTGCACCGTCTGCTGGATGACAACAACGGCCCGGCTGCTGATCTGACCCCGGCACTGACCGCGCTCAACGACCTGCAACTGCAAGTCGCAAGCCTGGCCCGCGCCAGTTCGCCGGAACAGGCTGCTTTCGAAATGGCCAAGACCCGCATGGGCGCCCAGCGTGATGCGCTGAGCAACTTGCGCAATGCGTCCAACCGTTTGCCGCGTCCAGTCAGTGTCTGGTTCAACGTGTTGGCCGAAGACACCTGGCGTCTGGTGCTCAACGATTCCTACCAGTACCTGAACCAGCGCTACCAAAGCGAGCTGTACGGTTTCTATGGCAAGGCGATCAACAAGCGCTATCCGTTCAGCGCCCACAGCACCAGTGATGTGGCGATCAGCGACTTCCGCGAGTTCTTCAAGGCCCAGGGCATCGTCGATCGCTTCTTCGACACCTACATGCGTCCCTTCGTCAGCGGCGATCCGGGCAACTACCGCATGCGCAGCGTCGATGGTCACAGCCTGCCGATCTCCAAGGTCTACCTCGACCAGATGGCCGCGGCGCAAACCATTCGCCAGAGCTTCTTCGCCGAGAACCCGGCCGAGCCGCAAGTGCAGTTCAAACTGGAGCCGTACACCCTCGACCCGGCCGTCAGCCGTTCCGAGTTCAAGTTTGGCGACAAGACCATGGAATACCGTCACGGTCCGATCCTGCCGATGGCCTTCAAATGGCCGACCGATGCTGAAGACGGTCGCACCAGCCTGGTCCTCGACAAAATGGTCGGTCGCCCGATCGGTATCGAGAAGAACACCGGCCCATGGTCGCTGTTCCGTCTGTTCGACCTGATGCAGACCGAGTACCTGAACGGTCGCGATGTGCTGGTCCTGAAAGCGGACGTGGGTGGCCTGCGCGCCAACTACCTGCTGTCGAGCCAACGCACGCCGAACCCGTTCGACATGGGCGTGCTGCGTACCTTCCGTATGCCGGTGCAACTCTGATGCTGGTTGCCAGTCCCTGGCGCAGCGCTGCGCGTACCGATCCGGGCAAGGTTCGGGCGCGCAACGAAGATGCTTTCCTCGACGCTCCACAGCACGGGCTGTGGGTGGTCGCGGACGGCATGGGCGGTCATCAGGGTGGCGACATCGCCAGCCAGTTGATCGTCGCCAGCCTGGCGGAATTGCCGGTGCAGGAAGACTTCGACGAACGACTCAAAGGCATTCGCCAGTGCTTGCACTGGATCAATCGCCGCTTGGGCCAGGAGTTGACCGTCACCGCCGGGCGCCACGACAGCATCATGGGCAGCACCGTGGTGGCGCTGCTGGTGGAAGGCAGTCGCGCGGCCTGCATCTGGGCCGGCGACAGCCGTTGCTATATGTGGCGTGGCCAGCGCTTGTATCAGCTGTCCAAGGACCATTCGCTGCAACAGCAACTGATCGACGAGCAAAACATGAGTGTCGAAGACGCCCGCGCCCATCCATCGGCCCATGCCCTGACCCGTGCGGTCGGGGCGGCCGATGTGCTGACGCTGGACGTGCTCGAACTCGAGGTTTACCCCGGCGATACGTTCCTGTTGTGCAGCGACGGTTTGTACCAAGGGCTCAGCAGCGATGCCCTGGGCAACGCCCTGAGCCTGACCGCGCCGCACGTTGCGCTGGAGCGTCTGTTCGACGGCGCTTTGCGTGGCTCGGCCCGGGACAACCTGACTGCCGTGGTGATCCGCCAATGACTGAACTCATGCGACCGATCGACGACCTGCTGGTGAGCGAAGAGCAGGACAACAACCTGACCTACTTCGCGTTCGCCAAGCCCAATCCGGCTTCACCCGCGCTGGCGCCGACCCGGGCCAGCGTCGGTGAATTGCCCGACGTGCTGGCGGGCCGTTACCGCATCGAGCGCCTGCTCGGTGCCGGTGGCATGGGCGCGGTTTACCGCGCACGGGACTTGCTGAGCGAACAGTTCGGCGATCCCGACCCTTACATCGCGCTGAAAATCCTCAGCGAAGAATTTGCCGAATCGCCGGACGCCAGTGCCTTGCTCTACAGCGAGTTCGCCCTGACCCGACGCCTGCGCCACGACAACGTGCTGCGCTTTCACACCTTTGAAGTCGACACCGACTGCCAGCGCGCCTTCATCACCATGGAACTCATGCGTGGGCTGACCCTGGACAAATTACTCTGCGAGCGGCCCCTGGGCCTGCCGTGGAAAGAACTGCGCGACATCGCGCTGCCGCTGCTCGACGCGCTGGCCTACGCCCACGCTCGCGGCGTGCTGCACGGTGACATGAAGCCGAGCAACGTGATGCTCAGCGAAGAAGGCGTGCGCCTGTTCGACTTCGGCCTCGGCCAGGCTGAAGAGGGCATCCTGCCCGGCCTGCCGCACCTGAGCCGCAGCCGCTTCAACGCCTGGACCCCAGGCTACGCCGCCCCGGAATTGCTCGAAGGCCAGCCACTGACCGCCAGCGCTGACGTTTACGGCGTGGCGTGCGTGCTCTACGAACTGGCCGGCGGCAAACACCCGTTCCGCCGCTTGCCTTCGACCCAGGCCCGCGACGAACGCCTGGAGCGCGAACTGCACGCCCCCCGCAATCTACCGAAACACTGCTGGCCAGCCTTGCGCAAAGCGCTGACCTTCAACGCGGCTGATCGAACCATCAGCGCCGCCCAATTACGTAGCGCCATGGGCGCCACTTCGTCTTTGCTGCAACGCCTGCGACTGCGGGCGTAACGGATGACTGCCGAACAGGGAGCAAACAATGTTCAACCCCGCTAACGAAACGCACTTCAGCCTCACGGTCGAAGATTACGTGGGCGACCTGCAAGTGCTGTCGTTCACCGGCACCGAAGGCATCAGCCAGCCGTATCGCTTCGACCTCGAACTGGTCAGCGAAAACCCGGACCTGGACCTGGAAAAACTCCTGCACAAACAGGCCTTCCTCGCCCTCGACCCGCAAGGCTCCGGCATCCACGGCCAGATCTACCGCGTCGCCCAAGGCGATGCCGGCAAACGCCTGACCCGCTACAAAATCTCCCTGGTGCCGCAACTGCAATACCTGCACCACCGCACCAACCAGCGCATCTACCAGCAAATGTCGGCGCCGAAAATCATCGCGCTGATCCTCGACGAGCACGGCATCAAGGCCAATGCCTACAGCTTCCAGCTCAGCGTCGTATGCCCGGACCGCGACTACTGCGTGCAGTACGACGAAACCGACCTGCATTTCGTGCAGCGTTTGTGCGAAGAAGAAGGCATTCACTACCACTTCCAGCACAGCGAAAAAGCTCATTTGCTGGTATTCGGCGACGACCAGACCGTGTTCCCGAAACTCGGCCAGCCCACCGCGTATGTGCAAGGCAGCGGTTTGGTCGCAGATGAGCCGGTGATCAAAGGCTTCAAGCTACGCCTGGAAACCCGCACCAGCCGCACGACCCGTCGCGACTACGACTTTGAGAAGCCGCGCCTGCAACTTGAAGCAGCGTACAAACCCGACGGCGAAAGCACCGAACCGGACCTGGAAGACTATGACTACCCGGGCCGCTTCATCGACCGCGCGCGCGGCAAATTCCTCAGCCAACGCGCCCTCGAACGCCATCGCGCCGACTACCAACAAGCCGAAGGCTGGGGCGACCAGACACGTTTGATCAGCGGCCACTTCCTGGAAATGTCCGACCACCCGCGTACCGAGTGGAACGACCTCTGGCTGCTCACCGAAATATTCCACGAAGGCAAACAGCCGCAAGTGCTGGAAGAATCGGTGCCCAGCGACACCACCGACAACAAAGACGACTTCCACCAGGGCTACCGCAACCGCTTCCTCGCCACGCCGTGGGCCGTGTTCTACCGCCCGGCGCTGGAACATCCGAAACCCCGCGTCCTCGGCAGCCAAACGGCGATGGTCACCGGCCCCAAAGGCGAAGAAATCCACTGCGACCAATACGGCCGCATCAAAGTGCAATTCCACTGGGACCGCGAAGGCCAGGCCGACGACAAAACCAGCTGCTGGATGCGCGTCTCCTCAAGCTGGGCCGGCGACCGCTACGGCGCGATCGCCATCCCGCGCATCGGCATGGAAGTCCTCGTCACCTTCCTCGAAGGCGACCCCGATCAACCGCTGGTGACCGGGTGCCTGTACCACAAGGAAAACCTCGTCCCCTACGAACTGCCGGTGAACAAAACCCGCACCGTGTTCAAAACCCTCAGCTCACCGGGCGGCGGTGGATACAACGAACTGCGGATCGAAGACAAAAAAGGCGCGGAACAGATCTACCTGCATGCCCAGCGCGATTGGGATGAAAACATTGAGCATGATCAGAAAATTCGCGTGGGAAATGAACGTCACGACACGGTGGAGAAGAACACCTACACCGAGCTAAAGGCGGAAGAACATCGCACCACGATTTCGGATCGCAAGACTGAGACGCGGATGGATGACCACCTGACGATTGGGCAGAACCAGCATGTGAAGTTGGGGACTGCGCAGCTGACGAGTGTCGGGAAAGAGATACATCTGAAGGCTGGGGACAAGATTGTTATTGAGGCTGGGATGGAGCTCACCGTGAAGGCGGGTGGGAGCTTTATCAAGCTGGATGCGGGTGGGATTACGGTTGTTGGGCCCGTTATCAAAATCAACGCTGGTGGGTCGGCTGGGTCTGGCACGGGGATCGGGATTAAACCGCCGGTGCTGCCGGGGGCTGCGGATCAGGATAAGGCGGGGAGTTTGATGGATCAGGCGTTGATGAATGCGCAGGAAGAACAGGTCAAACGCAAGCCGCACAGAATGTTCAATTTTTCTGGCTGATAGATACTAACGGCGCATGCCTCCAGGGATCAGGGTTCAGGTAATTAGCAATGACTGAGACAACTAGCAAAGTAGAAAAATGGTCGTATCCCTTGAGAATGGCGGCCGCAGAAGGGACTGATCCACAGCAGTTTTATATGGCGTTGGCGAAGGCTAAAGATGGTTACTACCCCATAGGTGCCAACGGTATTTGGCATGGTGGCATTCACTTTGACGAAGATACTGGTTTGGCGAAGGACTTGACTGAGGTCAAATGCATTGCTGATGGTGAGGTCGTGGCTTATCGAATTGATGAGTCTTACCCAAAGTCCGACTACGGATCGACGCAATCAATTTATTCAACTGGGTTTGTGTTGGTTAAGCACCGACTTGAAGTCCCCGCACCTCCCGTACCACCTCCGGCGCAGGGTGCGGCGCCCGGTGCATCGCCAGCAACTGGGCCGAGCCTAACTTTTTATAGCTTGTATATGCACTTGCTCGATTGGGATAACTATAAGAAAAATCCGACGTTGACGCCTCCAGGCTTCTGGGGGAAAGGCCTATATAAGGTTAAGGCGAGTGCGCCAGACAAAGCCTTAGGCCTCCGGGTACGTAGCGGCAACTCTGGGCAGCACCCAGTCGTGGCGGTATTGCCGCGTGGAACTATTGTGTTGACTCAACCTGCACCAGCCTCTGAAAAGTGGGTGAAGATTGTCAGCGTCACCCCTGAAGTCGCTGGATTACCCGCCGACACAGGCTGGGTATTTAAGGGACAACTCACAAACCAGGGAGATGACAAATACCTCGTAGGTAATGACGCCCCAGACTCGGTGCCCGGAGGCGCACAGCATGGCGCCAACGTACGTAGTGCCCACACAGCCGGACTGCCTCTCAGTCATCTTCCTCCGGGTACGCAAATAAGACTCGGTGATGACGCAACGCCGAATAATTTTAAAAAATTAGTAGAGATTGTAAGTGGTTCATCGAACCCTGCTTTGACGCTAGGTACGGATGGAAAATTACCTGGTTTCGTTTGGTCGGGATCGCTTGAGCCAATGAGTGCACCTCATAGTCCAATTGGAAGCGTCATTTCCTTGAGTGCGCCATTCAAGATAAAGGCCGGCCAAGTTTTGGGGCATATAGGGAAGTATCAGAGTCATTCAGATGCGTCGCCAAAAAACTTGCTGCATTTCGAAGTCTTTTGTTGTGAGGACATTCCCTCCTTCGTTACTCAAAGCCAAAGCAAAGCTGGAGCCATGTCTGCGGATCAGAAAAATCTGATGAAGGCTTATAAGGGCACCAAACTTATTACCCACCGTGCTGACATCACTAGCAGTAATCCGCCCAAGGTCAATGATGATGGGGTGTTGATTGGTTATGATCTGGTTATACCCGCCAGCGTGCTGGAGGCAATGCCAGCCCAAAAGAAAATCAAGGAAGGAGCCATCCGGTGGTGGCACCTAGAAGGCTTGCTGGGCGACGACCAAGGTAATCCCATCAGCGGGTGGCTGCGTGAACAAGATTTGATGACTACTCGCCACAATCCGTGGGAATGGGAAGGCTTCGAATTTGTTGAGGAAAAATCTAGCAATACTGATCATCTGGCGGCCTATTACCACGATCTAAACCTGCTTACTGATGACGAAAAGGTTACGTTTGTCCCCAAGGTCAGCGCGTCCACTAATGGACCTGTCAAGGAAAGGCTGTACAGCATTATTGATACCGATAAGAACGAAAAACTTACCGTCAACGAGATTCGTGCGGCATTGGCCAAACCTTGGTTTGCGCAATCTATTTCAATGCTAGCAACGAAATATGAAAGTGAGTGGCTCTTTAAAGCCGAGAAGTGGGATGCGCTAGATGAATTGATGGGACATACAGCCGCCCACCCCAATCTGAATTGGGTTGCTGAGAAGAAACGGATTGAGACGTTGGCTTGGTGGAATGATCTTGCAGGAAAGGAGGGGCTTAGTGCGGACGGAAGGATTTGGCATATACATGGAATAGGGTTAATAGCAAATTTTGATCGGAAAAAACGATGTGATTGTAATCCCACCGTGAAGGTTACACGTTGGAAAACACATTATGGACCTATCGTATTTGGAGAGGGGAAGTTGGGTGATTGCCCCCAATGGAGTGCTCTTGAAAGTTCTGGGCAAGTAACAGCATCTGAGAAAAAAATTATTTCTGTTATGTGCGAAAACGAAGGGGCGATAAATTCCGTGCAGGCTTATGATAGCGAAATCGTAAGTGCAGGCGCGATGCAAAAAACGATGAGTCCGGATGGTGCAGGTGAGTTCCCCACTCAGGTCGAAAGATTAAAAAATCTTTACCCCGATGAGTATTTGGAACTGTTTGAAAGTCAAGGTTGGTATGTCTATAACGCATCAGGCGTGTCAAAAATGTACTATCAAAATCCGCAGTTTTCAGGCGGAGAAAAGCTTGAAGGAGACACTCTTAGAGAAACGCTACGCCTAGGCTGCAACGAAGGGACTTTCGGGGGGGTAGTTCAATGCAAACCAATGTCGGCTCTGTCTTGCGCTGTAGGCTCTCCTTCATTTGTTGAAGTTCAAATTTTAGATTTTATAGACCGCTTGAGAGGAGTTCTTCTCCTCGTACCCAAAACATATCACTTTACGGTTGGCCAGCTTTTTCTATCCGAGCTTGGCCGCGCTACGGCTCTGGATGAACGGGTCAATAGGCCTGGTAATGTAGTTAGAAATATTAGACGAGCTTTAGATAAATTTTTCAAGCTGAATCCAAGTGTTAGTAAGGATGTTTCAACTTGGGGTGATAACCATGCAGCATATGAATCTAAAATTGTAGAGATTTACGGTAAGGATCGTCCCGAAATGACTGAGCCGGAAGATAGGTACCAAAAAATAAAGGACGCTCTAAATGTTTGATAAATATAAAGTTGTGTCATTATTGTTTTTGTTGGTTGTTCGTCCGTGTTCTGCGGGTGAGGAATCTTTGGTTATTGATGGAGTTCAGCAAAGCTCGTTGATGTTTAGAAGTTTTGACAAAAAATATGGAGGCTGGAGCGACATCGAATATAAAGGAAGCGGCGGAACATTCAGGTTATACGCGCTTCCAAATAAAACGGGGCCATCAGAGGAGGGGGTCGTAGGTAACTCCGACGTTGATATGGTTTCCCCTGATAAAAAATATGTGATAGTGCAACGAACAAATGCCGGAGAGACTGTTGATGAACAAGGTAAGAATATAATCTCCGAACAAGCATACTGTGATGTAGTGTCTCTTGAAAGCGGATGTGTAGAGAACATTGGCTCGGTAAATCAATGTGATGGTGCATGGCAGGGGCAGAACTGGAAAGTTGCGGAAGGAGAAATTTTTAATTTTTCTAAAGGAGGAGTTTCTCCTCGACAGTTGATATCAAAAGTCTCTAATTTATCCTCCGATGAGTTCCGGGCAAGCTCGTTGCGAGATTGGATTTTTATGGGTGTCCCTTCCTATATGGCATGCTACCCGCCAGAAAAAAATATCTCCGAATATAATGATATTGGGTTCTATTTTGCCCAGGGCGGTGAACATCTATTGGCGATGCAAATTTACAATAAGTTGTTAAGTTTTGCTCCTGATCGTGTTCCATTAAAGCTTAATATTGCTGACTCTCTTTGGGCTTTGGGTAAGAAGGAAGAGGCTATATCATTTTATGCAGACTATAGAGACTCCATGCTAAAGAAAGGGAATGAAAAAAAGGTTCCCGCGCGCGTTGAGGAGCGATTGCATTAATTGTTGATGGGCGCTCTGGCCGTAGTTAAGTTTTTTCTGGGCAGATTTATTTACTTCTAAAAATAAATCTGTCCCAATTTCCTAAATTAGAGACTGAAACGTGAAATCATTCAGTGGATTTGGGGTACTCATAATCGGACTCCTAGCGACTTCAGTCGTTTTTTCCGAAGAAGATTGCAAGGTCATCACCGCGAGCGCACAGGTCGATAAATGTGCCGCAATCGCCCGCAAAACCGCTGATGAGAAACTCAATACCAGCTACAAAAAATTGCTAGTGCGGCTTGAATCTCAGCAAAAGGCGGACCCCGAGCAAGGGAAGGCCTTCATGGCCTTGGCCAAAGACGCCCAACGTGCCTGGATCAAATTGCGGGACACCAATTGCCCGCTCGAAGCCACGAATATCGAGTCCGGCGTAGCGGCGCATACCACGACGATTAATAACTGCATTACCAGAATGAGTCAGGAGCGCTCGGCTTATCTGGACGGGATTGTGACTGATGGTTCGGGCGATGAGATCAACTTCACCAAGGTTTCAAGCGCCGGTATCAGTCGCTTCGGTGACGTGGTGTCTCGTTATGTAAATATCCTCGGTAGCCCGTGCCTCAACGTCCAGATCCTTGCACCTGACGGAGGGTGGAGGGTGCTGTCGTCCGCCCGTTTTTGCAGCTTTGATGGCAAGTCGTTTTGGGACGGTTATGCCGATGCTGGGTTTGATGGGTATGTGTTTGCTGCTGATGGGCTGCACCTGACGCTAAGCCTCACGGAACTTCGTGGAAATGGCGAGGAACACCGCGAATGTGTAATCCCGATTCAGGGTTCGGCAATCAAAGAGCTGAAATGCAGCGCGCCGAAACGTGCGTGAGCTGGACTGGAATGCGGTTTACCGAACCCGTCTAGATACTTATCAAAGAGCGCGCCGTTTAAGCGCGCTCTTCTGTTGCGTTTACGCCTTAGCTTGGCGCGACCCCGGATCCGGCGAATCAATCTGATCCAGTGCTCGTTCCACCATCAGATGCACCCCATCTGCCAATCGACTCAGCGCCAACGCTACCGAGCGGCGTGTGCCTTCCACGTCGTCGGCCAGATCTGCAGCGATGGCGCTGATGGATAGCAGGTCTTCGGATGCATTGGCCAATAGTGTTTCGGTTTGGTGGTCGGAGGAGGCGGTGAATAGGGCGCCTTTGCGGGGCTTGGGCTTGGTTTTCGTTTCGGGGTTTGGGCCGAGGTGGTAGTCGAGGGCGCGTTCGGCGGCTTCGTGAAGTTTTCTGGAATCGAGGGATTCGTAGGGGGATGTGGATAAGTCGTCGGGTGGGTTTGGTGTTGGTTTGATCATTAATGGCACCGATTTTTTGAGCTATCACCATTCGCTCGCACTTCGAATGGGGTGGCAGCTGTGTATAGGTGTGCAAGACCGGAATCGGTAAACCGGCAGACCCGAAGGTCTCCCACACACAGCCGCCATAACGATTCGCGAGCATAAGAAAACGCTCGATGAATAGCCATAACCGATGTGTACCAATTCCGGACTTGCACGTCTGGGTCACCGTTTTTTGCGATGACGAGAAGAGGTTATCGGTGAACGCAAACGACGCCTAGTTCACGAACACCCCCGCGTATCGAAGGAAATATCCGATGGTTTTGCAGGCAATGTAAGCGGATGATCCAACACTTTTAAACGCAACCAGCGCACCGCTTAAACAAGGGCTTTCGAGTGATCGACATGGATTGTTTTTTGAAACAGCGTGGCTTCGGCGCAGCGCTGAAGGCTGCTTTTGTACTGAGCCTGTTCCTGGGTGGCGCGAATGCATTCGCTGAAGACCAACCTTGCCCGTTCGATGTCCCGCAAACAGACCTGAAAGTCGCAAGCTGCGTGCAGGAAGGGAACGTGAACATCCTGAAACTCGTGCCCCGCAACGAACCCGGGTCCACCAACGACTTCGACAACCTCCCCACCTACGTCGTCTCCGGGAAAAACCTGCAGGATATTTTGGCGGTTGTCGGAATCGACAGTGCACGGCGCTACAACAAGCTGATCGAAGTGCCTCATGCTGAGGAACTCAAAGAGTTTTCGGACGCTGCGCCCACCGCAAAAGCGTTAATGAAGCAGCGAGGCTGGACGCTGTTGGACATGAAAAACGTTATCTACCCTGGCCCGGATGATGTTGAGGGGTTTTCATTAACCTGCAACACACTTCAAGCAGAAACAGCCCAGGGTTTTGTCGTGGTTTCGCAGTGCAACACCTTTTATGAAGAAGGCGTTTCCGACTTGAAAAAACTCCTGGCCCGAATCACCTGCGAACCCCCAAAAAGCGAAGCCTTCCCAGCGCTGAACACCGACTCAGGCACCATCGTTTTCAACTACACCAAACTGCCCGAAAACGAGTCCCAAGACCCCGATGACGTGGCCATCGACGTCGATTTTGTGAATTGTGCTGACGGCGCTAAAAAGAACATCGCGGGGCTACCATTTTTGGCGGCCACGGGCGCGGTCAAAGCCGCTTTCTTAGCCACGACCAAACCCGGTGCAGAACCCGAGCTAATCATCATTCACGCGGTCGGAATCAGAGCCGATACCGGCGTTAATTACTTGGGCGATTACTACACCGTTCACGTCTACGCCAACGCGCCAGCGGGTTACGTCAGAGATGAGCGACTGTCGACCTACTTCGGCAATGGCGACGATATTGCGCGCGATGCCGAGTCTGAGGAGTTGGTCTACACGTTCCCCTACAAAACCGCCGATGCCATCGTCGCCAAGCTCAACTCCGCCGCCTACAAACACTGGGCAGCGGGCGACGAGGTGAAGCTCACGATCAATAAAAAGACCTCGATTTACAGTTCGCCGGTTTTAGCCGAGGTGACGAAGATGTATCTGATCAATGGCGATTCGGTCTTGCAGGAAGGGGCTGAGGCCGGGTTCCTGAAAATCATGTTCAAAACGCCGAAGGGGAAAGCTATTCGCGGCTGGGTTCTGTGCGGTGATGCCGACGGTTGTTAGTCGAGGCCCCGGTTCCACGGTCTGAGGCGAAACGGGCTCGGTGATTCATCACTAAGCCTTGCGTTTTCCTTTAGACTTGCGCCCCTCAAGGAAGACCTCAGGACACGGAATGCCAGTCCCTTCAAACACGCTTCGCAAAGCCCTGGTTGCCTGGCTGTCCGCCGCGGCCTTGGTGCATTTGTTCGTCAGCATCATCCTGACCTGGGTCGGCCCTTCAGGATGGCTCGACGTCTACCTGCAAAACGTCGACTTCGCCTTCTGGACGGACCTGCCACCGCGCGCCGCCCGCGAGCAACAACTCTGGTGGCTCGCCGTGTTCGGTGCGACGCTGCAAAGCTATTCCCTCTACATGTTCGCCCTCGTGCGCATCGGCAATCGCCTGAAAACTCCGATGGCGTGGGGTTGGTTGATCGCCGGCATCGTGATCTGGGCGCCGCAAGACATGTGGTTTTCCCTGACGGCGCAGCTCTGGGTGAACTTGTGGATTGACGGTTTCGCACTGCTGACTTTATTGCCGCCGCTGTTCTGGCTCTATTGCCACGACCGCCGCACCGCCTCTTCAAACATCACACCGAGTGACGCCGACCATGCCTGATTTTTCTCTTCTGGATTGGGCGGTCGCGCTGCTGATTGCCCAGGCGATTCTGGGTGCGCTGGACACTATTTATCACCACGAACTGACGGTCGCGCTGCCGTATCGGCACAGTGCGCGGCTGGAGTTGTCGATCCATGCGCTGCGGTCGTGTTTCTACGGGATTCTGTTTCTCGGCATGGCGCATCTGGCGTTTCAGGGCACATGGGCGATTGTGATTGCGCTGCTGTTTGCCCTGGAAATTTGCCTGACGCTGTGGGATTTCGTGGTCGAGGATCGCAGCCGCAAACTGCCGGCCATCGAGCGGATCATGCACACCGTGTTGGCGGTGAATGGCGGGGCGTTTTTCGCGTTGTATGGCGTGCAACTGGCGCAGTGGGCGAGTCTGCCGACGGGCCTGTCCGCGATTGATCTCGGCTGGCGTGGCTGGTTGCTGACGTTGTTCGCCGTCGGTGTTACCGCGTCGGGAATTCGCGATGGCTTGGCGGCGTTGCGCATGCAGCGCGAGGGCAAACCTTCTAACCCGTTCGCGGGTGGTGCTTATAAACGCGTGCTGGTGACCGGCGGCACCGGGTTTATCGGCGAAGTGCTGGTCAATCAATTGCTCGATGCTGGCCACACGGTCAGCGTGTTGGCGCGTGATCCGTTGAAGGCCGCGTACCTGTTCGACGGGCGCGCCCGGTGCGTTCGATCGCTGAGCAAACTTGGCTATGACGAAACCTTCGATGTGGTGATCAACCTCGCGGGCGCGCCGGTCGCCGGGCCGCGTTGGAGTGCCAAGCGTCAGGCGCAATTGATCGCCAGTCGGGTCAATACCACCGAAGCGCTGATGAGTTGGTTGAAGAACGCCAAACATAAACCGGCGCTGTGGGTGCAGGCCTCGGCCATCGGCTATTACGGCGTGCGTGATGCCAGCGAAAGCCTGGATGAAGGCGCGAGCAAGGGCGACGGTTTCATGGCCGAGTTGTGCGCCCAGTGGGAAGCCGCTGCACAACCGGCGACCGGGTTCGGCGTGCGTCAGGTGGTGTTGCGGCTGGGCGTGGTGTTCGGCCCGGGCGGCGCATTGTTGCCGTTGCTGATTCCGTTTCGTTTGGGCTTCGGCGGACGCATGGGCGATGGTCAGCAGATCATGAGTTGGGTGCACCGCGATGATGTGATGCAGGTGATCGCTCGAACCTTCAACGACAACAGTCTGAGCGGCACGTACAACCTGGTGGCGCCGGATGCGATAAGCCAAGGCGTGTTCGCCGAGCGCGTCGGCAAAGCCCTGAAGCGTCCGGTGTGGTTCCACATTCCCGCAGCGCCGGTGCGCGCGCTGGCCGGTGAGATGGCGCAGTTGTTTTTCGACGGTCAACGGGTGGTGCCGAGCCGATTGACCGAGGCGGGCTACACCTTCCGTTACCCGACCCTCGACGCTGCCCTGCGCGATCTGGCTTGAGGATTTGTTCATGAACAAGCCTGTGATGTACCTGCTGGCCGGCAACGGTGGCGCCGCTGATTGGTGGGATGACGCGCTGCCGCACTTTCAGCGTTATCAGGTGGTGCCGCTCGAATTGCCGGGCTTCGGCGACAATCCACAGGCGCCCTGCGAAGACCTCGCGGCGTACGCTCAGGCGTTGCTGGCGATGACGGTTCAGGGCAGCGCGATCATGGCGGTCGGGGTCAACGCGCTGCTGGTGCTGCATGCGCTGCAACGTCAGCCAGGGCACTTTTGCCGCAGCGTGTTGCTGGCGCCGGTCGGGGCATTTTTGTGGCAGCGACGGTTGCCGGCGCTGATGTCGCCGCTGCCGATTCGCAAGACCATTCATTGGCTGCTGGCGAATAAACCTGCGCTGTTCAAACACAAATTCTCTAACCAGACCTGGACGCCCGCGCAGTATCAGCGCATGGGCGCCGGGTATGCCCGTTGTCGCGCGTTTGTGCCGCATTGGGACTTGGTGCGGGCCGACACGGCGTTGCCGCTGCTGGAGTGGATCACCGATCCGGTCGAGTTGGTGTGGGGCGATCAGGACAACGTGCTCGGCATCGCCCAGGCTGCGGCGTGGTCGGCGATTCTGGCGCGTGCTGATCTGACTGTCTGCCTGAAAACCGGCTGGGGTCATTACCCGTGGATCGACTCGCCCGCCGAGTTCGCCGCGTGGTTGGAGTCGGGCGAGCGCGGATTCGTCGCGCACACCAAGGGAGGTCGCTTGCGTCTGGCCGAGTTGGCCGGGCAAGCGGTGCCGCCAGCGCTGTCACTCAACGATGCTCTCGATTCGCGGTTGCCTGCGTTCCTTGCCAGCCAACCGGACGCCACGTGGGCGGTGCGTTCTTCCAGTTATGGTGAGGACCAGGCCGACGCGGCGAATGCAGGGTTGAGCACCACGTTCCTGCGCGAACTGACGACCAACGTGCCGGCGCGCATTACCGAGTTGAGCGAGGCGGGCGTGGAAGAAGTGGTGGTGCAGCGCTTCATCACGCCCAAGGTGTCCGGGATCGGGTTTGTGCGGCATCTGTCGGTGGAACTGGAGTGGGTCGAAGGCCATCTCGAATCCTTGGCCGATGGCCAGGTGAGTCCCGAGCGCTCGATCATTTCGCGCCTCGGTGAATCGTGGAGCAGCGACACGTTCAAGCCCTCCCACGGTCTGACGGCGGACCTGTTGTGGCGCTTCCTGCAAGGCGTATTGCGGGTCTTTCACTACGTGCCCGGCGACGTCGAATGGGCCTGGGACGGCCAGCAGCTCTGGCTGCTGCAATACCGGCCGATCAGCGATTACGGCTGGCGCCGGCACCTGACCGCCGCCCACATCGCCGAGATCCTGCCGCCGCAACCGAGCGTGTTCGTGGAGTACGCCCAGCGGCGTGCGGCGGCGAGTATTCCGGCGATCATGGCGCGTTGGGATTCGCGGGTGTTGCAGGACAACGAGCCATTCACCGCGGTGTTTGGCGGCGCTTCGTATATCAACAATGATCTGTTTCTGGCGCGGCTGGCGGACTGGGGGATTTCTGCCAGCAGCTATGCCGGTGAAGTCGGCGGTGCGACGCCACATCTGCCTTGGCGACCATTGCGAATGCTGCGTTCGTTGCCCTTGTTTCTACGGATGCAACGCATTGCGCGCGGGCATTTGCTGACACTGGAAAGGGGGTTGCAACGCTTCGATCAGGAACTGTCTGAGCTGATCGCACAAGGCGCCGACGGTCAGCAACTCGCCGATTGGTTCACCCGGTTTTATGTGTTCGTGGTGCAGGGCAATTTGTGCATCGCTACCTCGTTGGCCAGCAGTGGCGGTGATCTGTTGGGGCGGCCGCCAACGGCGTATGACGATCTTGAAAACAGCCCGCATCGATTGCCGTGGGAGACCGATCCAGGCACGCCGCGTCCAACGTCGACTGATCTTCCGTTGCAGGCCTTCCCGCAATGGTCGGGGCTGATCCGTGTGGTTCATTCGACCGGCCTGCCGGGCCTGCGCGGTTACTACCTGCAAGTGCGCGAGTGGTATCGCGACAACCTGATGCGAATCTTCTTTCGCCTGCACCATGCGATGCCGGCGGCTGATCGAGCGCACTGGTTCGCGCCGCATCCCGACATTCGCAGCCGCGACGGCAGCTTCTGGCAGGACGGTCGCGAAGGCACCGAACACGCGACGGGATTCATGATTTATCCAGGGCAAGTGCAGGGCATTTTGGGCGATGACATTTTGCTCGAAGACACCCTGGACCCCGGTCGCCACGCGCACTATCAGGCTGCGCGGGCGGTGATTGCGCGCATGGGTGGGCGCTTGTCCCACGGCTCGACCTTGTTGCGTGAACTGCGCAAACCTTCGGCGGTGCTGCCTCAGGTCGATGTGGCGTGGCTGGGGTGTGAGGTGCTGTATCGCGATGGTGAACTGACGTTGGTGAAGTAGTTTTTGATGAAAAGGAATTCTCTTGTGGCGGGTTTGAAGCGTGGGTGCCTGGCGCTGGTGGCGGCGGTGATGTCGTCGGCGGCGTTCGCGACGGAGCCGGTTGCGGTGCAATGCCCCAGCGCTAATTTTGCGGAGTTCGTCACCGCGTTTACGGCGAATGCTGACACTCAGCCAGCCTTTATCGCTTCTCCGGTGATTGAGTTGTCAGTGGTTTCCACCGGGTCGAAACCCCGGGTGGTGCAACGCCAAGTGCCGATGCTGAGCCCGCGATCATTGGTCGAACTGTCTGCGGATTACATCGCCAAATCCGGGCTGAGCCTGCAGGTTCAGTTGCCCAACTATGTGTTCGTCCGCGACCGCAAAGGCGAAGTGCTGAAGGTCCTCACGTTCAAGTTCGGCGACTGCTGGAAATTGGTGCGGGTCGAAGACTGGTCACTGGAAAAAGTGCTGTCCGCGCAACAAGGGGAACTGCGCGCTGCGCCGGGTGCCCGCGCCCTCAAGCGAGGCGCGCTGTATGACGCGCTGACGAACGAGTCGGGGTATCCGGCTGATGTGCAATTGTATATTTCGTCCCTGGACAGTTATCTGGACGGTGCCGCCCAAGGTAACGATCAGGCCGCGTATGCCGCCGCGTCGGTCAGCCTTTCAGGGCAGGCGCCGCGTCTGGACAACAGCAAAATCCTCGAACTTTATATTCAAGGTTCCCGAACGCTCGCGCAGGCCAGCCATGCACTTTCCGGGTTTTATTGCGACGAAGGCGAGTATGGCGACCCGCGCCCCTGCGCCGACCCGGCAAAGTCCCTGGCGGCGTTGAAAAGGTCCGCTGCGCAAGGTGCGCCCTATGCGCTCAACGACCTCGGCAGCGCCTTTCAGCGCGGCACGCTGGGCATTCAGGATTCGCAACGGGCATTGGCCTGTTACCTGGCGGCGGCCAACATGGGGCAGGAAGGTTCGCGCACCAACGCGGAACAACTAATTGCTCAGGGCATAACGGTCGACGCGGCCAAGCCGTGCCTGGCGCAAGAACCTGCTGAGGAACCCCAGGCATTGGCCTGCCCGTCGAAGAATTTCGAGGCGTTTTTAGCCGACTTCATGGAAAGCCCAGCCATTCAAAAAGCCTTCACCCACGTCCCGATGAAGAAGCAGATCACGGTGGACGCCGAGCCTGAGCCGAAGCAGGTCAGTACGTTGCTGGATCGCAGCGAGCTGGTATTTCCGCTGATCCCGGAGGCGAAGGCGCGCGAGACGCAAGGGCTGACGCTGCAGGTCGTGGACAAGAGCGACACGTCAGCGACGGTGAAACTGCAAAAGCCGGATACGGGTTATCAGGTTATTTACCGGTTCAGTTTTGATGGGTGTTGGGGACTGGACGAAGTGCAGGATTTCTCGATTGAATGCCGGGGTCTCGAATGGCAAGCAGTACGACTTTTCTCACAACTGGAGTATCGACTTTTCTCCGGAGAAGGGATGCCAATGGGAACAGTGAATTTACTCAGGAGTTACAGCATGAAAGGACTTTCGATTTTATTGGGTTGCGTCCTGACGAGTGTCGCCTCTTTGTCTTTCGCCGCCGATCCATCCTTCAAGGACTTCAACGTCACCCAAGTGTTTGCCGGTCCAAACCACGCCCTGGCGCCCCAGGAAAACAGCAACCAATGGATGGATGAAGCACGAGCACAAGCCCTCGCCGGCAAGGTCAATTTCGCCGGGCACTACGTTCTGCACAAGGTTGGCTGTGGCGGCAGCACGATGTGTGTCGAGGTGCTGGACGCACAGACGGGCGAGGTCGCGGCAGGTTTGCCCAATGCGTACGACGGCAACTTGCTGACACTGTCTTACCAGCCCGACAGCAACTTGATCATCGTCTCCGGCATCACTGTCGACACCAAAGAAGACCTGAAGGGTAAACGGCTGAAGAATCGTGACCGGATTCGCTATTACGAGTTTGTGAGCAACGAATTCCGGCTGTTGAAAATCAAGGACGAATAAACGATTCGGCGAATGCTAGAACAGGGGCTTTTTCATGATTAAGCGTTTTTGCGTGGGTAGCGTTTCGGCGCTGTTCGCAATGTCAGTCTGCGCCGCCTCAACGGATGCCTACACCCAGCGCGACGTCATGCAATGCGGTGGCGTCGAAGTGGCATTGGTTTCGTCTTGCCAGTCGGTGACGGTGCAAGAGGGGCAGGACCAGGTGATTCCGGTGTGCTCCGACCAGACCATCAACATCAACGGCAAAGTGCTCAGACGCGACATCGGCAAGGTCTCCCAATTGACCACGGACGGCACCACTGTCTCGATGTTGGAAAATGTGGTGGTGGCGATGGATTGCATTAAAGGCGCCAAGGGCAGTCTGGTCGCGATTGGTGGTTACGGCGGTTGTGGTGCTTGCCCTGAATGGCATGGCTATTACTCAACGGCGGGCAAGTTGGAAATGTACTCCTACAGCAATGCTTACCGCTCGTTTGGCTCCAAGGGCTCATCTGAAGCGTTGATCAAAGCCTACGGCGTGACCGCGAAAGACCTTCGCGGGGAAAGCCTGGAAATAAAAAGGATTACCTATGGGCAGCCTTGATCTGGCTGGACGCAAGGGTGCGGGACTAGTCAAAACAAGGGAGTTGTCTTTGAAAAAGTTATTGATGCTGATGTTGCTGGCCTTCCCCGCATTCGCTCACAGCGAAGTGGAAACGGAAATCGACTGTTTTCAATCCCTGGAAGGCAAAGACATAAAGTTGGAGTTCAGGATCTACCGTGATGAAGCCGCCAAGTGGAGCGGGGCGGGCGCCAGGTATGGGACGTCCAAAGAGTCGATCCCGCTGGTATTCAAAAGTACTGAGCAAGAAGAAATGTCCGAGGGCCGGCCTTTTCAATTCACCACCACGTGGGTGGAAGTCGTTGGCGGCGCCGTCACGGGTGAATACGTCATGGTTCGCCAAGGTGCGCTGATTTACGGCATGTCGTACACAAACGCTAAAAGCAAAAAGCGGTATGCGTTTGATCACCACCCGTTGATTGAGTCTTCTGCTGAGAAGGGGTGTCAGTGGTGAAGCTGTTTACCTTGAAGATTTCAATGCTCCTGATGGCGCTATTGAGCTTTGGCGCGGGTGCCGCTGAGTTGGTTTTCCCCCACGCCACGATCTGTGAGCCTTATAGCAAGGCGCCCGGTAGTTGTTCGGTTGCCTTGAATTCAGACGGCTTTATTTTAGATGCCGGCTCAGGAAAGCGACTGCTCGACGCCCCGGAAGACGCGGGCTCGATATTAACAAACGCGCTGTATCGATCCGGCAGCCAATACATCCTGGACAGTGAAAATTACTCTTCCGCCAAGTCGCGCCGTTGGGTGGTCTTCAGTTATGACGGTAAAGAGATCGTCCTGAAGCATGTCTACATTTTTTCATTAGCGATCTCCATGCAGGTTGGCCCCTACTGGCATGGCTATGACTGCCGTCCGGTCAATGCGAAGTTGGTCCGTGCGGGGGGACTGTTGGAGTCGTCCCTGGAGACGCTCTGCAAGGATGTCGAAGCCAACGTGGTAACGATTGCGGATCATGCCCCCGCACCTTCGGTCGCGGGTTCGTTGGCGGTCAGTGTGCCGGTGTACAGCGACGGGCAACGCAATGGCGCGGCAACTTACCTGTTTGAAGGGACGGATGAGCCTGAGTTTTTGAAGATGGCGTGTGACGCCGGCTGCGCGCTTCCCTTGAAAGAAACGGCTTCGCTGAGTACGGGGGAGGCAGTGCAACCGAGTGCCAACGCTAACCCGCCAACGGTGATCAAACAGCAGCAGGCCAGCTTATTGGGCGATGCATCCCGTCAAAACGTGTCTGTACTGTCCGGCGCCACCGGGGCAGACTTCCGCCGTCTGCAGATCACACCCGAACACGGCACTGGCGACGACATCCTGCTGGATACCTCCAATGCTTTGCCATTGATCAAGAGCCAATACTCGTCGGCCATGAGCGATGTCTTCGGCGTCAACATAATCAGCAACCCGGCAGGCGTGCTTAAGATCATCGATATACAAGGTGACTCCGTATCGGTCAAACAGTCTTCTGCCGAAGCCGGGAGCGCCCTTGTACTGGTCAGCAGCGAAGAAGATAACGCCGTTTATAACTTCAACCTGGTGTTTCGCTACAACAAAAACTCCAGGCAATTTGAGCTGAAAAACGTGTTGCAGGTAACGAACAATGAGGCCTGCGATCACTCGATTGTCGGTGTTCGAGAAATGCCTCTGGGCGTGATCGGCGAAAAGTCATTGGCGTCTTTCGATGGGCGCAGGGCGTTTGAGCAGCTGTCTGACTTGCACCCTAAGTCTGCCGACTACAAGAAATTGATGATGACTGACGTCGCGGAAAAGCTCGACAAGGCGTTGGCGCTGCATCGAAAAGGGCAGACCGAGGCGGTCCGGGAGTTGATGGGAAGCTTCCTGATGTACAACAACGCAGGCCAATGCGACCCAGAAGGCTACATCGCTTCAAAGTATGACTTCCCTCAGTTGCCCGGTTGGTCTAACGACTTGGGGTTTCTATTGGGTGAAACCGGTTATTACCAAGAATCCGTCGAGTTGTTGAACGCCGTGATTGCCCGAAATCCCGGCCGGACCGTGGCCTATCTAAACCTCGCGGACAGTTACTGGGGACTGAAAGATAAAGTGCGGGCTGCACAGGCTTACAAGCAGTACGCCTCGTTGATGACTGACGCGGATAAGGCGTTGAAGATTCCCGCGCGAGTGGCAGAGCGCAGCAATGAGACGGTGGAGTGATTAGGAGCTTGAAGATCAAAAGATCGCAGCCTTCGGCAAGCTCCTACATGGATATGTTTTGTCAGACGATTTGTGTGACTTGGCAGTCATTGACGCCAAAAAGCGCTACATCTTCTTCCAACGTAACCCGATAGTGTCGTTATCCCCCAAACTCGCTACACTCCGCCAGCCGTTCATTTTCCTTTTGAGGCTGCACGCATGAAATTTCGTTTTCTTCTGTGGATGCTGGGTTTGTTGATGGGTAAGGCCAGTCGGACTAATCCTGCATTTCAACAGCAGTTGGGTGACAAGGAATTGGTGTTTCAGCTACAGACCCTGGACGGGAAAGTGGCGCGGCATTTCTTTGTGAAGGATCAGCGTATTACCAGCAAGTCTGGCGTGTATGCCGAGCCGGCGTTTGCGATTGCCTTTAAAGATGCGGCGTATGGCTTTGCCACGATGCAGGCGAAGAACAAGCAGTTGGCGTTTATGCAGGGGATTCAGGACAAGTCGATTCAGATCAAGGGTAACCCGGCGCTGGTGATCTGGTTCCAGGGGTTGACTAAATATCTGAAGCCGAAGAAAAAGCCTTCTGTTTCGCGGTAGGGGAGAGGTCTCGGCCTGGAAAGCCATTAATCTGGCTTTTAAAGATTGCAAAACTGTCAGTTATGACAGGTCTCAGCATTTTTGGCGCCGTGTTTCACTGTGGCTGTCGTCCCTGCGGGGGCTGATTTAAACCACCATGGAGTGCGGTCATGAGTCAGGTAAAAGCAACAGCTGCGGGGACTTTAGACCCTAATTTCGGTGCTGAAGGTATCGTTTCTCAGCCATTCAAAGACGTTGCGGGTCTTGCTACCGCAGTACTTCCACTGGCGCAAAATAAGTTACTCCTTGTGCTGAACTTGACAAAATCGGATGCTTCGGCTGCCAAGGTGGCAAAACTGCTTGAAGATGGCTCGCTCGATATGTCGTTCGGGCAAAACGGTATTGTCGAAATCCCTTTCACAGACGACACCTGGTTTTCGCCGAGCCGTTTGCGTCCAGCGGCAAATGGTGGATGGTTGATCACCGGAACGGCCGAGCATCCGGTTCGCGGCGTGGAACTGGCGGTTGTGCGACAGCTTCAGGATGGTCGGCTGGACAACACATTTGGCAAGAATAAAGACGGCAAAGTGCTTATTAATATTGCCGAGCTTTTAGGGCTTCGGCCGGGGGACGATGCCAAGCTCCTGACTCGCCGCCATGATCGCAATCTTGATGAAAATAAAACCGATAGTGCAGAGAGTGGCGGCGTTTCAGTCACAGACCAAGCGGACGGCAAAATTCTCTTGGTCACAACGATTCAATACGCCTTCGATAATCTGCGCGGGCTGGTAATACGGCTCAATCCGGATGGCTCGCTGGACGAAACCTTCAATGGCAAGGGGGTTGTTCAGGTCGAATTGCCAGACATCAACCATCGATGGAATTACGCTTCCGGCGTGGCCGTTCAGGAGGACGGGAAGGTGCTGGTAAGTGGTGATTTCAGTCGTGAGAGTTCGCATGAATCGCCGGATGCTTATGTGATTCGCTATCACCAGAATGGCGAGATTGATCGTCAGTACGGCGATAGCAAAAACGGTGTCGTGACGATCACTGACACCAGTCGATGGTTGGTTCTTGGTTCGATCACCCTGAAGCCAGACGGCGGAATCATTGCGACGGGCTCCGCCGAAGATGACTTCAGGCGTGCAGGACTGATTGTTGCGCTGAATCCCACGGGCAGTTTCAACATAGTGTTCAATAATGGTCGCCCGTTGCTCACCAACCTTCTGGAGCAAGGGGAGTCATGGCGCCGCAGTGCCTTGCAAAAAGATGCTTCGGGCAACGTCCTGGCCATTATCGTCTCAGGGCAAGGCAGCAGCAGTTTGATGGATGAGCGAAACTCGCTGGTGACGGCGCGATACCTTCTTAATGGCTCGCTGGATAAGGCGTTTGGTGGAGGCGGCTGGGTTGAGTTCAATGACGATAGCGCGATTGATCTATTCAGGGACAGCGCGGTGACGGCGGATAACAACATCGTTGTTTGCGGTTTTGTCTCCTTCGGTCCTCTTCCGCCGCGGGGCAACGTCCTGCGTTATCTGGGCTAGAGCGGCTGCGCGATATGAGACTCGAGGTGAATTGCGAGCCACGCTCCCACAGGGGATTGCCTAAGTCCCTGTAGGAGCGAGCGGTGCGACGATTCGACTTGCCCGCGAAGCTTTTAGGCTTGGGTAAATTGCGAAGCCAGTTCGCGCAGCAGCACTTCAGCCTCAAGCACTTTGCTGACCACATCATTGGCCTTGTCGCGGGTCAAACCAAGCCGCTCCAGCAACGCATCCGGAATATCCTCGTCCGGCCCGGACCCAATCCCGCGGCTGCGCAGCAAACGCACTGCCAGGCACACAAGGTTCGGGTATTCGGAGTACGCGTCGTCATAGCTCGGGTCGTGCTGGAAGCGCAGCGCCGTGGCCAGTTCGTCCGGCATGTCCCAGTAACGCATCAGCCACGAGCCGATCTGTTCGCGGCTGATACCCAGCAAGTGTTGCTCGACGTAGCTGTGGCACAGGTGCGGGTTGACCTCCAGGTGGCGGCAGATCAGCGAGAAGTGCGGCGGGAAGACGTGGGCCAGCAACAGGTAGCCGAAGTTGTGCAGCAGACCGGCGAGGTAGGTCAGGCCGGCTTCCGGGCGCTGGGCGCGGGGCATGGCGCGGGTCAGGCCTTCGATGACGGCGGCGGTGTAGATCGATTGCTGCCAGTACGGCGTGGTGTGTTGCGGATGGTCTTTCGGCAGGCTCAAGGTCTTGCCGAGGGCCAGGCCCAGTGCGAGGTTGATCACCAAGTCGAAACCCAACACGCGGACGATTGCGTCTTCCACTGAGCGAATCTTGCCCGGCGAGGCGTAGTACGGCGATGCCGCCCAGCTCACGACTTGCGCGGCCAGGGCCGGGTCGGTTTCGACGACGCCGGTGATGTCGTCGATGGTAGCGTTGGGGTCCACGCGCAGTTTGATGATCTTCTGCGCGGTTTCGGCCAGCGGTGGAATCTCGATGGTTGCTTCCAGACGTTGCTGGATGCGCCGCGCGGTGAACGCTTGAACGGCCTGGGTGATTTCCTCGCGGTCATCGTCCGGGCGGTCGAGGTTCGGGCGGATGCTGGTCAGGGCTTCGCCGAAGTTGGCGGCGCTGGCCTTGGTCAGCATGCTTTTGAAATCGTCGCTGGAGATTTCCAGCAGCACGTTCGGCTCACCGGAGTTGATCAGCAACTTCGGCTCGCGCAGCAGGCTTTCTTCGTAGAGGCACGGCGAACTGGTGAGCGCCGGCAGGCCGGGCAACAGGCTCAGATTGTGTTTGCCGAGCATCTTCTCCAGACGCTCGGTCGACACGGCGGTCAGTCGGCGGCCAGTCAGTTCGGCGAGGCGATTGAGGTCCAGCAACTGGCTCTGCGGGAACAGCACCATGAGCGCGCCGACCGCATCGTCGAGCAAAACCGCCTGCACTTTACGCGCGGCGTTCAGGCCGTGATGGTCGAGGACTTCTTCGTAGGCGATGCCCAGTTTGCCGAGCAGCAGCCGAATAACAGACGGAGCGTGCGGGGTTTCAGGGGCGAGGGCAGCTTCAGTCATGGTCTGTATCCGTTTGCAAACAATGGCAGGAGTATAACCACCTTGTTTAAAACCATGGTCCAGAAACTGCGACGGTGCTCACACTTGGCCGTATTGCTGCCCATGGCGCAGCCAACGATCAAGTAATGGGCTGACGTGATCCGGCCAGCGTTCCAGCAAGGCTTGGGCTGCATCGCGCACGGCGGGCAGTAAATCTGCGTCGCGCATCAGGTCCGCGACTTTGAATTGAAGCAGACCGGTCTGGCGCGTGCCGAGCATTTCGCCGGGGCCGCGCAGTTCGAGGTCTTTTTCGGCGATGACAAAACCGTCGTTGGTTTCGCGCATGATGCCCAAGCGCTGACGGCCGATCTGTGACAGCGGCGGATGGTAGAGCAGCACGCAATGGCTGGCGGCGCTGCCACGACCGACGCGGCCGCGCAATTGGTGCAATTGCGCGAGGCCGAGGCGTTCGGGGTTTTCGATGATCATCAGGCTGGCGTTCGGTACGTCGACGCCGACTTCGATCACCGTGGTGGCGACCAGCAGTTGCAGGTTGCCGGCCTTGAACTCGGCCATGACTGCGGCTTTCTTGACAGGCTTCATGCGCCCGTGGATCAGCCCGACCTTCAACTCGCCGAGGGCGGCGGTGAGGTCTTCGTAAGTCGTTTCGGCGGCCTGACAGGTCAGCTCTTCGGATTCTTCAATCAGCGTGCAGACCCAATAAGCCTGACGCCCTTCGGCACAGGCACCGCGCACCCGTTCGATGACTTCGACGCGCCGGGTGTCGGTGACCAGCACGGTGTTCACAGGTGTTCGGCCGGGCGGCAGCTCGTCGAGGATCGAGGTGTCGAGGTCGGCGTAGGCGCTCATGGCCAGCGTCCGAGGAATCGGCGTGGCGGTCATGATCAACTGGTGCGGGCACATCCGCCCGCCGACGCCTTTCTGCCGCAACGCGAGGCGCTGCTGGACGCCGAAACGGTGTTGTTCGTCGATGATCGCCAGCGCCAGGTTCTTGAACTGCACTTCTTCCTGGAACAAGGCGTGAGTGCCGACCACCATCGGCGCACCGTTGGCGATCTGCTCGAGCGCGGCGACGCGGTTCTTGCCCTTGAGCTTGCCAGCCAGCCACGCGACTTCGATGCCCAGCGGTTCGAGCCAGCGCTTGAAGGTGATGAAGTGCTGCTCGGCAAGAATCTCGGTCGGCGCCATCAATGCGACCTGATAACCGGCCTCCAGCGCTTGCAGTGCGGCCAGGGCGGCGACCACGGTTTTACCCGCGCCAACGTCACCCTGAATCAACCGTAGCATCGGTTCGTGCTGACTAAGGTCGTAGGCGATTTCGTTGCCGACCCGTTGCTGGGCGCCGGTCGGCGTAAAGCCGAGGTTGGCCAGGTATTTGGCCGGCAGCTTGGTGGCTTTCGGCATCGCCGGGGCGCGCAGGGAACGCATGCTTTCGCGCAGACGCTGCTGGGATAATTGGTGGGTCAGCAGTTCTTCGAAAGCCAAGCGATGCTGGGCCCAGTGATGGCCGAGGGCGAGTTCATCGACGTCGGCATCGGCGGGCGGGTGATGCAGGTAGCGGATCGCATCGGCCAGCGGCGCGAGTTGATAGTCCCGGGCCAGTTCGGTCGGCAGCCAGTCGGGCAGGCTGGTCGGGCCGAGCAGGGTCAGGGTTTGCATGCACAGTTGGCGCAGGCGTTGCTGGGTCAGGCCTTCGGTGAGCGGGTAGACCGGCGTCAGGGTTTCATCCACCGGCGGCGGCTCGTCGCCCGTGATGGCGCGGTATTCCGGGTGGTAGATCTCCAGCCCCGATGCACCGGGCCGCGCTTCGCCGTAGCAGCGAATCCGCGTGCCGCGTTTCAGGCCTTCTTTCTGGGCATTGCTGAAATGGTAGAAGCGCAGGCTGAGCCCGCCGGTGCCGTCCTGTATCCGCACCACCAGGCTACGGCGTCGGCCCATGACCACGTCGGCGCCGCTGACGGTGCCTTCGATCACCGCATCCTGGCCGGGTCGCAAGTGGCCGATCGGGACCACGCGAGTGCGGTCCTGGTAGCGTAACGGCAGGTGAAACAGTACGTCCTGGAGATTCTCCAGGCCGACCTTGGCCAATTTCTCGGCCATGGCTTCACCGACACCCTTGAGTGCCGTTACCGACACTTGCGACAACTCGGTCATGGCAGCGACTTAACCGGCCACCACCGGCGCTTGTGGCTTGGCCACCGAGCACAGGCGAATGGAGTCAGCGAGGATTTCTATCGCCTTCGGCCGCGGGAAGCTCGCGCGCCAGGCGATGGCCACCGTGCGGAATGGCACTGGCGGCGACAGCGGACGCACGGCAATCACGCCGGGCGCGTAGTGGTGGCTGTCCACCGCCGACAGCGGCAGGATCGAAATGCCGAGGCCGGAGGCGACCATGTGGCGGATGGTTTCCAGGGAGCTGGATTCCACCGTGGTGTGCTTGGCGCCGTCGTTGCCTTTGCCCAGGGTCGGGCAGGCTTCCAGCACTTGATCGCGGAAGCAGTGGCCTTCGCCGAGCAGCAGCAGGCTCTTGTCATTGAGCAGGCCGGCGTCGATGGTTTCTTTCTGGGTCCACGGGTGCTGGGCCGGCATCAAGACGTAGAACGGCTCGTCGTAGAGCGGCAGGGTCAGCACGTCGGCTTCGTTGAACGGCAGCGCGATGATGATCGCGTCGAGCTCGCCGTTGCGCAGTTTGTCGCGCAGCACGTGGGTGAAGTTTTCTTCGATGTACAACGGCATCTGCGGGGCGACCCGGTGCAGTTGCGGAATCAGGTGCGGAAACAGGTACGGGCCGACGGTGTAGATCGCGCCGACTTTCAGCGGGGCGGTCAGTTGGTTCTTGCCGGCCTGAGCCAGTTCGCGGATGCCTTGGGCCTGTTCCAGGACTTTTTGTGCCTGGGCCACGATGCCTTCGCCGACCGGGGTCAGGCGCACGGCGCTCTTGCTGCGCTCGAAAATCAGCACACCGAGTTCGTCTTCAAGCTTTTTCACGCCCACCGACAGGGTCGGCTGGCTGACGTGGCAACGCTCGGCCGCGTGGCCGAAGTGCTGCTCTTGGGCGAGGGTAACGATGTAGCGTAATTCTGTAAGAGTCATAGCAAGCGTCCATGAAGTTGCGGGCCAAGCATACCGGCTGCAATCGATAGACGCACGTTATCAGAGAGAGTGTGTTGAGTGACACAGGGCAATGCGCGTTTGCCGCTGGTGGATATGCAAAAGGCAGCTTTCGGTGCCTTTTTGGCTGTTGCATAACCTGTAGGAGCAGAGCTTGCTCGCGAAAGCGGTGTGTCAGCCAACGTGGATGTTGGAGGTGATGGCCTCTTCGCGAGCAAGCCCGCTCCCACATGGGACTTGCGGTGTCTTATCGACGGCGTTCCAGCGAGTAAACGAACGGTGCGACGATTTCGATCGAGCCGTTGTTCAGCATGTCGGCCGGTGGCTTAGGCAGCGGCTGGGCGCGCTTGATCATTTCCAGGGTGGCCCGGTCCAGATCGGCGTTGCCGGAGCGGCCCACCAGTTCGAACGACAACACATTGCCTTCGCCATCGACCACGAAGCGCAGGCGGTTCAAACCTTCCTTGCCCCGGGATTGCGCACTGGCTGGGTACTTTTTGTACTTGGCCAGGTGAGCGAGCAGGGTGCCTTGCCAACTGGCCTTGGCGGCCTGTTGCGCGGGCGAAGGACCCGGCGCTGGCTGCGCGGACTTCTCAGTCGGTGCCTGGGTCGGTTGCGCGTCGCTCGGTTTGGCCTCGGACGGTTTCTCCTTCGGCGGCTCCGGCTTTTTCTCTACAGGCTTGGGCGGTTGCGGCTTGGGCTTGGGTTTGACCGGTTTCGGCACGGCAATTTCTGCCTTCGGCACTTCAGCCAGTTTCGGGATCGGCAGCTCTTCCACCGGGGCCGGTGGTTGCGGCGGTGTAATCACCTTGGGCGGTGCCGGCGGTGGCGGGGCCGGAACCGGCGCCAGTTCCACCATCATCGCCTGCGGTGGCAGCTCGATGGGCGGGCGCGCGGTCCAGTTCACCGCCAGCGCGATGGCCAGCGCATGCACGCCCAGCACCACGGCCAGGCTCCCGCTGTAACGCGTCAGCTTATGGCGCGTCGTGATCATTTCTTGACTGCCGTCTCAAGCCCGACAAGACCGACTTTCAGGTAACCGGCGGAGCGCAGGTTGTCCATCACGCTCATCAGGTCGCCGTAGTCCACGCCTTTGTCGGCCTGGAAGAAGATCGTCGTGTCTTTCTTGCCCTTGGTCCGGGCGTCGAGTGTGGCGCCGAGTGCTTCGGCCTTCACTTCGTCTTCGCCGAGGAACAGGCGCTGGTCAGCTTTTACGCTGAGGAACACCGGTTTCTCTGGCCGTGGCGCCGGTTTGGCGCTGGAAGCAGGCAGGTCGACCTTGATGTCCACGGTAGCCAACGGCGCGGCCACCATGAAGATGATCAACAGCACCAGCATCACGTCGATAAACGGCGTGACGTTGATTTCGTGGTTCTCGGCCAGATCGTCGTCCGCGCCTTCTTTCAAATGCAAGCCCATGGCTGATTACCCTACTTTGACCACGTGGGGTTGCGTGGAGCGCTCAGCGGTCGGCAGGTGATCCAGATCACGGCTGACCAGCAACAGGACTTCAGCAGAGGCGTCCGACACCTGCGCCTTGTAACCGGCGATGGAGCGGGCGAAGACGTTGTAGATCACTACGGCAGGAATCGCCGCAACCAGACCCAGCGCAGTAGCCAGCAGGGCTTCGGCAATACCCGGAGCCACAACAGCGAGGTTGGTGGTCTGGGTTTTGGCGATGCCGATGAAGCTGTTCATGATGCCCCACACGGTGCCGAACAGACCTACGAACGGCGCGGTGGAACCGATGGTGGCGAGCACGCCGGTGCCGCTGCTCATGTTGCGACCGCACGCTGCAACCAGGCGCTCGAGGCGGAAAGCGACACGTTCCTTGATGCCTTCTTTTTCGCGGCTGTTGACCGACAAGCGCATCTCTTCCAGCGCATCGTGAACCAGCAAATTGGCGAGGGTGCCTTGCTTGGTCGCGGTGGCGCTGGCTTCTTTAAGGGTGGTGGCTTTCTTCAGGTGCACGATTTCGTTACGCAGACGACGCTTGGCGCCCATCAGCTCGAAGCCTTTGGCGATCCAGATGGTCCAGGTGATGATCGAGGCAATGGCCAGGCCGATCATCACGATTTTCACGATAATATCGGCGTTCTGGTACATGCCCCATGGCGACAGGTCGTGGGCCATGCCCAGGGTGTTGTCGGGTTCGAGGACTTCAGGTGCGTCGTCTGCAGCAGTGGCGTCAACAGCCTGGACCGGATCGGTTGCGGCCGGTGCAGCGGCGTGATCAGCAGGGGCTGGAGCGGTCGCAGCGGCTGGGGTGGCGGGTGCTGTTGCATCAGCGAACGCGGCGGTTGGCGCCAGCATCAGGCTGAGCAGCAGGGCGGCCACAGCGCTCCAGGCGCGAGGTCGTTTGGTTGGCGAAGCGGGGAATTGATTGCGTGTCATGCTGGCCGGACCTGAGAGAAAAATAGGGTGAATGTTCTTCCAGGCCTCGTAAGGCCGAGAACAAAAGTGGCCGGCATTATTGCAAGTAATTCTTGTTAACAGAAGTAATAGAGTCTCTTTTTTTCTTCCATTGCTAGCCGCTCGTCCTTTAAGGGCGCTAGTCTGTACCTTTCCTGAGGGAGTTTTCTGATGTCTGCGCCATCTGTTTTGATCGCCGGCTGCGGTGATGTCGGCAGTCGTCTGGCCACGCAATTACTGGCTTCGGGTTGGGAAGTTCACGGCTTGCGGCGTGACGTCTCGCGCCTGCCCGAAGGGGTGATTGGCGTTGCCGGCGACTTGTTCAATAAAGACTGTCCGGAAACCTGGCCAATCGGAGCGGTGGACTACCTGGTGTATTGCGCGGCGGCCACTGATCACGATGAGGCGGGTTACCGCGCCGCTTACATTCAGGGTTTGCAGCACGTGCTGGAATGGCTGGGCGATTACGGGCAGGTGCCGAATCGGCTGCTGTTCGTGTCCAGCAGTAGTGTTTATGGCCAGCAGGAGGGCGAATGGGTCGACGAGACTTCGCCAACCGTGGCAGCGGGCTATTCCGGGCAAGTGATGCTGGAGGCCGAGCAAATTGCCCTGAATAGCGGCATCCCTGCGAGCATCGTGCGTTTGACCGGGATCTACGGTCCGGGCCGAGAGTTTCTGCTGACTCAGGTTCGGCGCGGTTATCGCGTGGCAATTGATCCGCCGCTGTACGGCAACCGCATTCACTCGGATGACGCGGCGGGATTGATGGCGTACCTGCTGGAGGCTGATCAGCGAGGGGTTGCGCTGGATAACGTCTATATAGGTGTCGACGATGCGCCTGCGCCATTGGCTGACGTGGTGGGCTGGTTGCGTGAGTATCTGGGCGTGACCGAGTGGGCCGAGAACGAGAGTGTGCGCAGGACTGGCAGCAAACGTTGCAGCAATGCGCGGGCGAAAGCGCTGGGCTGGGAGCCGAAGTACCCGAGTTATCGCGAAGGCTATGCTGCGATTCTTGAAGGGCGCAGCTGACCCTTAGTCACCACAAACCAAATGTGGGAGCGGGCTTGCTCGCGAAAGCGGTGTAACAGTCAACGATGATGTTGAATGTTACTGCCTCTTCGCGAGCAAGCCCGCTCCCACATTGGTTATGTATTAGCCTTGAGGCCAGATCACTGCTTCTCGAGCAACCACTGCCGCTGGCCCGGCGTAAACGAAGGCATTTCATCCGCCTGCGCGGTGTTCACAGCCTGGAAGATTTCCAGCTCTTTACCCTTGCGCGCAAAGATCCAGGTGTTGCCCTGGCCGTTCTGTTGCAACCACATATTGTCATTGCCGCCGCTCATCGACGCGCAATCGCCCGCGAGACACAGCGCATAACGATCCGCACCCGGCAGGCCGGCCACTTGGCCATCCGCCTGGAATTGCACGGTTTCGCCTTCACCCTGGCCGTTGACGATTTTCCAGCTGCCGCCCATATAAGCCGTGTACAGCGCGCGCTCGAAGCTCGCACCGATCGGCGCGCCTTCCGGGACCGGAATCAACGCGCGGTCGAAGACTTGCGCGGGTTCGTTGTCGTTCGCGACCTGGCTGAGTTGCTTGCCGTCGCGTCGCAACTCGCTGGCGGAGCTGCCATAGAAGTCGACTTTCCAGGCGCCGGACTCATCGGCCAGCAGCTTGCCTTCGACATTTTCAAAGCCGTTGGTGTAGCGGGCCTGGCCGGCCTTGGTGTTGACGTCCCATTCCAGGTTCGGACCGTAAGCCTGGAGCGCTTCGCGCAGGGGACCGCCCTTGGCGGCAGCATCGATGGCCACCTGGTTGATCCAGGTGCCGCTGATGTCACGATCGGCAGGATTGCTGGCGCAGCCGCCGAGGAAAACGGCGAGCAAGGAGAGGGCAAGCGCTTTGCGCATGGTGGAATCCTTTCAAAACGAAAACGGCGCAGCCTGTAGAGGCTGCGCCGGTTGTATTACTCGATGACCAGAATGGCGTCCATTTCTACCTGCGAACCCTTTGGCAGGGCTGCTACGCCGATGGCGGCGCGGGCAGGGTAGGGCTGGTCAAAGTATTTGCCCATGATCTCGTTGACCTTGGCGAAGTGGCTCAGGTCGGTGAGGAATATGTTCAGTTTGACGATGTCCTTGAACGAGCCGCCGGCAGCTTCGGCCACGGCTTTCAGGTTCTCGAACACCTGGACGGTCTGGGCTTCGAAGCCTTCGACCAGTTCCATGGTTTTTGGGTCCAGGGGAATCTGACCCGACATGTAAACGGTATTGCCAGCCTTGATCGCCTGGGAATAAGTACCGATGGCGGCCGGGGCCTTGTCGCTGGTGATAACTGTCTTGGTCATGAATGACTCCTTGTAATGGGTGGGCTACGCACGCATGCGGGTGATGCGAATCACCCCGGTCAAGGCGCGCAGTTTCTTGATCACGCGGGCCAGGTGCACACGGTCGTGCACGCTGACCACCAGTTGGACCACGCTGATGCGACCATCGCGTTCGTCCATGCTGATTTTTTCGATATTGCCGTCGGCCGCGTTGACGCTGCTGGCCAGCAGGGCGATCAAGCCGCGCTGATGTTCCAGTTCGACGCGCAGCTCGACGTTGAATTCGCCGGTGACATCCTTGGCCCACGAGAGCTGGATGCATTTTTCCGGGTTGTGGCGGATTTCGCTGATGTTGCGGCAGTTGTCCAGGTGCACGACCATGCCTTTGCCCGCGGACAGGTGACCGACAATCGGGTCGCCCGGGATCGGCGTGCAGCACTTGGCGTAGCTCAGCACCAGGCCTTCGGTGCCGCGAATCGCCAGCGGACCTTCGGCGCTCGGCAGTTGTTCGCCTTCGCCCAGCAGGCGGCGGGCGACCACATAGGCCATGCGATTGCCCAGACCGATGTCTTCGAGCAGGTCTTCGATCAGTTCCAGGCGATATTCGGTGAGCATCGCCTTGACGCGCTCGCCCGGGATTTTGTCCAGGGTGCTGTCGAAACCGTTCAGAACCTTGTTCAACAGGCGTTCGCCAAGGCTGATGGATTCGGAACGGCGTTGCAGTTTCAGCGCGTGGCGGATGTGGGTCCGCGCCTTGCCGGTGACCACGAAGTTTAGCCACGCCGGATTTGGCCGCGCGCCGGGGGCGCTGACGATCTCGACCGTGGAGCCGCTTTGCAGCGGTTCGGACAGCGGTGCGAGTCGGCGGTTGATCCGGCAGGCGATGCAGCTGTTGCCGACGTCGGTGTGCACCGCGTAAGCGAAGTCCACCGCCGTGGAGCCTTTGGGCAGCTCCATGATCCGGCCTTTAGGCGTGAACACGTAGACCTCGTCCGGGAACAGGTCGATCTTCACGCTTTCGATGAATTCCAGCGAGTTGCCGGCGCGTTGCTGCATTTCCAGCACGCCTTTGACCCACTGGCGGGCACGGGCATGAGTGCCTTTCGGTTGCTCGTCGCCGCTGGATTTGTACAGCCAATGGGCGGCGATGCCGTTGTTGGCCATCTCTTCCATTTCACGGGTGCGGATCTGGATCTCGATCGGTACACCGTGCATGCCGAACAACGTGGTGTGCAGCGACTGATAGCCGTTGGCCTTGGGGATCGCGATGTAATCCTTGAAGCGACCCGGCAACGGTTTGTACAAATTATGCACAGCACCCAGCACGCGGTAGCAGGTATCGACCTTGTCGACGATGATCCGGAACGCGTAGACGTCCATGATCTCGTTGAAGGCCCGACGCTTGCCGCGCATTTTCTTGTAGATGCCGTAGAGGTGTTTCTGGCGCCCGCTGACTTCGCCCTGGATTTCATCAATCGCCAGACAATGACTGAGGGACTCCTCGATCTTGTTGACGATTTCCTTGCGGTTGCCCCGGGCGCGTTTGACGGCCTGGTTGATCCGCGCGGAACGCATCGGGTGCATGGCCTTGAAGCCGAGGTCTTCGAATTCTATGCGGATGGCGTGCATGCCCAGCCGATTGGCGATGGGCGCATAGATTTCCAGGGTTTCCTTGGCGATGCGTCGGCGTTTTTCGCCGGACAGCACTTCCAGCGTGCGCATGTTGTGCAGGCGGTCGGCCAGCTTGACCAGGATCACGCGAATGTCGCGGGCCATGGCCATGGCCATTTTCTGGAAGTTTTCAGCCTGGGCTTCGGCCTTGGTCTCGAAGTTCATCTGGGTCAGTTTGCTGACCCCGTCGACCAGTTCGGCCACGGTTTCACCGAACTGCGCTTGCAGCGCTTCTTTGGCAATCCCGGTGTCTTCGATCACGTCATGCAGCATGGCCGCCATCAAACTCTGATGGTCCATATGCATGTCGGCAAGAATATTCGCCACCGCAAGAGGATGCGTGACGTACGCCTCGCCACTGCGGCGGCGTTGGCCGTCGTGGGCTTGTTCGGCGTAGAAATACGCTCGGCGGACCAGGTTGACCTGGTCCTTGCCGAGGTAGGCCGATAAGCGATCGGCGAGGGCGTCTATGCTCGGCATGATGACTCCTGCCGTTCGCTGTGACCCCGCGCCGTGCTACGTCGACCAGGCATAGGCTTAGACGGCCTCGTTGGACTCGTCCTCGAACGCTGCGAACAGCGGTTCGTCTTCGACGATTTCAGCATTGGCGATGAACTCATAGCTCATCAGGCCTTCAGCGATTTCACGCAGCGCTACAACGGTAGGCTTGTCGTTTTCCCACTGAACCAGTGGCTCTTTGCCGCCGGTGGCCAGTTGACGGGCACGTTTGGTGGACAGCATGACCAGCTCAAAACGGTTTTCCACGTGGTTCAGGCAGTCTTCAACGGTTACGCGGGCCATGGTATTCCTCGGAGCGAATGCAATATGCGCGCTGCCCGGTTGGGCGAGCGGACTCAACAGTTTAAAAAATCACCAGCGATTAGGGAAGCGCTGATTTTTTGACCAAGCCCTTCAACGCGCTGCAAGTGCCAATGTAAAGCCCTGGCAGCGGTTTTGGGAAGAGCTGTTTAGCCGAGCAATTCGGCCAAAAGTTTTCCATTACGTTGCTGCTGGCGTTTCTGATGTAGCTGATTGGCGCGGAAAATCGCCTTCAGATCGTGCAGCGCATGGGCGAAATCGTCGTTGATGATCAGGTAGTCGTAGTCGACGTAATGGCTCATCTCGCTGACGGCTTCACGCATCCGGCCATCAATGATCTCGTCGCTGTCCTGGCCGCGATTGGTCAGGCGCTGGTGCAAGGCCTGTAACGACGGCGGCAGAATGAAGATCGAGCGTGCTTGCGGCATCAACTTGCGCACTTGCTCGGCGCCCTGCCAGTCGATTTCCAGGATCAGGTCGTGGCCCGCGTCCAGGGTCTGCTGCAAGTGGCTTTGCGAGGTGCCGTAGAGATTGCCGAACACTTCGGCGCGCTCCAGGAAGTCACCGTGTTCGCCCATCTTCACAAACGCTTCGCGGGAGACGAAGTGATAGTTCACGCCATCCACTTCACCGGGGCGCATGGCGCGGGTGGTGTGGGAAACCGAGACGCGAATGTCCTGGTCGGAGTCGGTCAGGGCCTTGACCAGGCTGCTCTTGCCCGCGCCCGATGGGGCGGAAATGATGTACAGGGTGCCGGTGCTATGGGTCATGTCGGGTTTGCCTTACTCAATATTCTGCACTTGTTCGCGCATCTGCTCGATCAACACTTTGAGGTTGACCGCAGCCGTGGTGCTGCGCGGGTCGAAGGCTTTGGAGCCCAGTGTATTGGCTTCGCGGTTGAGCTCCTGCATCAGGAAGTCCAGGCGCCGACCGGCCGCACCGCCGGACTTGAGCACCCGGCGAACTTCAATGATGTGCGTGCTCAGGCGATCCAGTTCTTCGGCGACGTCGCTCTTTTGCGCGAGCATGACCATTTCCTGTTCCAGGCGCTGCGGGTCCATCTCGGCTTTCATGTCGGCAAAGCGGTCGAGGACTTTCTGGCGCTGGGTGGCGAGCATCTGCGGAACCAGTTCACGCAGGGTCACGACGTCTTCTTCAATAGACGTCAGGCGCTCATTGATCAGGCGTGCCAGCTCCGCGCCTTCGCGCTCGCGGCCTGCCTTCAGTTCTTTGAGGCCTTGAGTGAACAGCGCCAGCGCCTCGGCATTCAGGGCTTGCGGGTCAGTCGCGTCGCCCACCAGCACACCGGGCCAGGCCAGCACTTCCAGCGGGTTCAACGCCGCCGGGTTCTTGATCAGGCCGGCGATCGTTTCAGCGGCAGCGACCAGTTGCGCGGCGCGCTCGCGGTCCACTTGCAGCGGTTTGCCAGTGCTTTCTTCGGTGAAGCGCAGGGTGCATTCCAGTTTGCCCCGGGACAAACCCTGGCGCAGGGCTTCGCGGACTGCGCCTTCGAGGTCGCGAAACGATTCCGGCAGGCGCAGGTGCGGCTCCAGGTAGCGGCTGTTGACCGAGCGCAGCTCCCAGCTCAAGGTGCCTTGGGCGCCGGCTTTTTCGACGCGGGCGAAGGCGGTCATGCTGTGCACCATGGAGGTACCTCGCAATGCAGGCCGGCGCGAAACCCTTGGGCTTCGCGGACCCGATATCAATGAATGTAAGCCGACTGGCAGCAAAGGCGCAGGATTGTAGCGCAGTGGGGCGGATGCGCCCAAACACACGCTGTGACAAAGGGCTGCAGGCCGTCGGTTATGTGCTTTGCGCGCCTTCAGCCGTCGGCCGGATTTTTTAGAAGTGCCCAGTCGTGGCTGGCGGCTCTATAATGCTCCGCAGTTTTCCGTCCCCAGTACAGGTATTCCCTATGAAACGTCCAAGTGGTCGCGTTGCCGATCAGCTCCGCTCGATCCGCATTACCCGCAACTACACCAAACACGCCGAGGGATCTGTGCTGGTCGAGTTTGGTGATACCAAAGTCATCTGCACCGTCAGCGTCGAGAACGGCGTGCCACGTTTCCTCAAAGGTCAGGGCCAAGGCTGGTTGACCGCTGAATACGGCATGCTGCCGCGTGCCACCGGCGAGCGTAACCAGCGTGAAGCGAGCCGCGGCAAGCAAGGCGGCCGCACCCTGGAAATCCAGCGTCTGATCGGCCGTTCCCTGCGCGCCTCGCTGGACATGTCAAAGTTGGGCGATGTGACCCTGTACGTCGATTGCGACGTGATCCAGGCTGACGGCGGCACTCGCACTGCCTCCATCACTGGCGCCATGGTTGCGTTGGTCGATGCCTTGAAAGTGATCAAGAAGCGCGGCGGCCTGAAAGGCGGCGACCCGCTCAAGCAAATGATCGCGGCCGTTTCGGTCGGCATGTACCAGGGCGAGCCTGTGCTTGACCTCGACTACCTGGAAGACTCGGCTGCCGAGACCGACCTGAACGTCGTGATGACCAGCACTGGCGGCTTCATCGAAGTCCAGGGCACTGCCGAAGGCGCCCCGTTCCAGCCTGAAGAGCTGAACGCCATGCTCGAACTGGCGAAGAAAGGCATGAGCGAGATCTTCGAACTGCAAAAGGCTGCACTGGCTGACTGATCGTTTCTACGTCCGGCAAAGGAGAGCGCCATGAGTGATGAACAGCAGTTGCTTCCCACCCCGAGCCCCGAGGTTCGTCAGTGGGCGATGTTTTGTCATCTCTCGGCGTTTCTCGGTGTCTGGCTGCCCTTCGGTCACCTCGTCGGGCCGCTGATTCTCTGGCAGTGGAAACGGGAAACCGATCCGTTCATCGATGCCCAAGGTAAAGAAGCGTTGAACTTCCAGATCACCGTGGCCCTGGTCTCGGGCATCTGTTATCTGCTGATGCTGGTGTTGATCGGTTTTGCGCTGCTGCCGTTGGTGCTGATCGTGGCGATGGTGCTGTCGATCATTGCCGGGCTCAAGGCCAATGATGGGGTGCCTTATCGCTATCCCTTCACTTGGCGGTTGATCAAATAATCACCGCGTCCCCTGTAGGAGCGAGGCTTGCCCGCGAAGAGGCCGGCACATCCAACACACGTGTTGGGTGTTAAATCGCCTTCGCGGGCAAGCCTCGCTCCTACAGGAATGAAGCGCACAAAAAAGCCGACAGCGATGTCGGCTTTTTTGTATCTGCGAAACGACGCTTAGATGGTCAGCGTCCAGTCGTAGTCCACGATCAGCGGTGCGTGTTGCGAGAACCGTGGCTGACGTGGCAGGCGTGCGCTACGTACAAAGCGGCGCAGAACTGTTGTCAGCAACTGGTAGTCAAAACGCAAGACCAGGTAACGCCCGTAGCGGTAGGATGTCTCGAAACCGAGACTGCTGATGACTGCTTCGGTTGCAGCCGCGATTACAAAGCCACGCCACCTTGGGCGGGAACTTCGGCTTTGCAGGCATAAAGGAAGTATCCATCCAGTTGGAAGACTGGATCGTCCAGTTCAAAGGCGGAGGCGCGGGTGTCCTGCAGGCAGATCACGTCGGCATTCTATGTTTGTAGCCAGCAGAGCAAACCTCGCTCGACTTCAGCCTGAATACCATTGGTGTTCACAATGGTAATGCGGAAAGTTTATATAAAAGACGCAACTCCTTCCAAAATTGGTTCAGGCTCTAATCCAATCTGAAGATATTTTTAACGCTGCTTTGACTAGTTGCAAGTGGCCTTCCTGCAGTGAGGTCAACTGATTTATCAAAGATCAGGCATATAAATTTTTCATAATATTTTTAAACTTTTAAGACCCTGGCTTGGTTCTGTTTGTGCGTGTTGTGGTTCTCGTTATCGCGAAAAAATATTAAATACTGCTAATTCTTACAGGTGACCAAGCAGCTAGCGAAGCCATATATTTAAATGGTGATAGTGAGGTGGAGTGTTGATGAGCTTTTTGACATGCCATCTACTATTTATTTCCCATCGGATTTGCGGAAGGTGCTGACATGTCAAACTCTAGTATGAAAGCCGTTTATTTTTCGTATCCCTCTGGATTCTTATTCTCAGTTGATACGATGAATGAGAATTCTGGGCGGTTTTCTGGGCAGTTTCAAAAGAGAAATAATAATGTTGAATTGGTAAGTGGAGGGTTTAATTTTTATAACAGCCAAAACCGTACGGATCTCGTATTTTCAAGTAATACGGATGACTGGTCTTTGACCGCGCCCTATAGCAATGGTGCTCCATTTTTTGAAAGTTGGAGCGTGAGGCGGACATCAAAATCAAACGCTGCTGATTTTACGGATATGGAATTTAATATGGATTTGTCTGGGCAGGGCGGAAGTTGGTTCGGCTCTACTGATTGGTGGGGGACCGGTAAATTTTAGATGTTACAAATATGAAATCAGGGCGGTTTTTATTTTTAATAACGCGCATAAAAATGCCCGCTTCTTGCGAGGCGGGCATTTTCAGTCTGTTGGTGACGTTAAGTTCCCCTAAAGTCATAACAACGCCAGAGAAAAGACTCAGATCGTCAGCGTCCAGTCGTAGTCCACGATCAGCGGTGCGTGTTGCGAGAACCGTGGCTGACGTGGCAGGCGTGCGCTGCGTACAAAGCGGCGCAGGCCCGGGGTCAGCAACTGGTAGTCGAAACGCCAGCCCAGGTTGAGCATCTCAGCCTGTTCGTTGTCCGGCCACCAGCTGTACTGGTCGCCTTCACGGCTGACTTCGCGCAGGGCATCGACATAACCCATGTTGCCGACAATCTCGTCCATCCAGGCACGCTCAGGCGCCAGGAAGCCCGGGGATTGCTGGCTGTCGCGCCAGTTCTTGATATCCAGCTTCTGTTGCGCCACGTACAGCGAGCCACAATAAATGTACTCGCGACGTTTGCGTCGCTGTTTATCCAGATAACGGGCGAAGTCGTCCATTAGCTTGAACTTCTGGTTCAAGTCTTCATCGCCATTCTGCCCCGAAGGGAGCAGTAAGGTCGCGATGCTGACCTTATCGAAATCGGCTTGCAGGTAGCGCCCGTAGCGGTCGGCCGTCTCGAAACCGAGACCGCTGATGACTGCCTTCGGTTGCAGCCGCGAATACAAAGCCACACCACCTTGGGCGGGAACTTCGGCATCGCAGGCATAAAGGAAGTAGCCATCCAGTTGGAAGGCTGGATCGTCCAGTTCAAAGGCGGAGGCGCGGGTGTCCTGCAGGCAGATGACGTCGGCATTCTGTGCTTGCAGCCAACTGAGCAAACCTCGCTCGACTGCAGCCTGAATACCATTGACGTTCACACTGATGATCCGCATAAATGGCCCCAAAAATCGCGTGCGTGTATGATACACGGCGTCAACCTAATTAGCTAAATCCGTGGTATTTGGGGTTTTTTTCATGCAAGCGTATCAGCGCGATTTCATTCGTTTTGCCATCGATCGCGGCGTTTTGCGCTTCGGTGAGTTCACCCTGAAGTCCGGGCGCACCAGTCCTTACTTCTTCAATGCCGGCCTGTTCAACAGCGGTTCGGCCCTGGCGCAACTGGGTCGTTTCTACGCGGCAGCCATTGTCGAAAGCGGCATTTCCTTCGACGTTCTGTTTGGTCCGGCGTACAAAGGCATCCCGTTGGCGGCGACTACCGCAGTGGCGTTGGCTGAACATCATGAGCGTGACCTGCCATGGTGCTTCAACCGCAAGGAAGCCAAGGCTCACGGCGAAGGCGGCAGCCTGGTTGGCGCACCGCTGACCGGCGATGTGCTGATCATCGACGACGTGATCACCGCCGGCACCGCGATTCGCGAAGTGATGCAGATCATCGCTTCCCAGGACGGCGCGAAGGCCGCCGGCGTGCTGATCGCCTTGAATCGTCAGGAGCGTGGCAACGGCGAGTTGTCGGCGATCCAGGAAGTGGAGCGCGACTTCGGGATCCCGGTGATCAGCATTGTTTCGCTGAACCAGGTGCTCGAATTCCTGGCAGACGATCCGCAGCTCAAGCAGCACTTGCCGGCCGTAGAAGCCTACCGCGCCCAGTTCGGCGTGTAACACCCATCCCTGTCGGACGGGCCCGTGTGGCGAGGGAGCTTGCTCCCGCTTGAGTGCGCAGCGCTCACAAGATACTTGGGTCTGCTGCGCAGACCAGCGGGCGCAAGCTCCCTCGCCACAAGTAAGTGTCTCCCGCCCAATCTGGTGCCTGACACCTCGGACCTGTAGGAGCGAGGCTTGCCCGCGAAGAGGCCATCACATTCAACATCCTTGTTGACTGATACACCGCTTTCGCGGGCGAGCCTCGCTCCTACAGGGATTGCGTCGTTAGTGCAGTCTTTGCCATTTCCCTACCAGTTTTAGCGCCAACCCCAGGTTGAATAGCGCAAAAACCAGCAGTGCCACGACGACTAAACCGTAAAGCGTTCGGTCCACGTCGAAGTCCCACAGATCCAGTGTGCTGGTGCTCATGATCCTCACGGCGGCAGGCAAGTTGACGTAAAACAGCGCCATAAACGCCACCGTCAGCGGAAGGGCGCAGCCGAACAAAACGTTCATCACCTTTGTCCTGCTGCGTTTCCTCGCCAGCGGCCCTAACTGTTTTTCATCCAGATCCAGCGCTTCATGCAGCCTGGGCCACGCCAGGTTGAACATGAAAGTGGTCAGGGTCAGTAGCAAGCCACTGACCGCCACAATGTCACTGAACGGCATTGATCCCCAGGGTCGCACACAGCAAGTCATGGGAATCCTCGCTGATCTCGAACTGCCCGGCGCTGCCTTTGCGCTTGGTGATGGGTTTGAAGGTCGGCTCGTTTTGAGTGATCAGCATGTTCAGCTCATCACGGATGACATCGGAGCTGATCACCACCAGATACACCGTCTGCGCGTGCTCTGCAGACGCGATCACCGCTCGCATGCTGTGCTGCAATATCTCGTCCAGCTGATTGCGAAAGCGTGAAACCGTGTTTTTCAGCAGGGTTTTACTTTGGCTTTGGGTGAGCTGGAAAATCGTCGATATCTGCGATTCGGTCGGCAAGGTCTGCCCGAAGTAGTTTTGAATCAGATACAGCAAGCGATCCTGTTTCGCTTCATCCGCCCGGCTGGGCATTCCGCCCTCGACCAGCATTTTCAGGTATTCGGTCAGGCTTGCCTTGGCGATACGCTGTAGCGCATGGGCGATTTCGCCGTCGGAAATCCTCAGGGTTTTCTTGACCGGCTCCTTTTGCTCCTGTTCGAAAGCCTGGGCGTCGATCGTGAACGAGATCTGCATGGCTCAGTCCTCCGCGATTACTTGCCGGACTTCTTCGGGTAGGGGTCTTCCTCTGCGTCACCTTGGCCAGTCAGGATTTTCCAGCCGTTTTTCAAGTGCACGGAATCCAGGCGTTGCGGGCAAGGAGGCAAGGATTTTTTCGATTGATTGGAATATTCGTAACCGCAATCGGCGCATTCGTACGTGCCTGCGGACACGTCGCTTCCATTGGGTGCGTAAACTTTTTGCATGGGGAAGATCTCCTGTGGGGTACACGGAAGATCCTAGGCAGATTCCTTCTTTGGCGATGTCGGACGCTTCCCGCGCCAGCGTCAGGCATTTCCTATAAGCAAAAAAAGATCGCAGCCTCCGTCAGTTCCTACAAGGCGTTGAGTACACCTGCAGGAGCTGCCGAAGGCTGCGATATTTTGTTTTTCTGGAATCAGGGGCGCTTGCGATTGCTGATCAAAGTACCCACACCGGTATCGGTGAAGATCTCCAGCAGAATCGCATTCGGCACCCGGCCATCAATGATCAGGGCGCTTCCCACGCCGCCCTGAACCGCTTCCAGCGCGCAACGGATCTTCGGCAGCATGCCGCCGTAGATCGTGCCGTCGGCGATCAGGTCGTCGACTTGCTGGGTGGTCAGGCCGGTGAGGACCGTGCCTTGCTTGTCCATCAGGCCGGCGATGTTGGTCAGCAGCATCAGCTTTTCAGCTTTCAGCGCTTCAGCCACTTTACCGGCCACCAAGTCAGCGTTGATGTTGTACGACTCGCCGTTGGCGCCCACGCCGATCGGCGCGATCACCGGAATGAAGTCGCCTTTTACCAGCAAGTTCAGCAAATCGGTGTTGATGCCGACCACTTCGCCTACTTGGCCGATGTCGATGATTTCCGGTTGGGTCATCTCCGGCGTCTGGCGCGTCACGGTGAGCTTTTTCGCACGAATCAGCTCGGCGTCTTTACCGGTCAGGCCGATGGCGCTGCCGCCATGACGGTTGATCAGGTTGACGATGTCCTTGTTGACCTGGCCGCCGAGGACCATTTCCACCACGTCCATGGTCTGCGCGTCAGTCACGCGCATGCCATCGATGAAGTGGCTCTCGATCGACAGGCGCTTGAGCAAGTCGCCGATCTGCGGACCGCCACCGTGAACCACCACCGGGTTGATGCCCACGGCTTTCATCATCACGATGTCGCGGGCGAAGCCGGTTTTCAGCTCCTCGCTTTCCATCGCGTTGCCGCCGTATTTGATCACCAGCGTCTTGCCGACATAGCGGCGGATGTAAGGCAGCGCTTCGGACAGGACCTTGGCGGTGTTGGCGGCGGCTTCGCGTTCGAGGGTCATTCAGGGCTCCGGGTGGATCGTTCAATCAAAACGGTAGTTGGAGATCAGGTGCAACACGCTTCAACTGGACTTTGAAAACGTCCTTGATGCGCTGCAATTCAGCCTCGTCATCAGCCTCGAAACGCAGGACCAGCACCGGTGTGGTGTTGGACGCGCGCACCAGGCCCCAGCCTTTGGCGTAGTCGACTCGCACGCCGTCAATGGTGGTCAGGTCAGCGCCTTCGCCCCACTTCGCGTCGTGCAATGCATCAATGATGCTGAATTTGCTCTCTTCGGTCACATGGATATTGATTTCAGGCGTAGAAATATCGTTCGGGAAGGTCGCAAACAGCTCTTCCGCAGTGGATTTTTCCTTGCTGAGGATCTCCAGCAGCCGCGCGGCGCTGTAAATACCATCGTCGAAACCGAACCAGCGCTCCTTGAAGAAGATGTGCCCGCTCATTTCGCCGGCCAACAGGGCGCCGGTTTGTTTCATTTTCTTTTTGATCAACGAGTGACCGGTCTTCCACATTAGCGGGCGACCGCCGTATTCCTTGATCAATGGCGTGAGGCGACGGGTGCATTTGACGTCGAAGATGATCTCGGCGTCCGGGTTGCGCTCCAGCACGTCGCGGGCGAACAGCATCAGCAGGCGGTCGGGGAAGACGATGCTGCCGGTGTTGGTCACCACGCCGACGCGGTCGCCGTCGCCGTCGAAGGCCAGGCCCAGGTCAGCGTTGGTTTCCTTGACCTTGGCGATCAGGTCGACGAGATTTTCAGGCTTGCCCGGGTCCGGGTGATGGTTCGGGAAGTTGCCGTCGACGTCGCAGAACAGCGGGATGACTTCGCAGTTCAGCGCTTCGATCAGTTGCGGGGCGATTACGCCGGCCGCGCCGTTACCGCAATCGACTACCACTTTCAGGCGGCGGGCGAGTTTGATGTCCTGGACGATTTCGGTGTTGTAGCGATCGAGGATCTCGACCTTGGTGATGCTGCCCTTGCCGCTGCTCAGGTTGTTGGTCTTGAGGCGTTCGTGCAGGGCCTGGATCTGTTCGTTGGCCAGGGTATCGCCAGCGATGACGATCTTGAAGCCGTTGTAGTTCGACGGGTTGTGGCTGCCGGTCAGCATCACACCAGACTTGCCGGCCAATACGTTGGCGGCGTAGTACAGCGCAGGCGTAGGCACCAGGCCGACGTCGCTGACGTGGCAACCGCTGTCGGCCAGGCCCTGGATCAGGCGCTCGACCAGTTCCGGGCCAGACAGGCGACCGTCACGGCCAACGGAAACGTTCGGTTCGTTTTGGGCCAGACTTTGGGCGCCGATGGCGCGGCCGAGCCAGTAAGCGGTTTCACCGTTCAAGAATTCCGGGACGGTGCCGCGAATATCGTAGGCGCGGAAGATGCTGTCGGGGAACTTGGGTGCGACTTGGGCTGGGCTGTTCATCTGTGGAAATGCTCCATTTCGAAAGTGACTGGACCTGTCCGGGAATAACTCGTTGGCAGGCACAAACTGAAGGGTATGACGGCGTTTTCCACAGAGAGTTCGTGGTGTGCAAAGGCCATGACCCCGGTTTCAGCGCGCACTTGACCGGCCAATCCCTTGATTTTCAGTGGTAAACCTTCCAGATGACGGCTGTGCAATTTCGAGCATATAAAGCACTTGTGGCGAGGGAGCTTGCTCCCGCTTGAGTGCGCAGCACTCACCGAAATTTGGGGCCGCTACGCAGCCCAGCGCGAGCAAGCTCGCTCGCCACAAAGGTGTATTTATCGGATCAATGGCTACCCGAATGACCGAAACCGCCGGCACCGCGCTCGGTTTCGACGAACTCTTCGACCATCTCGAAGTGCGCCTGAACCACGGGTACCAGAACCAGCTGAGCCAGACGCTCGCCCACTTCCAGGGTGAAATCCTTGTCGCTGCGGTTCCAGCACGAAACCATGAGCGGGCCTTGATAATCGGAGTCGATCAAACCGACCAGATTGCCCAGCACGATGCCGTGTTTATGGCCCAGGCCGGAGCGCGGCAGGATCAGCGCCGCCAGGCCCGGATCGCCGATGTAGACCGACAGGCCGGTGGGGATCAGCAGGGTTTCGCCCGGCTTGATCACGGTGTCTTTTTCCAGCATGGCGCGCAGGTCGAGGCCGGCGGAGCCAGGGGTGGCGTACTGCGGCAGCGGAAAGTCGGTACCGATGCGGGGGTCGAGGATCTTGGCTTGCAAAGCGTGCATGTAAATTAAACCTGGTTCAGACGGTCGGCGATAAAAGTGATCAGCTGGCGAGCAATCTTGCTCTTGCTGGTCTGGGCGAAAACGGTGGCGTGGAGCTGGCGGTCGATCACGCTGCAGGCGTTTTCTTCGCTGTTGAAGCCAATACTCGGGTTGGCGACGTCGTTGGCGACGATCAAATCGAGGTTTTTGTCTTTCAGCTTGCGCGCTGCGTAATCGAGCAGGTGTTCGGTTTCGGCGGCGAAACCGACACTGAACGGACGATCAGGGCGTGTGGCGATGGTGGCCAGAATGTCTGGGTTACGCACCATTTGCAGGACAAAGCCGTCGCCGCTCGTAGGGTCTTTCTTCAATTTTTGCGGGGCGACGACTTCCGGACGGTAGTCCGCAACCGCTGCCGAGGAAATGAACACGTCGCACGGGATCGCGGCTTCACACGCGGCGAGCATGTCGCGGGCACTGACCACGTCGATGCGCGTGACGCGATCCGGGGTCGGCAAGTGCACCGGGCCGCTGATCAGGGTCACGCGGGCGCCGGCTTCCACTGCCGCTTCGGCCAGGGCAAAGCCCATTTTCCCGGAGCTGTGGTTGGTGATGTAGCGCACCGGGTCGATGTTTTCCTGGGTCGGGCCGGCGGTGATGACCACGTGCTTGCCGGTCAGCGCCTGACGCTGGAAGCAGTCGGCGGCGCACTGGGCGAGGTCGGTGGCTTCCATCATGCGGCCCATGCCGACGTCGCCGCAGGCCTGGCTGCCGGAGGCTGGGCCGAAGGACTTGATGCCGCGACTTTCGAGGAGTTGCAGGTTGGCTTGGGTGGCCGGGTCGCGCCACATGGCCTGATTCATGGCCGGGGCCACGGCGACTACGGCGTCGGTGGCCAGCACCAGCGTGGTCAGCAGGTCATTGGCGATACCTTGGGCCAGACGTGCGATCAAGTCCGCGGTGGCAGGGGCGATCAGCACTAGGTCGGCCCATTTGGCCAGCTCGATGTGGCCCATGGCAGCTTCGGCCGCCGGGTCCAGCAGGTCGAGGTGAACCGGGTGGCCGGACAAGGCCTGCATGGTCAGCGGGGTGATGAACTCGCTGCCGCCACGGGTCATGACCACGCGCACTTCGGCGCCCTGGTCGATCAGGCGGCGAACCAGGTCGGCGCTCTTGTAGGCAGCAATACCGCCGCCGACGCCCAGAACGATGCGTTTCCGATACAGCCGCTGCATAGGTCTGCCTTTCATTTCGTTGATGACTGCAAGGCGAACCCCCTCCCCAGGAGTGAAATCGCCCGCAAAAAAGATGGGCTACGATATCACAGCGACCGCTACGGAACAGCGGCGCCCACAGACCAGGGAGGTGTTATGAGTATTCGTGATTGGCCGGCGGCGGAACGGCCGCGGGAGAGGTTGCTAGAGTTGGGCTCGGCGAGTCTTTCGGACGCCGAGTTACTGGCGATTTTTTTACGTACAGGCGTCTCCGGCAAAAGCGCGGTAGACCTGGCACGACACTTGTTAAGTCAGTTTGGCAGCCTGCGTTCGTTGCTGGAGGCTGATCAAAAAACATTCAGCGAACAATTAGGGCTCGGGCCCGCAAAGTTCGCTCAATTGCAGGCGGCCCAGGAAATGGGTCGACGGCATTTGGCGGAGCATTCGCGGCAGAAGTCGGCGTTGGAAAACCCGCAGGCTGTTCGTGATTACCTCAAGGCAATGCTGCGCCATGAGCCCCATGAGGTGTTCGGCTGTCTGTTTCTGGATTCCAAGCATCGGGTACTGGCGTTTGAAGCGCTATTTCGCGGTTCCATCGACAGCACCAGCGTTTATCCACGGCAGGTGGTCAAACGCGCCCTGGCGCACAACGCCGCTGCGCTGATCCTGTGCCACAACCACCCGTCGGGCAACACCGACCCCAGCCAGGCCGACCGAATGCTGACCAAGCGCTTGCAAGAAGCGTTGGAGCTGGTCGATGTGCGGGTGCTTGATCACTTCATCGTCGGGGATGGTGAGCCGCTGTCGATGGCGGAGTATGGGTGGATGTAAGCCTTAGCAAGCCTTCTCCCCCGTAGGAGCTGTCGAGTGAAACGAGGCTGCGATCTTTTGACTTTGATTTTTCAAGATCAAAAGATCGCAGCCTCGTTTCACTCGACAGCTCCTACGGGAGGTGGGGCGGTTACTTCAGGCTGACCTTCGAGTAGTCCTGGCGGCCAAACGGACTCACCGAGTAACCCTCGACATCCTTGCGCGTCAACGCGAACGCCGTTGGGTGCGCCAGCGGCAGCCACAGTGCCTGTTGCTGGATCTGCGCCTGAGCCTGTTCATACAGCTTGGTACGCACGCCTTGCTCGCTGGTGGTCTTGCCGGCGCTGATCAGCTTGTCCAGGTCCTGGTTGCAGTAACGGGCGAAGTTGGTGCCGGACTTGACTGCGGCGCAGGAAAACTGCGGCGTGAGGAAGTTGTCCGGGTCGCCGTTGTCGCCGGCCCAGCCCATGAACAGCAGGTCATGCTCGCCAGCCTTGGCGCGACGGATCAGCTCGCCCCATTCAATCACGCGGATTTCGGCCTGGATGCCGATTTCCGCCAGATCAGACTGCAGCAGTTGGGCGCCGAGGCTTGGGTTGGGGTTCAGCAAACTGCCGGAAGGGCGGGTCCAGATGGTGGTCTGGAAGCCATCCTTGAGCCCGGCCTTGGCCATCAATGCCTTGGCCTTCGCTACGTCGTGCGGGTAACCCGGCAAGCCTTTGTTGTAGCTCCAGGTGTTCGGCGGGTAAGGGCCGTTGGCCGCTTCGGCGGTGTCTTCGAACACAGCCTTGATGTAGTTGGCTTTGTCGAAGGCGAGGTTGATCGCCTGGCGTACTTCCGGCTTGTCCAGCGGCGGATGCTGACTGTTGATGCCGACGAAAGCGGTCATGAAGGCGTCAGTCTTTTCTACTTTCAGCGTCGATTCCTGCTTGGCGGCCACCACGTCCAGCGGCTTCGGCGAAAGGGCGATCTGGCACTCGTTGCGACGCAACTTCTGCAAACGCACGTTGGCGTCCGGGGTGATGGCGAAGATCAACGGGTCCACTGACGGCTTGCCGCCGAAATAGTCCGGGTTGGCCTTGTAGCGAATCGACGCGTCTTTCTGGAACCGCGTAAAAACGAATGGACCGCTGCCGATCGGCTGGCTGTTGAGCTTCTCCGGAGTACCGGCCTTCAGCAGTTTGTCGGCGTATTCAGCCGAATAAATCGAGGCGAAGCCCATGCTCAGCGTGGCGAGGAAGGTCGAGTCCGGGTGATCGAGGGTGAAGCGCACGGTCAGCGGATCGAGGGCGTCGATCTTCTTGATCAGCGCCGGCAGCTGCATCGACTGGGCGTGGGGGAAGCCGCTCTGGGCGACTTTGTGCCACGGGTGGGCCGGGTCGAGCATGCGGTCGAAGCTGAACTTGACGTCTTCGGCGCTCAAATCGCGGGTCGGGCTGAAGTACTCGGTCTTGTGGAATTTCACCTGTGGGTGAAGTTTGAAGACATAAGTCAGGCCGTCGGGCGTCACTTCCCAGCTGTCCGCGAGGCTGGCGACCACCTTGCCGCTGGTGGTATCGAAGTCCACCAGGCGATTCATCAACACATCGGCCGAGGCGTTGGTGGTGGTCAGCGAGTTGTATTGCACCACGTCGAACCCTTCAGGGCTGGCCTCGGTGCAGACGGTCAGGGCGGCGGCATGGGCCAGAGGGCTCAGCAGCAGTGGGGCAAGCAGCAGCGGTAGGGCAGCGAGGCGCATGGTCGGATTCCTTTACAGATCGAAGGCCCATCTGCAAGTGCAGTCTGGAAAAGGCTTACCCTAGTGGGCTCTTTTGCAAATGACTATCCCCTTTTTCATTTTGGGGCGACTATAGGCGCCTTATTTGGGTGTGCGCGGTTTCACAAAGCCCCGGATTGGCGTGTTGGCCGATGCTCTGCGACGAGCGGTCGCCATCGACGACAGCCTTTGTCCAAGGCGCTCGTAGCCCGAAAAACGGGGTTTTTGTGAATTCATCGCACACTGAATGTTGTTGCTCTGAGGTCTTTCTGGTATAAAGCAGCGCTCTTTTCTAGGGGCCCGGTTCCTTCACTGTAGGTGTAGCCGGTAAGACCTCTAAAGAAACGCGGCGCCTGGCGCCAAATGACTGAGAGATTAAGCGGCCAACCCATGCCGGGTTGGGCATGTGGTTTTAGAGGGCTGAGGCATGTCGAGAGTATGTCAAGTTACCGGTAAGGGTCCGGTGACTGGGAATAACATTTCCCACGCAAACAACAAAACCCGTCGTCGTTTCCTGCCGAACCTGCAGCATCACCGCTTCTGGGTTGAAGAAGAGAAACGTTTCGTGCGTCTGCGCGTATCTGCCAAAGGCATGCGTATCATCGACAAGCGTGGCATCACTGTCGTGCTGGCCGAAATCCGCAAAGCTGGCAAGATCTAAGGGAGCTAATCATGCGTGAATTGATTCGTTTGATTTCGAGCGCCGGTACTGGTCACTTCTACACTACCGACAAGAACAAGCGTACTACCCCGGACAAAATCGAGATCAAGAAATTTGATCCGGTTGTTCGCAAGCACGTGATCTACAAGGAAGGCAAAATCAAGTAATTGATTTTTCCGACTTATGAAAAAGGCCCGTATCGCGAGATACGGGCCTTTTTTATTGCCTGCGGGTTATGTGTTGCCTGCCAGGATGCCTTCGCGGGCAAGCCTCGCTCCTACAGGGATCGCTATCTACTGTAGGAGCGAGGCTTGCCCGCGAAGAGGCCGGCCCAGACAACCAAAATCCACAAACCCTCAAGCCTTCTGTTCAAACACCACATAAATCTTGCGGCACGCCTCCAGCACTTCCCAAGTCCCTCTGAAGCCCGCTGGAATAACAAAGCGATCACCCACCCGCAAGGTCTTGCTGTTGCCATCGTTATCGCGCAGTACCGACACGCCCTGAACGATTTCGCAGTATTCATGCTCGGTGTAATTCACCAGCCACTGGCCGATTTCGCCTTCCCACACACCGGCGCTCATCTGGCCGCACGGGCTGTTGTAGTGGTTGTACACCGCTTGCTCGGGGTCGCCCTTGAGGACTTTGGCCGGGTCTGGCCGATAGCGATCGGGCTGGGTGGCGGCCTGGCTGAAGTCGACGACGTCCTGGATGTTCATTTTGTTGTAATCCCCCGTGATTGCGGCGCGATGACTGGAAAGGCCAAAGTCTATGTTTATTAAAATGAACACCGCAAGGCCGTTTACCGACCTTGTGTCAAATATATTGAAACAACCCCGGCCACTGGTTTAGGGTGGCAGGTGCCTCGGGCCGATAGCAGGCTGGCCGGGCAGAATTCCTGACAGCACCCGCGAAAAACGCGGGGCACTCGTATTCAACAAGAGGAGGACACTCGTATGACCACCCTGACTCGTGCCGACTGGGAACAGCGGGCTCGCGACCTGAAGATCGAAGGCCGCGCCTACATCAATGGCGAATACACCGATGCTGTCTCCAGCGAGACCTTCGAGTGCATCAGCCCGGTCGATGGCCGTCTGCTGGGCAAGATTGCCAGCTGTGACGCCGCCGACGCCCAGCGCGCTGTGGAAAATGCGCGCGCCACCTTCAATTCCGGTGTGTGGTCGCGCCTGGCGCCGACCAAACGCAAAGCCACCATGATTCGTTTCGCCGGCCTGCTCAAACAGCACGCCGAAGAACTGGCCCTGCTTGAAACCCTGGACATGGGCAAGCCGATCAGCGACTCCCTGTACATCGACGTTCCTGGCGCGGCGCAAGCCCTGAGCTGGAGCGGCGAAGCCATCGACAAGATCTACGACGAAGTCGCTGCCACCCCGCACGATCAACTGGGCCTGGTCACTCGCGAGCCGGTTGGCGTGGTTGGCGCCATCGTGCCGTGGAACTTCCCGTTGATGATGGCGTGCTGGAAACTCGGCCCGGCGCTGTCCACCGGTAACTCGGTGATCCTCAAACCGTCGGAAAAATCGCCGCTGACCGCCATTCGCATCGCTGCGCTGGCCGTTGAAGCCGGGATTCCGAAAGGCGTGCTGAACGTCCTGCCAGGCTACGGCCACACCGTCGGCAAGGCCCTGGCCCTGCACAACGATGTGGACACCCTGGTGTTCACCGGTTCGACCAAGATCGCCAAGCAACTGCTGATCTACTCCGGCGAATCGAACATGAAGCGCGTCTGGCTCGAAGCCGGCGGCAAGAGCCCGAACATCGTGTTCGCCGATGCTCCGGACCTGCAAGCCGCTGCTGAATCCGCCGCCAGCGCCATTGCCTTCAACCAGGGCGAAGTCTGCACCGCCGGTTCGCGTCTGCTGGTCGAGCGTTCGATCAAGGACACCTTCCTGCCGCTGGTGATCGAAGCGCTGAAAACCTGGAAGCCAGGCAATCCGCTGGATCCGGCGACCAACGTCGGTGCGCTGGTGGATACCCAGCAGATGAATACCGTGCTGTCCTACATCGAGTCCGGTCACACCGACGGCGCCAAACTGGTGGCCGGCGGCAAGCGCATTCTTCAGGAAACCGGTGGCACCTACGTTGAGCCGACGATTTTCGACGGCGTGAACAACGCGATGAAAATCGCCCAGGAAGAAATCTTTGGCCCGGTGTTGTCGGTCATCGCTTTCGACACCGCCGAAGAAGCCATCGCGATTGCCAACGACACGCCGTATGGCTTGGCCGCTGCGGTATGGACCAAGGACATCTCCAAGGCACACCTGACCGCCAAGGCACTGCGTGCCGGTAGCGTGTGGGTCAACCAGTACGACGGCGGCGACATGACTGCACCGTTCGGCGGTTTCAAACAATCGGGCAACGGCCGCGACAAGTCGCTGCACGCGTTCGACAAGTACACCGAGCTGAAGGCGACCTGGATCAAGTTGTAAGTCGGTTTCCTTAACGACGTAGATCCCTTGTGGGAGCGGGCTTGCTCGCGAAGGCGCCGTAACAGCCAACGATGATGTTGGATGTGCTGGCCTCTTCGCGAGCAAGCCCGCTCCCACATTTGTTTTGTGCCGTCTGAAAATAATATCCACAGGAGCGTGGAACATGCGTTGGGCGACTTATTTCGCCGTGTTGGCGTCTGTCTTGAGTGTCGGCCTGGCCCTGGGCGTCAGCATGCCGCTGGTGTCGTTTCGCCTGGAAAGCTGGGGTTATGGCTCGTTTGCGATTGGCGTGATGGCGGCGATGCCGGCCATTGGCGTGCTGCTGGGGGCGAAGATTTCCAGCCATCTGGCGGCGCGTTTCGGCACGGCCAATCTGATGCGCCTGTGCCTGTGGGGCGGCGCGGTGTCCATTGGGTTGTTGGCGCTGTTGCCGAGTTACCCGATCTGGCTGGTATTGCGGCTGATGATCGGAGTGATCCTGACCTTGGTGTTCATCCTCGGCGAAAGCTGGATCAACCAACTGGTGGTCGAGCAATGGCGCGGGCGCTTGGTGGCGCTGTATGGCAGCAGTTATGCGCTGAGCCAACTGGGCGGGCCGTTGCTGCTGGGGGCGTTGGGCACCGAGCATGATTACGGCTTCTGGGTTGGCGTCGGCTTGCTGCTGACCGCACCGTTGCTGTTGCTCGGCCGTAGCGGCGCACCGAGCAGTGAAGCCAGCAGCGTGACCTTTGGCGATTTATGGACCTTCTGCCGAGGCCTGCCCGCGATTGCCTGGGCGGTGTCGCTGTTCGCTGCGTTCGAAGCGATGATCCTGACCCTGTTGCCGGTGTACTGCCTGCGCCAAGGGTTCACTGCCGAGATCGCCCTGGCGATGGTGAGTACGGTGGTGGTCGGCGATGCACTGTTGCAACTGCCCATCGGCGCTTTAGCGGATCGACTGTCACGGCGCAGTTTGTTCACCGGGTGCGCCGTGGTCCTGCTGGTTTCGAGCCTGGCGATTCCGCTGCTGCTCGATACGTTGCTGATCTGGCCGTTGTGGGTGCTGTTCGGGGCGAGTGCCGGTGGCTTGTTCACCTTGTCGCTGATCCTGATCGGCGAGCGCTATCGCGACGATGCACTGGTGCGGGCCAATGCGCATATCGCGCAGCTGTGGGGGATTGGTTGTCTGGTCGGGCCGTTGGCGGCCGGGGCCGGCAGTCAGTGGATCAGCGGGCATGCACTGCCGTTGCTGATGGCGGCGGGGGCGTTGGGGTTGGTGATTCTGTTGATGCGCCAAGGCGCGTTTGGCGCAGTGGCCGAGCCGGCCTAAAACCTGTGGGAGCGGGCTTGTGTGGCGAGGGGGCTTGCCCCCGTTCGGCTGCGCAGCAGTCGTAAAACCATTCAGCGCGACCTAACTGATAGATCATGTCGTTAACTTTGGGGCTGCTTCGCAGCCCAACGGGGGCAAGCCCCCTCGCCACAGTTAATCAGTGAATATCTGATTACAACATCCGCTCCAATCCTACAGTGGTGCTCATCCACGCATTAAACCGGCGCCACCAACTCCCCGGTTCCTTGGTCAGCGTGTGCATCTGGCCGTTGTCTTCGGTCACCCAGACAATCTGCCCATTCTGCAGTTTCGCCTCATAACTCAGCGGTGGCGCCATGCCTTGCAGGGCCAGTTCGCGCACGTGCGCGGCCAGCTCGGGGCTGTCGACCAGGACGCCGACTTCGGTGTTCCACAGCACCGAGCGCGGGTCGAAGTTGAAGGAGCCGATAAAGGATTTCTGCTGATCGAAAATCATCGCCTTGCTGTGCAGGCTCGAATCCGAGCCTTGATAGGCCGAGCGCCGGAATAGGTGCGGGCCACTGCCGCTCCCCGCGCCGGGCTGGCGCCGCAGTTCGAACAGCTTCACGCCATGTTCCAGCAAAGCCTTGCGATACGGCGCATAACCGCCATGCACCGCCGGCACATCGGTGGCTTCCAGTGCGTTGGTCAGCAGACTGACCGAGACACCCGCATCGGCACGTCCGGTGAGGTACACCAGCCCCGGTTGGCCGGGCACAAAGTAGGCGGAAATCATGATCAGTTCTTTGCTGACCCCGTTCAGTTCCGGCGCCAGTTGCGTGGTCAGCAATAACTGCGGGTCGAGTTCGCCCTTTGACAGCACCTTGCTCGGCGCATCCCACAACGCCTGGTTCCAGGCCCAGATCAGCTCTCGGCGCCAGATGTCCAGGCGCGGGTGTTTGTCGTAAATCATCAGCTGTTGATACAGCGCGTGGTTCTGCTTGCGGGTTTCCTCCAGGGATTCTTCAAGGCGCGTGCGAGTGTTTTGCAGGTCCTTGGCGGTCGGTTTACTGGAGAGGAATTCGTCGATCGGCTTGCTCAGGGCGCTGTTCCAGTACTGGTCGAAACTGTGTCCGAGCTGCTCGGCGACCGGCCCGACGCTGAGCATGTCGATGTCAGTGAAGTTCAGGTTGGGCTCGGCATCGAAATACTCGTCGCCCAGGTTGCGTCCACCGACGATGGCCACGCTGTTGTCCGCCAGCCACAGCTTGTTGTGCATGCGCCGGTGTTGCAGCGACAGGTCGAACAAGCGGCCCATGGTCCGCGTCACGCCGGTGCTGCGGCCCAAGTGCAACGGGTTGAATAGACGAATCTGAATCTGTGGATGGGCCGCCAGGGTGGCGATGACCTGGTCGAGGCCATCGCTGGTGGTGTCATCGAGCAGGATCCGCACTCGCACGCCGCGATCGGCAGCCTTGAGCAATTCTTCCACCAGCATCCGCGTGCTGATGCCGTCATGGACGATGTAGTACTGCAAGTCGAGACTGGTTTGCGCGTTGCGGATCAGCTCGGCCCGGGCCATGAAGGCTTCGGTGCTGTTGGAGAGCAGGCGAAAGCCCGATTGCCCCTGATGGGGCGCGGCCTGTGCCTGGATCGAGCGACCGAACGCCGAGCTCGCCGCCGGCAATGCCTGGCTGGGCTCACGGGGGACGTCGAGGCTCGCACAGCCATTGAGCAGCAAGGCGAGCAACAGAGCGAAGGGCAGGGCCGGGCTGACTCTCAAATCGGATCGTCTCAGGTGATTGCAAAGGCCGAAGTATGGCACGTCACAGGGATTCATCGCGTTTGCAGGGCGTGAAGTCTCCTGGTTGTCGGACGGTTCTCCATGAAGCTTCAGGAACTACAAAGCCTGTAGATAAAACCCGTCGATTTGCCTTCTTTTCCTACATAAAAGTCCTACAAAACCCGGAATGATGGCGGGGAATTGGACCCGTTGGCAGGCTGTGGCTTTTTCCTGGCACAGCCTGGGCGTCCATGTTTCCAACAATTTCACAGGTACGTGATTATGAATAAGTTGTATTGGGTAAGCGTTTTCGCCGCTGCACTGACACCGATGGCGGTGCAGGCAGCGAGCGTTGATCTGACAGTCTCCGGCACGGTTATACCGACCTCATGCATTCCGGCCTTTGCCGGCGGCAGTAATGTCGATCTGGGGCGAATCTTTTCCGCCACCTTAAGCCCCGCCGCGCAAAACAACCTGCCTACAAGGGACATCACCCTGAAGATTGCGTGCGATGCGCCGGCAGCGGTGGAAATCGCCGTCACTGATAATCGTGGCGCGACCAAGGTGCCCGGTCTCGCGTTCAATGGCCGGAACAATGATGCGCTTTACTTCGGCTTGGGCAGTACCCAGGGCGTCGGCATCGGTGGTTTCGGCCTGTTGACCGGTCAACCATTGACCGATGGCAACCCGCAAATGTTCCTGGTGCGTTCGCCGAACAATCCGGCATGGCGTGTTCCGGTAAGCGGATTGGTATCCAATGCGCCGATCTCTTACTCATGGGGGCCAAACGCGTCAGCAGGCCCGGCCGCAGCACGTCTGCACACTTTCCCGATGAAAGTGGCAGCGGCCATTCGCGCCACCTCCGAGCTGCCACCGACCACCGATGAGTTCCTGCTCGATGGTTCGGTCACGTTTGACGTGTACTACCTCTGAGCCGGCGCAACCCCTGCGTCACTGTGCTCTGAACCTGCCTGATTGACGGGGTTTGCCTGGTGCAAATCCGGGCGGCGGCTCGCCTGAAAAACCGTCATCAACAGACGTCATTGCATCACCGGGTATTGGCCGACGCTGACTGCAACAGCGTCGGCCGCTGCCTTCTGGAGCCTTTCATGTATCCCTTCAAATCTTTCAAGGCGCTTGGCGCTGTCGCTGCTGTGTGCCTGTCGTTCACGATTCCGAGCGCGCAGGCCGCCGGGATGATCCCCGAAACCCCCGTGGTAGTGGTCGACCAGGCGTTGGGCGAGTCGACCCTGAACGTCAGGAATTCCGACGATCAGCCCGCGCTGTTGTACAGCTCCATCGAGCATATCGCCGAGGACGACGAGCCACTGTTGTTTCTGAACCCGCCAGTGGCACGGGTCGAACCGGGCCAGAGCCAGCAAGTGCGATTCATCCTGCACAGCGCCAAACCCCTGAAAACCGAGCGGCTCAAGCGTGTGGTGCTGGAAGGCATCAAGCCCGTACAGGATACGAGTGGCGCACACGTCAACCTGGGGATCCGGCAGAACATTCCGGTCATCCTGCGTCCGGCCAATCTTCCGGTTGAACGCATGCCCTGGAAGCGCTTGGTCTGGACGGGGGCCGGCAACCAGGTACAGGTCAGTAATCCCAGCCCCTATGTGGTACGGCTGGCCAGGTCGGTGAACCTGATTCCCGGTGGGGCGACGCTGGACCTGGGACGCACTTATATCCTGCCGGGGGAAGTGCTGAGCCTCCCTGCGCCGTCGCTCCTGGCCACCCATGTACGGTTGTTTCCCGCGACAACCTACGGCTTTGCCGTCGGTAACTACGATGCGCCGCTGAGCTTGCAGTAGTGAGTCATAGCCGCGGTTGGAATCAGGCCGGCGGCTTTGCGCTGGTCATGTTGGCGATGGAAACTACCTGGGGCGAGGCGCTCACCGAGTTCGATCAATCAGTGCTCAAGGCGCGTGGCATCGATCCGAAAGTCGCCAGGCATTTTGCTCACGCGCCACGCTTTGCTGCGGGACGAACTCGCGTGGCGTTGCAGGTTAATGGCGCACCTTCAGGGCTCGTCATGGCGACGTTCGATGAAGCGGGACAGTTGTGCTTCGATGCGAATCTGCTTGATCAGGCCGCGATTGCCGCGCCATCGGAGTTGCCCGCGATTGCTGACGCTGCGCAGTGCGTAAGGAGCATCGAAGGTCTGGAGGGTGCACAGGTGCAGCTCGACCCGGGCAAGCAACAAGTGAAATTGTTGGTGCCAACCGACCTGTTGCTGCCGTCAGTGCCACACCCGCGAACCTGGTCCACGGGCGGAATGGCCGGGTTGTTCAACTACGACGCGCTGCTGCTCGCCAGTTCTGCTGCCGGACAATCCAGCCAATTCCGCAGCCTCGGCACCGAACTGGGTTTCAACGCCGGCGACTGGGTGGTGCGCAGCCGACACAACTACACCTCGTTTCAGGGCGTGGAGCGTTTCGAAACGCTGTACACCCAGGCCTCGCGTACCTGGGAGCGTTTTCAGGCCAACGTGCAACTGGGCCAACTCAACATGCATTCATCGCTGTTTGCCGGGGAAGCCTTCACCGGCTTGCAGATACTCCCGGAAATGGCCCTCGCATTGCGCAACGGCGAAGGCCTGGGCGCCGGGACGGCGGTGCAAGGGGTGGCTTATTCTCCGGCGCGGGTCGAGGTGCGCCAGAGTGGCATGGTGATCTACACCACGCTCGTCCCCAGCGGGCCGTTCACCCTGCGCGACCTGCCGTTGCTCAGCAATCGACTGGATCTTGAAGTCAGCGTCTTTGAAGAGAACGGCGAGCAGCGTGATTTTCGCGTACCGGCGGCCAACGTACGCCCGATCAGTATCGGAGCGTTACCGGGTTATGGAATTGCCGCAGGCAAGGTGCGGCGGTTTGACGGGGACGAGCGCGAGGCGCCGTCATTCTTTGCGGTGAGCAAGGACTGGCAGTGGGGAGCTGCGACTCAGTTGAGCAGCGGATTGATGGGGGCTGGTCAATACCAATCCTTGGGCTGGGGTTTGCAGCAAGCCTTGACGCGAAGCTCGGCGGTGAGTTTCCAGCAACTGAGTTCGCGTACGCCACAAAGTGCTCATGGCCGCGAACTGCAAGCCACGTTCAGCACGGCATTGAGCCTAGGATTAGCCGCCAGCCTGACGGCGAGTCAGCGCAGTCGAGGGTTTCGCCACTTGGCTGATACTGGATTGGAGGCGATTGCCGATGAGTCCGGTAGTCGTTCTGAACGTCAGTGGGGCGCGTCGTTGAGCCATTCGGACCTGCGATGGGGAGCGCTTTTCGGCTCGTTGACACGCTACACCGTGGCAGGCGGGCAGGACCGCTCGCGCATCAGCACCTCGTGGTCACGTGCGTTCAGTGGTGCGAACCTTTCGTTGAGTGTGCAGCGCGACAGCGGTGATATCGCCCGTGGCACGGGCCTGTATGCCAACCTCAGCGTGCCCCTTGGGCGTAACCGAAGCCTCAATACTTACGCGCGCCATGATCAGCGAAGCGGACTGCGCAGTGGCGCTCGATACACCGAACAGCTCAGCGACACCTTGGGCTACAGCCTCGGCGCAGACCGTTCAGACACGGGCCAGACTGATTTCAACGGGCGGCTCAATGCCTTGCCCCGTTACACCAGTGTTGATCTTGGTTATTCACGCAGCGGTTCGGGCGCCAGCAGTTACGACCTCACCCTGCGCGGCGGCGTGGCGATCCATGAAAAAGGGCTGACGGCATCGCCTTATCCGCTGCGCGACACCTTCGGCCTGCTCAAGGTGGGCGAGGCGGCCGGGGTCAAGGTCAGCACGCCCCAAGGCCCGGTCTGGACCGATGGCGGTGGGCGGGCGGTGGCGGCGAGCCTGCCGGCCTACCAGACCAGCCGGATCGAAATCGACACCGTCAGCCTGCCGCGCCACCTGGACGTGCTCAACGGTTATCAGGAAGTCGAAGCCGGACGCGGCGCAGTGCCGCGACTCGATTTCAGCGTGGGCTCGGTGCGCCGGTTGATGCTGCATGTGCGCACGGCCGAGGGCGATTGGGTGCCCAAAGGCGCTTCGGTGCATGACTCTCAGGGCGAGTACCTGACCAGCGTGGTGGACGCCGGCCTGGTCTACTTGGCCGATGCGCCGGATGACGTTCGACTGCAGGTGATGCTGCCGGATAATCGGCCCTGTCAGCTTGAACTCGACGCTACCCGGCTGCCCGGATCGTCCCTGTCTTACGCCACCGCTGAGGTGGTTTGTCGGGCGGGTTAGCGGTCGCTTTCCGTCTCTGCCAACAGTTTGATTGCCGCCGCGCCGACCTTGCGCACCGCCTCTTCAATTTGTGCCGTTGGCTTGGCAGCGTAGTTCATCCGCAGGCAATTACGATACTTGCCCGAGGCCGAAAAGATGCTGCCCACGGCAATCTGTACGCCCTGGTCGTGCAAGGCACGATTCAGTTTCAAGGTATCGAAGCCTTCTGGCAGCTCGACCCACAACATGAAACTGCCTTGAGGACGACTGGCACGGGTGCCGGCCGGGAAGTAGCGCGTTACCCAGTCGATCATCATGTCGCGATTGCGCTGGTACTGGGTGCGCATCCGCCGCAAATGCGGTTCGAAGTGCCCGCCCTTGAGGAAGTCGGCGATGGCGATCTGCGCTTGCGGCGCGGTGGAGCCGGTGCTGATGTATTTCATGTGCAGCACCCTTTCCAGATAGCGGCCCGGCGCTACCCAGCCGATGCGCAGCCCCGGTGCCAGGGTCTTGGAAAAGGAACTGCAGAGCAGCACGCGGCCGTCTTCGTCGAAGGATTTGATCGTGCGCGGACGCGGGTAGGTGTAGGCCAGTTCGCCATACACATCGTCCTCGATGATCGCCACGTCGAAGCGCTGTGCCAGGTTCAATAACGCGCGTTTGCGCGCCTCCGGCATGATGTAGCCCAAGGGATTGTTGCAGTTGGGGGTCAACTGTATGGCCTTGATCGGCCATTGTTCCAGGGCCAGTTCGAGCGCATCGAGGCTGATGCCGGTGATCGGATCGGTAGGAATTTCCAGGGCTTTCAGGCCCAGGCCCTTGAGGGTCTGCATGGCGCCGTGAAAGCTCGGCGAGTCCACGGCGACGATGTCACCGGGTTCGCAGATGGAGCGGATGCTGGTGGACAGCGCTTCGTGGCAACCGGTGGTCACCACCAGATCGGCGGCGCTCAACTGGCAGCCGGAATCGAGCATCAGCCGGGCGATCTGTTCGCGCAGTTCGAGGTTGCCGTGGATGTTGTCGTAATACAGGCCGGGCATGTCCTGGCGCCGACTGATCTGCGCCAGCCCGCGCAGCAGCGGTTTCATGGTCGGCGTGGTGACATCCGGCATGCCGCGACCCAGTTGCACCACGTCTTTGCGTGGCACGGCGCGAATCAGCTCCAGCACCTGATCCCACTGGGAAATATCCACCGGGCGCTGCGCAGGCCGGCCGACGGCGGGCAGCTCCGGCAGCTCGCGGCTGACCGGCACGAAGTAGCCGGATTTCGGTTTCGGCGTGGCCAATCCGCTGTCTTCCAGCACCCGATAAGCCTGCTGCACGGTGCTCAGGCTGACGCCGTGTTCGACACTCAACGCCCGCACTGACGGCAGCCGATCACCTGGGCGATAGAAGCCCTGTTCGATACGCGTGCCGAGCAATTCGGCGAGATTGACGTAAAGGGTCATGAAGCTGCCTCGGTGCAGGTGATTCGGTTAACCAGTACAGATGGGGCAAAAATACAGGATTCAGAGCTTTTGGCGGTGAATCTGTATGGAAATAATACATTCTGTTTGAATCTGTAATGCTTTTCGCCGTCCGCGCATGATGAAACCTCTGGCTACCCAAGTAAACAGGAGCAATCAAAATGAACGGCTTGAGCGATGTGCGGCTGACGTTACACAGTCAGGAACTGGCAGCAGGGCAGAACCACGGCACCCGTGAGGCGCGCATGCGTAACGCGCCGTCCTGCCTGAATCGCTGGGATCTGTTCTGGCATCGTCTGCACACGCGCAAGGCGTTGCTGAACCTGACCCCGGAGCAACTGCGGGATGTGGGGTTGAGTCGGGAGGACGCGCTGGAGGAGGGGCTTAAACCTTTCTGGCGGATCTGAAGTCTGTGGTGTTCTTTAGGTCCATTCGCGGGCAAGCCTCGCTCCTACAGGTTAGCGTTGATCCAACGAACGACGCGTGACCTGTAGGAGCGAGGCTTGCCCGCGAAGGCGTCCCCACAGACGCCAAAAATCCTTCAAACCAACTCCTTAAGCCGATGCCACAACATCCCCAATGCCAACAACGGCGAACGCAAATGCCGGCCACCGGGGAAGGTGATGTGCGGCACCTGTGCAAACAGATCAAACCCACCACTGTGCTGCCCACTGATGGCCTCGGCCAACAACTTGCCCGCCAGGTGCGTGGCATTCACCCCGTGACCTGAATACGCCTGGGCGTAATACACATTCGGCTGGTCCTTGAGCCGGCCGATCTGCGGCAAGCGGTTAGCGCCGATGCCGATCATGCCGCCCCATTGATAGTCGATTTTCACCCCGGCCAGTTGCGGGAACACTTCCAGCATCTTCGGCCGCATATACGCGGCGATGTCTTTCGGGTCCCGGCCTGAATAGTGGCAAGCGCCCCCGAACAGCAAGCGCCGATCCGCCGAGAGCCGGTAGTAATCCAGGGCCACGCGCTGGTCGCAGACCGCCATGTTCTGCGGCAACAGGGTGTGGGCCTGTTCTTCGCTCAACGGCTCGGTGGCGATGATGTAGCTGCCGGCGGGCAGCACTTTGCCGCTGAGTTCGGGATTGAGGTTATTGAGATAAGCGTTGCAACCCAGCACCAGGGTCTTGGCGCGGACCGTGCCCTGGGCGGTATGGACCTTCACTTCGGTACCGTAATCGATGCGGGTGACCGCCGACTGTTCGAACAGCTTCACACCCAGTTGCTGCGCGGCCGCCGCTTCACCCAGCGCCAGGTTCAGCGGATGCAAATGCCCGGAGCCCATGTCGATCAAGCCGCCGACGTAACGGTCGGAGCCGACCACCGAATGCATTTCGTTGGCTTGCAGCAGGCGGGTTTCGTAGCGATAACCGAGGCCGCGCAGTTCTTCGGCGTCTTCGGCGAAACCTTCGAGATCCCGAGGTTTGTTGGCGAGGTCGCAATAACCCCAGGTCAGGTCGCAGGCAATCTGAAAACGCTCAACTCGCTGTCGGACGATTTCCACCGCTTCCAGACCCATGAGTTTCATCTGATGCACGCCGTCGGCACCGATGACATTGGCGAACTGATCGAGGCCATGACCGACCCCGCGAATCAATTGCCCGCCATTGCGACCGCTGGCGCCCCAACCGATCTTGTGCGCTTCCAGCAGCACCACGCTGAGTCCGCGCTCAGCCAGTTCGAGCGCCGTGTTCAACCCGGAAAACCCGCCACCGACCACGCACACGTCCGCAATCAATTCGCCCCGGAGCACCGGGTGATCGGGCTGCGGCAAGCTGCTGGCGGCGTAGTAAGAGTCGGTGTGCCGGGCAGGGGCATTCATGCGTGAGTTCCTGATTCTGGTGTTTGAAAAAGTTGACGGAGCATAAGCCGGACCTTCCGGCGCGGGCAACATTGGTCGGGCGGCGCTGTCTGGATCGCGGCTTTTGCGTCAGAATCGCGCTCTATTCCGCTTTTGGTCACCGCTTCGATGAGCTGCAACAGTCAGAAAATTCGCACCCTGCGGCAGCAGATTCCCTCGTTCGAGTGCGTGCCCGGCTGCCATGACTGCTGCGGTCCGGTGACGACTTCGCCGGAAGAAATGTCGCGCCTGCCGCGCAAGACCCGCGCCGAGCAGGATGCGGCGATGGACGAGCTCAATTGCGTACACCTGGGGCCCAATGGCTGCACCGTGTATGACGAGCGGCCGCTGATCTGTCGGCTGTTCGGCACCACCAAAACCTTGCCATGCCCCAACGGGCGCGGGCCGGTGGAGCTGATTCATCCGCGGGTGGAGAAGCAGATTCATGAGTACATGGCTTCGACCCGGCAGGTGTTGGTTTAAATCCGGTATTCATTCAGTTGGACCGAGGCGCGGCCTTCGCGAGCAAGCCCGCTCCCACAGGGGAACGCATTTCAATGTGGGAGCGGGCTTGCTCGCGAAGACGTCCGCCCAGGCACCGCTGAACTCAATCCGGAATCGGCAGACTCAAGCTCTCTTTCACTTCTTCCATCACGATATAGCTCTTGGATTCGCGCACATGCGGCAGTTTGAGCAAAATATCGCCGAGCAATTTGCGATATGAAGCCATCTCGGAAATCCGCGCCTTCACCAGGTAGTCGAAATCCCCTGACACCAAATGGCACTCCAGCACGTGGGGCAGTTTCAGCACCGCGCGTCGGAACTCTTCAAAAGTATCGCCGGATTTGTAGTCGAGGCTGATCTCGACGAACACCAGCAGACTACCCTTGAGATGCTGCGGGTTGAGCCGGGCGTTGTAACCCATGATGATCCCTTCGCGTTCCAGGCGCCGGACCCGCTCAGTGCAAGGCGTGGTCGACAGACCGACCTTTTCCCCCAGCTCGGTGAAGGAGATGCGCCCGTCCGCTTGCAGGATCCGCAGGATGTTGCGGTCGATCTTGTCCAGCTCACGTTTGGTCTGAGTGTTGGTACGCATAGTGGATGCGCCTCCGTGAAAAGGGTTTTTGCCGAGAATTGTCGCCAAATATAGGCACTTATATAGTGAAATGCACTGGCTAATCTTTTTTAAACTGCCCACATCTTCGGTCTGCACAACACACGTCAGCGGTAAGCCGCGATGAGGGATATGAAAATGCGCGTTATGGTCTTGGGTAGCGGCGTCATCGGTACCGCCAGTGCTTACTATCTGGCGCGTGCCGGGTTTGAAGTGGTGGTCGTGGACCGGCAGCCGGCTGCGGCCATGGAGACCAGTTTCGCCAACGCCGGGCAAGTGTCGCCGGGCTATGCCTCACCGTGGGCGGCGCCGGGTGTGCCGCTCAAGGCCATCAAGTGGCTGCTGCAACGCCACGCGCCGCTGGCGATCAAGGCCACCGCCGACATCGACCAATACCTGTGGATGGCGCAGATGCTGCGCAACTGCACCGCCAACCGCTATGCAGTGAACAAAGAGCGCATGGTCCGTCTGTCCGAGTACAGCCGTGACTGCCTCGACGAATTGCGCGCCGAAACCGGGATTGCCTACGAAGGCCGCAGCCTCGGTACTACGCAGCTCTTCCGCACTCAGGCTCAACTCGATGGCGCCGCGAAAGACATCGCCGTGCTGAAAGAGTCTGGCGTGCCGTTCGAACTGCTCGACCGCGCCGGCATTGCTCGGGTTGAACCGGCCCTGGCCGCTGTCACCGACATCCTCGCCGGTGCCCTGCGCCTGCCAAACGACCAGACTGGTGACTGCCAGATCTTCACCACTCGCCTGGCTGAAATGGCGGTGAAACTGGGTGTGGAATTCCGTTACGGCCAGGACATCCAGAAACTCGACTTCGCCGGTGATCGCATCAACGGCGTGTGGATCGACGGCAAGCTGGAAACCGCTGACCGTTACGTCCTGGCACTCGGCAGCTACTCACCACAATTGCTCAAGCCGCTGGGCATCAAGGCCCCGGTGTATCCGCTCAAGGGTTACTCCCTGACGGTGCCGATCACCAACCCGGCGATGGCCCCGACATCGACCATTCTCGACGAAACCTACAAGGTCGCGATCACCCGTTTCGACAACCGCATCCGCGTTGGCGGCATGGCTGAAATAGCCGGTTTTGACCTGTCGCTGAACCCGCGTCGGCGCGAAACCCTGGAGATGATCGTCAACGACCTTTATCCTCAGGGCGGTGATCTGGCCCAGGCGAGTTTCTGGACCGGCCTGCGTCCGACCACCCCGGACGGCACGCCGATCGTTGGCGCAACCAAATTCAGCAACCTGTTCTTGAACACTGGCCACGGCACGCTCGGTTGGACCATGGCTTGTGGTTCCGGTCGCTTGCTGGCTGACCTAATGGCGAAGAAAACCCCGCAGATCAGCGCCGAAGGCCTCGATATTTCCCGTTATGGCCGCAAAATCCAGGAGTCCGCAAAACATGGCAATCCAGCGCCAGCTCACCAATGAGCGCATGAGTCAGATCGTCGCTCACAACGGAACGGTGTATCTGGCAGGGCAGGTCGGCGATGACATGAGCGCCGGGATTGAACAGCAGACCCGTGAAACGCTTGCCAACATCGAGCGTTTGCTCGATCTGGCCGGCACCGACAAGCACCACTTGCTGTCGGTGACGATTTACCTGAAAGACATCGACGCGCATTTCGAAGGCATGAATGCGGTCTGGGACAAGTGGCTGCCAAAAGGCGTCGCGCCAGCCCGTGCCACCGTCGAGTCGAAGTTGTGCGAACCGGAAATCCTGGTTGAGTTGTCGGTAGTTGCCGCGCTGCCGTAAAGCGCCGCAACGACCTGTTGGAAACGATCCCTCTCCCGGTGCTGTTGGCGGTTCACGCCGTCAGCCAGCGCCGGTTTTTTATTCCCATGACCGCCTAGAAGTCTGCCGCCATGCGTCCTGCCCGTGCCCTGATTGACCTTCAAGCCCTGCGTCACAACTACCAAGTCGCCCGTGAAGTCACGGCGGGGGCCAAGGCCCTTGCGGTGATCAAGGCCGATGCCTACGGCCATGGTGCGGTGCGATGCGCCCAGGCGCTGGAAGCCGAGGCGGACGGGTTTGCAGTGGCCTGCATCGAAGAGGCCTTGGAACTGCGCGCCGCAGGCATTCGGGCGCCGGTGTTGCTGCTGGAAGGGTTTTTCGAAGCCGATGAACTGTCGCTGATCGTCGAACATGACTTCTGGTGCGTGGTGCATTCGCTGTGGCAGCTCGAAGCGATCGAGAAGGCTACGCTGAGCAAGCCGATCACGGTCTGGCTCAAGCTCGATTCCGGTATGCACCGGGTTGGCTTGCATCCGAAGGATTATCAGGCGGCCTATCAACGGCTGCTGGCCAGCGGCAAAGTGGCGAAAATCGTCTTGATGAGCCACTTCGCCCGGGCCGATGAGCTGCACGAGCAGGCCAGCGCCGAGCAGGTGGCGGTGTTCGAAGCGGCGCGCCAGGGCTTGGCCGCCGAGGTCAGCCTGCGCAACTCGCCAGCGGTGCTCGGTTGGCCGCAGATCCCGAGCGATTGGGTGCGTCCGGGCATCATGCTCTACGGCGCAACGCCTTTCGAAGAAGCCAACGCCGTGGCCTCGCGACTGCAACCGGTGATGACCCTCGAATCCAAAGTGATTTGCGTGCGCGAACTGCCGGCCGGCGAGCCTGTTGGCTATGGTGCGAAGTTCATCACCCAAAAGCCGATGCGCATTGGCGTGGTGGCGATGGGGTATGCCGACGGCTACCCGCGTCACGCGCCGACCGGTACGCCAGTGTTGGTCGCCGGTCAGCGCAGCCAATTGCTCGGCCGGGTGTCGATGGACATGCTCTGCATTGACCTGACCGATGTGCCGCAAGCCGGCCTCGGTTCGACCGTCGAGTTGTGGGGTAAAAACGTGCTGGCCAGCGAAGTGGCCATGGCTGCGGACACGATTCCTTACCAGATCTTCTGCAACCTGCGCCGGGTGCCGCTGCTCTATTCCGGGGCTTGACCCGGAACACCCTGTGCCGGAAGTCGCCTCGCTGAACAGGATTCAGGCCAAAGTGTTGTAAATACTGAACGCTGTCGCCATGATAACGCTCAATATTCCTACAACCTGAATCCCTGGAGGCTCCAGCATTGGACGTCGGTGAACGACTGCAATCCATCCGTAAGCTCAAAGGTCTTTCGCAGCGTGAACTCGCCAAGCGCGCGGGCGTCACCAACAGCACCATTTCGATGATCGAGAAGAACAGCGTCAGCCCCTCGATCAGTTCGCTGCGCAAGGTTCTGGGCGGGATTCCCATGTCCATGGTCGAGTTCTTTTCCGAAGAGATCCTGCAGGAAAAACCGACTCAGATCGTCTACAAAGCCAACGAGCTGATCGATATTTCCGATGGTGCCGTGACCATGAAACTGGTCGGTCGGGCGCACCCGAGCCGGGCCATCGCATTCCTCAATGAAATCTACCCGCCGGGCGCCGATACCGGTGACGAGATGCTCACCCATGAGGGCGAGGAAACCGGGATTTTGGTCGAAGGGCGACTGGAGTTGGTGGTCGGCGCAGAAACTTTTGTGCTCGAAGCCGGCGACAGCTACTACTTTGAAAGTACCAAGCCGCACCGTTTCCGGAATCCGTTCGACGCACCGGCGCGACTAATCAGCGCAGCCACGCCGGCGAATTTCTAAGAAAAGAGGCGTCCTGCCAGTACCGCCGAGGCGCCCGAGCTGTTTTCCACCGCACAACAAGACCCCTTCGACTTTGGGGTTGTTTCAGTGTGGCGGGCTTGCCGTTATACTTGCGCCCGCCTGCGAACCGTGGCCGCGGGCGTGAATAGCCACCATTGAGGGTGAACGCGTGAACCTAATTATGAAAATGCTGGCTGCACCAGCAACTGTATTGGCCCTTTGGGCTGTGAGCGCACAAGCTGCGACGAACGACGATATTGCCAAACGCCTTGAGCCAGTCGGCCAGGTTTGTGTAACGGGTCAGGAATGCAAGGGGATGGAAGTCGCTGCTTCGGCTGGCGGCGGTGGAGCCAAGACCCCGGATGAAGTGATTGCAAAACATTGCAACGCTTGCCACGGTACCGGCCTGCTGGGCTCGCCGAAAATCGGCGACGCGGCTGACTGGGGCAAACGTGCCAAAGAACAAGGTGGTGTTGACGGCCTGCTCGCCAAAGCGATCTCGGGCATCAACTCCATGCCGCCAAAAGGCACCTGTGCCGACTGCTCGGATGACGAGCTGAAAGGCGCGATCTCGAAGATGTCCGGCCTGAAATAAGCCTTCATCTTCAGCGAAAAAGCCGCTTGCGAGCGGCTTTTTTGTGCCTGCGATTTGCCTGCGCGACTATTCTTTGCAGCAAAGACCCGGCAAGCTCGGTCCAACCCCAATTCACGGAACGTGCGGGAGGATCAGATGGTGCAGTTGTGTTCAATCGAACAAGCGGTCGATGACGTACTGGCGCGGTTGCCGGCGCATATTCACATGGGCCTGCCCCTGGGCCTGGGCAAACCCAACCACTTCGTCAACGCGCTGTTCCAACGCATCGCGCAACTGCCCGAGCGGCGGCTGACGATCTACACCGCTCTGTGCCTTGGCCGTCCGTCCTTGGGCGATGGTTTGCAAAAGCGCTTCCTCGAACCCTTCATCGAGCGGGTCTTCGGCGATTATCCGGAACTGGAATTTCTCGCCGAACTGCAAAAAGACAACCTGCCGCCGAACATCCACATCCAGCAATTCTTCATGCAGCCCGGCAGTCTGTTGCACAGCGCCCAGGCTCAGCAGGATTACGTCAGCAGCAACTACAGCCATGCTGCGCGGGACATCAATGCCGCAGGCTTGAATCTTGTTGCGCAACTGGTGGCCAGCCATGCCGATCACCCGGATCGCCTGAGCCTGAGTTGCAACCCGGACATCACCCTCGACCTGTTCCCGATGATCGCCAAGCGCCGCGAAGCAGGGGAGACCATTCTGGTCGTCGGCCAAGTGCACAACGATTTGCCCTACATGCCCGGCGATGCGGAAGTCGGCATGGACGCGTTCGACCTGCTGATCGACGCGAAGGACAACACCACGCTGTTTTCCACGCCGAATATGCCAGTGGGTTTCCAGGATCATTTCATCGGCCTGCACGCCAGCACTCTTGTGCGCGATGGCGGCACGTTGCAGATCGGCATCGGCTCCATGGGCGACGCGTTGACCGCGGCATTGCTGGCGCGCCAGGCGGATAACGCCGGCTACAAAGCGTTGTTGGCGGACTTGAATCTGAGCCAGTGGGCGCAGTTGATCGAGCGCGAAGGTGGCGTCGAACCGTTCGCCAAGGGCCTGTACGGTTGCAGCGAAATGTTCGTCAACGGGTTGCTGGTGCTGGCGGATGCCGGGATCGTGCGGCGCAAGGTCTACCCGGACGTACCGACCCAGCAGCAGGCCAACGACGGCACCCTCGACGAGGCGGCGCAAACCGACGGCATCTCGGTGCACGGCGGGTTTTTCCTCGGGCCGCGCAGTTTCTATGAGCGCCTGCGCGAGTTGCCCCAGAGCAAGCGGCTCGAATTCAACATGACCCGCATCAGCTACATCAACGAGCTCTACGGCCAGGAAGAGCTCAAGCGTTTGCAGCGCCTCGATGCACGGTTTATCAACACCGTGTTCACCATGACTCTGATGGGCGCTGGTGTGGCGGATCAACTGGAAGACGGGCGTGTGCTCAGTGGCGTGGGCGGGCAATACAACTTCGTCGCCCAGGGCCATGCGCTGGAAGGCGCGCGTTCGGTGCTGATCCTGCGTAGCTGGCGCGAGGCGGGCGGTGAAGTCAGTTCGAACATCGTCTGGGAATATGGCCACTGTACGATTCCACGGCATTTGCGGGACATCGTGGTCACCGAATACGGCATCGCCGACTTGCGGGGCAAGACCGATGCGGCGGTGATCGAGGCTTTGCTGAACATCAGCGATTCACGCTTCCAGCCGGGACTGATCGAACAGGCTCAGGCGGTCGGCAAGTTGCCGAAGAGTTTCCGCATTGATCCACGGTTTGCCGACAACCATCCACAGCGTTTGCAGGACATCAAGGCGCGGCACCCGAACCTGTTTCCGGAGTATCCGTTGGGTTGTGATTTCACCGAGGTGGAGCGGGACGTGTTGCGAGCGCTGAACTGGTTGAAGAGCAAGTTCAAGCTGAGCGAGATTCTGGAACTGGGCAAGGCTGCGCTGGATGCACCGGAGGCTGCGCAATACCCGGAACATCTGGAGCGGATGCAACTGACCAATCCGGAAGGGCTGAAGGAGGATTTATTTCAGCGGTTGTTGCTCGCCGGCCTCAAAGCCACCGCCATTTAATTGCCAACAGAATCAACTGTGGGAGCGGGCTTGCTCGCGAAGACGGTGTGTCAGTCGACATCAACAGTGACTGACACACCGTCTTCGCGAGCAAGCCCGCTCCCACATTGGTTTTGCGGTGTTGCGGGTTATTCGATGAAGGTCACAACGCCGCCGGCCAGCGACTGAACGCGAGCCAACGATTCAACCCGATACCCCTGCGCATCCAGTTCCGCACGCCCGCCCTGGAACGACTTCTCGATAACAATCCCCAAACCGGCCACGGTCGCGCCGGCCTGTTTGATGATCGAGATCAGCGCCTGCGATGCCTTACCGTTGGCCAAAAAGTCATCGATGATCAGCACGCGATCGCTGCTGGTCAGGTGGCGCGGGGAGATCGCCACGGTGCTTTCGGTCTTCTTGGTGAACGAGTAAACGGTCGCCGACAGCAGGTTTTCAGTCAGGGTCAGGGACTGCTGCTTGCGGGCGAAGATCACCGGCACGCCGAGGTTCAGGCCGGTCATGATCGCCGGGGCGATGCCCGAGGCTTCGATCGTGACGATCTTGGTGATGCCCGAATCCTTGAACAACGCAGCGAATTCGTCGCCGATCAGCTTCATCAGGGCCGGGTCGATCTGGTGGTTCAGAAAGGCGTCGACTTTCAGGACCTGATCGGAAAGCACGATGCCTTCTTCGCGAATTTTCTTGTGCAGTGCTTCCATGAAGCTTTCCTCTAAGGACGGCTGTGCGTCTAAGGCTGGTTAAAAAGTAGTCGATTCTAGCGCTTTAACATCGCGCGTATATCCGCCAATGCGGTATTGCCGCGAACGGCTTTGACTTCAACGGGTGTGTCGTCGTTGCCTTCCCACGCCAAGTCGTCCGGCGGCAGTTCATCGAGGAAGCGGCTGGGCGCGCAGTCGATGATCTCGCCGTATTGCTTGCGCTTGGCGGCGAAGGTGAACGCCAGAGTCTGACGCGCGCGGGTAATCCCGACGTAGGCCAGGCGGCGTTCTTCTTCGATGGTGTCGGCTTCGATGCTGGAACGGTGCGGGAGGATTTCCTCTTCCATGCCCATGATGAACACGTAGGGGAATTCCAGGCCCTTGGAGGCGTGCAAGGTCATCATCTGCACACCTTCGGCGCCGTCTTCCTCTTCCTGTTGACGTTCCAGCATGTCGCGCAAGACGAGTTTGCCGATGGCGTCTTCGACGGTCATCTCGCCTTCTTCGTCTTTCTCCAGGGTGTTTTTCAACGCCTCGATCAGGAACCAGACGTTACCCATGCGGTAATCGGCGGCCTTGTCGCTGGAGCTGTTGGTGCGCAGCCAGTTCTCGTAATCGATGTCCATGACCATGCTGCGCAGGGCCGAGATCGGGTCTTCGCCGGCGCACTGCTCGCGGACCTTGTCCATGAAGCGCTTGAAGCGCGACAGGCGATCGGTGAAGCGCGTGTCCAGATGCTCGCCCAGGCCGATTTCGTCGGTGGCGGCGTACATCGAGATTTTGCGTTCAGTGGCGTAGTTGCCGAGCTTTTCCAGGGTTGTCGAGCCGATTTCCCGGCGCGGCACGTTGATCACCCGCAGGAAGGCGTTGTCGTCGTCCGGGTTCACGATCAAGCGGAAGTAAGCCATCAGGTCTTTCACTTCCTGACGTCCGAAAAAGCTGTTGCCGCCGGAAAGTCGGTAAGGAATCTGATGGTGTTGCAGCTTCAGCTCGATCAGCTTGGCCTGGTAGTTGCCGCGATACAGGATCGCAAAGTCACTGTACGGCCGGTCGGTGCGCAAGTGCAGGGTCAGCAGTTCCACGGCCACGCGCTCGGCTTCGGCGTCTTCGTTGCGGCAGCGGATCACGCGGATTTCATCGCCGTGACCCATCTCGCTCCACAGTTGTTTTTCAAACTCGTGGGGATTGTTCGAGATCAGCACGTTGGCGCAACGCAGGATGCGGCTGGTGGAGCGGTAGTTTTGTTCGAGCATGACGACTTTCAGGGACGGGTAATCGTCCTTGAGCAGCATCAGGTTTTCCGGCCGGGCGCCGCGCCAGGCGTAGATCGACTGGTCATCGTCGCCTACCACGGTGAACTGGTTCCGCGTGCCGATCAGCAGTTTCACCAGCAAATACTGGCTGGCGTTGGTGTCCTGGTATTCGTCCACCAGCAGGTAGCGGACTTTGTTCTGCCACTTTTCGAGGATGTCGGCGTGTTCCTGGAACAGCTTCACCGGCAGCAGGATCAGGTCGTCGAAGTCCACCGCGTTGAACGCTTTAAGCGTGCGCTGATAGTGGGTGTAGACGATGGCTGCGGTCTGTTCCTTGGGATTGCGCGCGTTTTCCAGGGCTTCGGGCGGCAGGATCAGGTCGTTTTTCCAGGAGCCGATCATGTTCTTGATCTCGTCGACGCCGTCGTCGCCCGAGTATTCCTTCTGCATGATGTCGGTCATCAAGGCTTTGACGTCGGTCTCGTCGAAGATCGAGAAGCCCGGTTTGTAGCCCAGCCGCACGTGTTCCTTGCGGATGATGTTCAGGCCCAGGTTGTGGAAGGTGCACACCGTCAGGCCACGGCCTTCGCCGCCCTTGAGCAGGGTGCCGACCCGCTCCTTCATCTCGCGCGCGGCCTTGTTGGTAAAGGTCATGGCGACGATGTACTGGGCACGGATGCCGCAGTTCTGGATCAAGTGCGCGATCTTGCGCGTGATCACGCTGGTCTTGCCGGAGCCTGCACCGGCGAGCACCAATAGAGGGCCGCCGACGTAGTTCACGGCTTCTTGCTGCCGGGGATTGAGTCGGGACATACAGGATCAGGGAGTCATTTGCGAAATGGGCCGGCATTTTAACAGGCTCAGCGAATTGTGCTGCTCTCTCCGACTTGTGACGCAGCACGCGATCTCTAATTGCCGGTTTTGTTACTTTCACGCAGGATGCGCGGAGAATTTGCGGCTAATGTACGTAATTCCGGATACACAGCCGTGTTTGATAACCGATGTCATTTGGTCATTGGTTACCGGCGCGGCATAATGCCCGCCGCCTACATCATTGCAGAGTCTAGGGAGCTAGCTTGTCTACGCCTGTCGAACCCTTGCGTTTGCTGCTACTGGCCGAAGAGCCGGCGTGGGCAGCGTTGTTGCGCGAGTGTCTGGCTCCAATGGGGAGCTCGGCAGTGCTGATCAGCGCGCCGAGCTGGGAGTCGGTCAGCAGTCTGTTCGAAGACAACCGCAGCGCGGTGTTGTTGACGATCCCGGCCCTTCAGCCGGCGCCTGGCCGTTGCAGCCTGCCGACGGTGTTGCTGCTCGAACATGAGCCGCCGACCCCGCCCGACGGTGTGAGTGACTGGTTGGTGCGCGATGTGCTCGACCCCGGCATGCTACGCCGCTGCCTGCGCCATGTGCGCGAGCGCGGCGTGCTGGAAAACACCCTGCAACGCCTGGCCGAGCAAGACCCGCTGACCGGCATCGCCAACCGCCAGGGTTTTCAGACCCTGCTGGCGGCGCGCCTGGCGGAACACGACGGCCGTGGCCTGGCTCTCGGTCACCTCGACCTCGACAACTTCCGGCACGCCAACGATGCCCTCGGCCATCAGGCCGGCGACCGCTTGATCCTGCAAGTGGTCGCGCGGCTGAAAAGCCAGCTCGAGGCCGGCGATCAACTGGCGCGCCTCGGCAGCGATGAGTTCGCCCTGCTGATCGACACCCGCCGCGCGCCGCAACGCGCCGAATGGATGGCCGAACGCATTACCGAAGCGCTGTCCGAGCCTTACTGGGTCGATGGCGAAAGCCTGTTGATCGGCTCCAGCCTCGGGATTGCCCATGCGCGGGCCCAGGCCGGCGCCGACCCGTTGATGTGGCACGCGCACATCGCCATGCAGCAGGCCAAAAGCACCCAGGGCTGCACCTTTCACATCTTCAACGAACGCATCAACCGCAATGCCCGCAGCGTCGCCGATCTGGAAAGCGAACTGCGCCGGGCCTTGCGCCGTGATGAGCTGGAACTGCATTACCAGCCGCGCCTGAACCTTGAAGACGGCAAGATCGTCGGCCTCGAAGCGCTGGTGCGTTGGCGCCATGCCGAGCGCGGCTTGCTGCCGCCGAGCGAGTTCGTGCCGCTGGCCGAGCAAAGCGGCTTGATCGTGCCGTTGGGTTACTGGGTGATTTCCCGGGCCCTGCGCGACATGCAGGCGTTGCGCGAACGGGGTTTGCCGGCGTTGCACATGGCGATCAACCTGTCGTTCCGCCAATTTCAGGACAGCCAGTTGCTTTCGACCCTGAGTCGTCTGATTGCCGAACGTGGCGTCGAAGCGCAATGGCTGGAGTTCGAACTGACCGAAACTGCCGTGATGCGCCGCAGCGACCTGGTCAAGCAGACCATGGACGCCCTCGGTCGCCTCGGGGTGCGCTTCTCTCTCGACGATTTCGGCACCGGCTTCTCATCGTTCGTGCACCTCAACAGCCTGCCGATTACCTTGCTCAAGGTCGACAAGAGCTTCGTCGGCGGCATGGAAGAGCGCGAAGAGAACCGCAAACTGGTGCACGCCATGATCAACCTGGCGCACAACCTCAATCTGGAAGTGGTGGCCGAAGGCGTGGAAACCCCGGAGCAGCTGGATTTGTTGCGTGGGTTTGGCTGTGATCAGGTGCAGGGATATTTGATCAGCAGGCCGTTGCCGTTGCCGGGGCTGGTTGAATATTTGACGTTTGGCAGCAGCCAACAGCCTGCCATGGAAGTCGTGAGCTAACCCAGAACCACAATGTGGAACTGGGCTTTTTGTGGCGAGGGAGCTTGCTCCCGTTGGGTCGCGAAGCGGCCCCAAAATCTTTGCGACTGCTTCACAGCCGAGCGGGAGCAAGCTCCCTCGCCACACAAGCCTCGCTCCTACAGGGGATCTCAGTCGGTCTGAGGAATCTGGAAGCTTTTCCCTGACGGCTCCCGCCGAATCACCCGCTTCATCTTCCACTCAAACGCCAGCGTCAGACTCACCGCCGCGCACGCCAGCCCCAGCGCCAAACCCCACCAGACGCCCGTCGGCCCCAAATTCAAGTTGAAGGCCATCATCCACGCGGCCGGCGCGCCGATCAGCCAGTAGCAACCGAGCCCGACCAGGAACGTGGTCTTGGCATCCTTGAGCCCGCGAATGCAGCCCATGGCGATGGTTTGCGTGCCGTCGAACAGCTCGAACCATGCGGCCACCGCCAACAGGCTTACAGCCAAGTCGATGACCGGGCGAAACGCCGGGTCGTTATGGTCCAGGAACAAGCCGATCAACTGATTCGGCAGCAACCAGAAGACCATGGCGAACGCCAGCATCGAAGCGCCGCCAAACGCGATCCCGACCCGACCGGACAGACGTGCATCGAGCAACTGCCCGGCACCGTAGTGCTTGCCGATGCGCATGGTGATCGCATACGAAAGCCCCGCCGGCACCATGAACGCCACCGAAACGATCTGCAGGGCAATCTGATGCGCCGCCAATTGCGTGCTGCCCATGGTGCCCATGCACAGCGCCGCGAAGGCGAACAACCCGACTTCCACCGCATAGGTGCCGCCAATCGGCAGGCCCAGCCGCCACAGTTCTTTCAGGTATTGGCGATTTGGCCGCGACAGGCCCTGGCGCAATGGGTAAGCGTCATAAGCCGGATGCCGCCGAATGTGCAGCGCCAGCGCCACGGCCATCAGGTTGGCGACAATCGCGGTGACCAGACCAATCCCCACCAGGCCCATTTTGGGCAAGCCGAACATCCCGGTGATGAACGCGTAGTTGAGGACGAAGTTGGCCACGGTGCCGCCCAGGCTGATCACCATCACTGGCGTCGCCCGGCCGATCGCACTGGTGAAACCGCGCAGGGCCATGAAACTCAGGTAGCCGGGCAGGGCGAACGGCAGGAACGTCAAGAACAGCCCGGCAGAGTGGACGTTGGTTTCGGTCTGGCCAAACATCAACAACACCGGTTTGAGGTTCCACAACAGCAACCCCGCCACCAGCGCCATCAACCAGGCCAGCCACAATCCGGCCTGGGTCAGCCGCGCCGCGCCGACGATATCGCCCGCGCCCTGACGGATCGCGACCAACGTGCCGACCGCCGCAATCACGCCGATGCAGAAAATTGACACAAACGAGTAAGTCGCCGCGCCCAGGCCGCCGCCGGCCAGCGCCTCGGGGCTCAGGCGCGCCATCATCAAGGTGTCGGTGAGGACCATCAACATGTGCGCCAACTGCGAGGCAATCAACGGCCCCGCCAGCCGCAGGATGGCCCAGAGTTCGGTACGTGCTGGATGCTGCATGGTCATCACGCTCCATGATCAGAGTGAACGGGAAAGGCTCGATTCTCGGCGCTTGGCGGGGTTTGCACAAAGGGATAAAAAGGATGGGTGGCATGATTAAAACTCATCCAGCGGACTTTCTGATAAGTTGGCCTCATCCCGCTATAGGAGCTTTGCGCATGTCTCGTCGGCTTCCTCCGTTGTATGCCCTGCGCGCATTTGAAGCGGCGGCGCGGCACAGCTCCTTTACCCGTGCCGCGGAAGAACTGTCGATTACCCAAAGTGCGGTCAGTCGGCATATTCGTACGCTCGAAGAGCATTTCGCCTGTCGGCTGTTTCACCGCAGCGGGCGCAACCTGCAACTAACTGATTCGGCGCGGTTGATCCTGCCCGGCATCCGCGAGGGGTTTACGGCCCTGGAACGTGCCTGCAACACGCTGCGCGCCGAAGACGACATCCTGCGCATGAAAGCCCCGTCGACCCTGACCATGCGCTGGTTGCTGGCGCGACTCAGCCGCTTTCGCCACTTGCAACCGGGCAACGAGGTGCAACTGACCAGTGCCTGGATGGACATCGACACCGTGGACTTCAACCACGAACCGTTTGATTGCGCGGTGATCCTCAGCAACGGAAATTTCCCACCGGACTGGGAGACGACCTTGTTGTTTCCGGAAGAGTTGATTCCGGTGGGCGCCCCCAACCTGCTGGACGACCAGCCCTGGGATGTTGCGCGACTCGCAAGCACTGAGCTGCTGCACCCGGCACCGGATCGCCGCGACTGGCGCAGTTGGCTGGAACGCATGGGGTTGGCTGATCAGATATCGCTCAAGGGCGGGCAGGTCTTCGACACGCTGGAGCTGGGGATGATCGCGGCCGCCCGAGGTTACGGCGTGTCGATGGGGGATTTGCTGATGGTGGCGGAAGACGTGGCGCAGGGTCGTCTGAGTTTGCCGTGGCCGACTGCCGTCGCCAGCGGTGAGAAATATTACCTGGTCTGGCCGAAAACCCGTCCCGGCGGTGAGCGCATGCGCCGGCTCAGCGATTTCCTGCAAGGGGAAGTCCGGGCCATGGAACTGCCGGATGTTGAACGTCTGAGCTGAAACGATATAGTGGCCATGCGCTATAACCGGGTTAATAACTCAAGTATTCAGGTTTGCCGCCGAAAATCTGCAGGTGGAACCTTCGTGCAGGTTTCATGTGAGTCCCATTATTCGAAATTTTGCTGAGCGTCGAGCCGGATCAAGGAGGATCCGGTCGCTCGGCCAGGAGCTGTCATGTCTCAACCCCGTGCCCGGATCGCCTCACAGCTTGGTCTTGCGCTTGCCGTGATACTGGCGATTGTCATCAGCGGCAGCACAGTGTTCGCCTTGCGCTCGCTGGACACCGCCAACCTCGCCACCCGCGAAGAGCATCTGGCGAGTGAGGCCAGGTTGCTGGCGGATCAGCTCAGTACATTCCACGGCACGCTGCGGGAAAGTACCCAGCGCCTCAGTGGTCTGTTCGAGAAGCGCTTCAGCGCGGGCATCAGCGTGCACCCGGACGAGCCGGTGACGGTGGCGGGCGTGCAGACCCCGGGCCTGCACTTGGGCAGCGAAGTGTTGAACAACAACTTCAAGGAAGTCGACGAGTTCAAGCAGATGACCGCCGGCGTGGCCACGTTGTTTGTGCGCAGCGGCGAAGACTTTGTGCGTGTCAGCACGTCCCTGAGTAAACAGGACGGCAGCCGCGCCATCGGCACCATGCTCGATCACGCCCACCCGGCCTATGCGCGCTTGATCGCGGGGCAGAGCTACGTCGGGCGCGCGTTGCTGTTCGAACGTTCCTACATGACCCAGTACACCCCCGTACGCGATAGCAGCGGCAAGGTGATTGCCGTGCTGTTCGTAGGATTCGATTACACCGACGCGCAGAACGCGCAGTTCGAGAACTTGAAACGCTTCCGCATCGGCAAGACCGGTTCTTTGGCGTTGCTGGATGAGCAAAGCAAATGGCTGGTGCCGATTGCTGGCGTACAAGCGCTGGACAAGGCAGTCCCGACCATTGCTGCGTTGGCGAAGAAGCCGGGTAAAGGCGAGTTCTGGAGCGACACCTCGGAAGACTTCTACAGCCTGGCCGTACCCTTCGAAGGCGGGCCGTGGTCGGTGGTCGCGAGCATGCCGAAAGCGGAAATCAGCGCAGTGACCTGGAGCGTCGGCATTCAACTGGCCATCGGCAGTCTGCTGGCGATGTTGATCGCAGTGGGTTCGGCGGTCTGGTTGCTGCGTAGCAAACTGGCGCCGTTGGGCGATCTGGTGCGTCAGGCCGAAGCCTTGGGCGCCGGTGATTTGAGCGTGCGCCTGAACGTGTCGAGCAATGATGAAATCGGTCAGTTGGCCCGGGCTTTCAACCAGATGAGCCAGGCCCTGTCGACCATGGTCGAGCACATTCGCAAGGCTTCTGCCGAGGTCAACAGCCGTGCCCAAGCCTTATCCGGTCTGTCCGGCGGTGCTTATGAAGGGATGGAGCAGCAGTCCGGCGAAATCACCAGCATGGCCGGCGCCGTAGAAGAATTCAGCGCCACCTCGCTGAACATTGCTGACAACATGAGCAATACCCAGCGCATGGCGCAGGAAAACGCACAGCAAACTCAGATCGGTCGTACATCGATGCAGGAAGCGTCCTCCTCGCTGGAGCAGATCGCCGGCGCGTTGAACAGCACCGCGACCGTGATCAACACCCTCGGCCAGCGCTCCCAGGAAATCGGCGGCATTGTCGGGGTGATTACCGCGATTGCCGATCAGACCAACTTGCTGGCGCTGAACGCCGCCATCGAAGCCGCCCGTGCCGGCGAGCAGGGCCGCGGTTTTGCGGTGGTGGCCGATGAAGTGCGCAACCTCGCTTCGCGTACCCGTGAAGCGACGGATGAAATCTCCGGGATGATCCAGAGCATCCAGCAGGAAACCGGCAACGCCATCAGCACCATGGAGCAGGGCAACGTGCTGATGCAGGAAGGCTTGTCGCGCAATGCCAACGTTGCTTCGGCATTGGCGCGGATCGATGAGCAGAGTCGTTCGGCGGGCCAGCAATTTGCGGCGATCACCACCGCGACTCAGGAGCAGAGCAGCACGGCGACGTTGCTCAGCAGCAACCTGCAAAGCATTGCGCTGGCCAACAGCGAACAGCGTGAAGTTGTTTCCAATCTGGCCATCACCGCCAAAGAACTGGAATCGCTGGCGGCGGACCTGCGGCATGAGGTTGACCGGTTTCGTTGAGGCGCCGCTGAAATAGCCTTCGCGAGCAAGCCCGCTCCCACATGTGATCTCGGGTGTTCACAAAATCTGGGTTCACCGCCGAACTCATGTGGGAGCGGGCTTGCTCGCGAAGGGATCACCCTGATTTTCGTTTTAATCCCCTCCTTCGCATCAACCCACTCCTAGCCCCACAGCAGCAATTCTTGCGATATCTCCATTTTTAAGCTTGATGAATCGTTTCAGCAAGACTATAAAAATGACACAACTCCAAGAAAGGCTTCTCCCATGACTCCGCTCAAACTCCTCGTTGCCCTCAGCGCACTGTCCGCTGCCTCCCACGCCATGGCTTGGGATTACGTCCTGCTCGACACCGACAAAGCTGCTCAGAACTGGCAAATCACCAGCCAACAACTGGGCGTGAAGACCGACCAACCTTTCTCCGTGACCCTGCGCACCCTGCACGGCGGTCGGCAGGAGGGTGTCAGCATCGTCGACATCGATAACGGCAAGATGAAACTCTCGGTGGTGCCGACCCGTGGGATGAACGTCCTACAAGCGTCTGTAGGCAATGTGCGCATGGGTTGGGATTCGCCGGTCAAGGACGTGGTCAATCCGTCCTTCATCGAACTCAACGGTCGCGGTGGCCTGGGTTGGCTTGAAGGCTTCAACGAACTCGTCGCCCGCTGCGGTTACGAATGGGTCGGCCATCCGGGCATGGACAACGGCGAACTGCTGACACTCCACGGTCGCGCTGCCAACATCCCGGCCAGCAAAGTCACCCTGCACATCGACGAAAAACCACCGTACGCCATCAGCCTGCGCGGCGAGCTGAAAGAGCAAGCGTTTAAGAAAGTCGACTTCTCGGTGCAGACTGAATTGGTCACCGAACCCGGCAGCGTCGCGTTCGCCCTCAACGATATGCTGACCAACAACGGCGACTATCCGAAGGAATACCAAGCGCTGTACCACAGCAACTTCAGCACCCCGTTCCTGGAACAGGGCGCCCGTTTTGCTGCACCGGTGAAACAGGTTTCGCCGTTCAACGATAAAGCCAAGGGCGACTTGCCGGACTGGCAGACCTACCGCGCACCAACCAAGGATTACGACGAGACCGTTTACAACGTCGTGCCATATGGCGACGCCAAGGGCGATACGCTGACCGTGCTGCATAACAAGGCGGGCAGCCTCGGGGTTTCGGTCGGTTTCAACACCCAGCAATTGCCGGTGTTCTCGTTGTGGAAAAACACCGATACCCAAGGTCAGGGCTATGTCACCGGTCTGGAGCCAGGGACGAGTTTTTCCTACAACCGCCGGTATCAACGGCCACTCGGCTTGGTGCCGACGATTGGGGTGAAAGAGCAGAAGCAGTTCCAGATCCACTACAGCTTGTTGGCAGATAAAGGGGCTGTGGATAAGGCGTTGGCGCGGGTCAGTGAGATTCAGGGTGGGCGGGCGACTGAGGTTAGGCAGGCGCCGTTGGTGGATTTGACCAAGGAGTAAGCAGCCTTACGAAATGAGCAGTGGAAGTCTTTGTTCACTGCTCATCAGAAGGCTAAAAGGGAAGTCTCATTTCTGATGCTTGGGCCGCATCAAATAAACGCCGGATGAAATCGAAGTCGTTCCAGGTTTGGTTGGTATAAAACCGGTGTTCCTTATTTCCGATCTCATCTATGTAATAGATGACGTACTCCGCATATTTCTCATCGGCATTGAAGCTGTAACGCAATGAAAGAGAAAATTCCTTCTCCTTGAGTTTCACAAACGAGTTGTTGTCGTCGTAACTCCAGGAAAATTCACCCCGCTCGGTTCTCGCGGTGAGTGCTTTGATGAAATCGAAAAATCTAGGCGGTAGCATATTGGCGCCCTCTGGCTGGGTTAACCTTTTCTAGGTTTTCTTTGATGTTTTCATGCTGAGGCAGGGCGATATTGCAACGCCTCTGCCAGATGCTCGCGGGTGATCCCGTCGACCTGCTCGAGATCCGCCAAGGTACGGGCAACTTTCAGCAGTCGATGGGCTGCTCGCAATGACAGCGTCAGCCGTTCGCAGGCGGATTCGAGCCAGCTTTCATCGGCTGTGGATAACTTGCAGTGCCGACGCAGTCCTGGCAGATCAAGGAATGCGTTGGCGCAGCCTTGGCGTTTGTGTTGCCGCTCCCTTGCGTCGGCAACCAGTGCAGCGGCGGTGGTTGTGTCGTCGCCGGGTTTGGGCAAAGGATTCAACGCTGTGGCTTCCCGGGCGACGGTCAGGTGCAGGTCGATGCGATCGAGCAGCGGCCCGGAGAGTTTGTTGCGGTAACGCTGGACCATGTCCGGTGTACAACTGCATTTGCCGCTGGGTTCGCCAAGATATCCACAGGGGCACGGGTTCATCGCGGCGACCAGTTGGAAGCGTGCCGGGAAACGCACGCGGTCCTTGGCGCGGGATATCACAATGTGGCCGGATTCCATCGGCTCTCGCAAAACTTCCAGGACCTTTCGATCAAATTCCGGTAGTTCATCAAGGAACAGCACGCCGTGGTGGGCGAGGGTGATTTCTCCGGGTTGCGGTTTTGAGCCACCGCCCACCAATGCCGGACCGGATGCAGAGTGGTGGGGTTGGCGAAACGGTCGTTGTGGCCAGTGGCTCAGCGGCACGCAACTGGAGACCGATTGAATCGCCGCTACTTCCAGTGCCTCATTCTCGGCCAGCGGTGGCAAGAGCCCGGGCAATCGGCTCGCCAGCAGGGTTTTCCCTGTCCCCGGTGGTCCGCTGAACAACAAATTGTGTGCGCCTGCTGCCGCAATCAGCAGCGCACGCTTAGCTGACATTTGGCCCTGCACCTCATTCAAATCGGGATAAGGCATGCTGGCGTACAGCAAGCCATTGGATACGTAAGGCTCGATAGGTGTGTGTCCGTTGAAGTGCGCGACCGCCTGAAGCAAATGATCCACTGCAATCACCTTCAACCCTGACGCCAGGCACGCCTCCTCGGCATTCTCTCGCGGCACCACCAGTATCCGACCGGCCTTGCGTGCTGCCAGCGCTGCGGGGAGTACACCGCGAACGGCCCGGACCGCGCCGGATAACGCCAGTTCGCCAAGGCATTCCACATCATCCAGGGTCAACGTCGGCACCTGCACGCTGGCGGACAAAATCCCCAATGCAATCGCCAGATCGAACCGCCCGCCGTCCTTCGGCAAATCCGCAGGCGCGAGATTCAACGTGATGCGCCGCGCCGGAAATTGCAGGCCGGAATTGATGATCGCGCTGCGTACCCGGTCCTTGCTTTCTTTCACCGCAGCCTCCGGCAAACCGACCATGGTCAGGGAGGGAAGACCGTTGGCCAGATGGACTTCGACGGTAACGGCGGGCGCATCTACACCAATCTGGGCGCGGCTATGGACGATGGAGAGGGACATGTTCGTTCCTTGAGCTTCACGGGAACCGCTTCCTGCGGTTTGTGAAGGGTAGCCGGGTCGTGCGGCGGCGCAGGTGCCAAACTTTCGCAGGATGTTGCGAGTGTCTTTCAGGTGGGGGAAAGCTTAAGGGCGTGGGGATTGCCGACGTAATCAGTCGCGGGATGAGGTTGTTGTAGGACGTTGCCTAGAGTGATGAAGGATGTCGGCGAAAGCTGAATCGGAGGCGAAAAAAAACCGCCTTGAGGAGGCGGTTTTTTGTTTGCAGGCTTCGGTCAGGCCGAGGCCTGCACTTCCTCAATGAACACACTCACGGTGGGAAGCCTATTCAAATTTGATCAGCCAGGCAAGCGTGGACTCTGCCCGGCGCAGCGGGGCTCAGGCTCTCACACCGGCAAGCAGGCCCGGAGGCTCAAGTTCTTTGCCGCGAGCTGTGCCTACTTCAAGAAAGCGCCGTTGATTCGCAGACACGTTACCGGCTAAACGGCGCGCCTCAGCATGAAATCCAGCGATGAGTACCAGTTTGGTTTTTCGATTGCCGGGTTTCATAGCGACCTCTTTTGGATCTGAAGTTTGTTTTTCAGGTCGGTCAGCTTAAGAGGTGAGTGCGGTAGTGATGCAATGAGAAATGGTGCTTCTTTTTGTAGGAAACGTCTGTGTTTTGAAGGCGTCTTGAAAGCCCTGGGTAGTCCTTTTCCTAAAATTTTGAAGGGATGCCAAAGAGTCACCCTGGCGCATTTGCGCAAGTGAGTTCAGGCTATACACTCAAGCTTAATGCATAACGTTAAGCTTTAAATTATGATCGTTAGCTTTAAGTGTTCTGAGACCGAGTACCTGTTTCGCAACGGTAAGACCCGTATGTGGTCAGCCCTTCTGAATGTCGTGGAACGAAAGCTGACGATGCTTGATGCTGCTGCCGTTCTGATGGACCTTCGATCACCGCCGGGCAATCGCTTGGAGGCGTTGGAGGGGAGTCGAAAAGGTCAGTACAGCATCCGAATCAACGCTCAATGGCGAATTTGCTTTGTATGGGGTCTTAGCGGGCCAGAGAATGTCGAAATCGTCGATTATCACTGAGGTGAGTAATGACTAAAAACGGTATGCGCCCGGTCCACCCCGGCGAGATCCTCAAAGAGGAATACCTTGAGCCACTGAGCCTTACAGCGGCGGCTTTGGCCAGGGCATTGAGCGTTTCGACACCGACGGTGAATGACATCGTGCTTCAGCGTCGAGGCGTCAGTGCTGATATGGCTCTCAGATTATCTATCTGCCTGGACACGACTCCCGAGTTCTGGCTGAACCTGCAATCGACTTACGATTTACGCAAAGCCGAAATTGAACGAGGAGCTGCGATTCGGGATCAGGTTGAGCGTCTTGCGCACTGCGCCTGATTCTCTGCTCTAGAACGAACCCCACGCTGCAAACGTGGGGTTTTTTGTGTCGTTCAGAATGCCTGGAGCATTCGCGATGCACGCTTCCACCAAGGCGCATTCACCGCACGCCTTGGCTGTTCACCCTCCAACAGCATATGCGGCACATCCTGTAACCGAATCCACGGCTGGTTATTCCAGTGCAGCAAGCTCAACGACATCTCTGGCCAGTTCAGCAGGCTCAATATCGGGCGTTCGGTCGAGGTCGGTTGCTGGGCGTCTCTGAGGGCTGGCACCACGTCGTGGGTCAGCCATTCGCGCAGGCCTCGGTATTCGGGGCAGTAGTGGTAGACCAATAGGGCGTAGACGCCGGATTCGCTGATGAGCAGGGTGTTTTCCACGCTGCCGTGGATGAGCATCTGCGCAGTTTGATGTTGGTCGGGGTCGAGTTTGCGGACGGCGCGCTCGTCGAGGAACAGGCGCAGGAGTCGGCCCAGGTCACGGGCGCTGAACCAGGGTTGGTTCTCGAGGAGGAGGGCGTGGAGGTAGAGTTTGTGGCGGGTGAAGATGTGTGGAATTAGATATGTGTCATCGCTATTCATTGATACAGCTCCTTTTGCTAAAGAGGCTGCCGTCAATCGTCGCCAAACAATTGGGTGGCAGCTGTACGCGGGTTGGCGAACCGGAGCAAAAGGAACCCGGCAGACCCGAAGGTCTCCCACGCACAGCCGCCATGATTCGATGTGGCGGAGGTGAACCCGCCGTCGATGGTCGTCGTACGCCTTAAGCTTCCAGGTCGCCAAACCCAGTGCTGAACATTCAGCAGAAGGTGAGCTTAGGAGCCTGGACTTCACGGCGCTATCGGACGGCGGTGGTGATCTTTGTAGGACGTTGCCGAGATGTTTGCAGGGCTGAGGATCAAAAGATCGCAGCCTTCGGCAGCTCCTACAGGAGGTGGTCTTTACAGTGTGGGAGGGCTGGGTGACCGAGGCGACTCATTCGCGGGCAAGCCTTGCTCCTACAGGGGATCGCATTTTTAGCAGGGTTACTCGGTCGGCGGATTGAGCTTTGCTTCCAGCTCCGCGACCTTCGCCTCAAGGCTTTCCAGCCGTGCCCGAGTGCGTGCGAGCACGACCATCTGGCTATCAAACTCTTCCCGGCTCACCAGATCCAGCTTGCTGAAGCCGCTTTGCAGCAAAGCCTTGAACTGGCTTTCGATTTCGCTTTTCGGCAGCGGGGTTTCGCCGCTGAAGAGGCGGGAGGCGGTGCCGCTCAGGGCGTCGAGGAAGTCTTTGGGCGCGAGCATGGGAAAGGTCCTGGAAACAATGGCGGGCAGTGTATCACGCAGTGTCTATAGTCAAATCCGCAGGCACGGATGCACGCTTTTCGCGCAGGCGGACGGACGGCCGCGCACTGTTGTTGTGCGTAATGTCATCGGCAGATGTGGGAAGTGGCTTGCAGCAGCGGCCAAAGGATTGAATTCAGTGGGTTTTGGCGAGATGGCAAGCTTTCTGCTTAGTCGCTAGTGACCCATGCACTGATGCAGTCGCTGTGACGAATGCAGTGCGCCACGCGGAACGGGGAAGTTTCGCACGGAGTGGTTAGCTGGCGTCGGACGGGCAGGTTAGGCCGACGATGCGTTACAAAGCCAGGCACTGCGCTTAGACTTGAGACGGGTTTGTTTTCCTGGGGCAAGTCCACCAATTCGGGAGAGAGTTTTCATGAAGCTAGTCACTGCCATCATCAAGCCGTTCAAACTGGACGATGTACGCGAGTCGTTGTCCGAGATCGGCGTGCAGGGCATTACCGTTACTGAGGTCAAAGGCTTCGGTCGGCAGAAGGGTCACACCGAGCTGTATCGCGGCGCGGAGTACGTGGTCGATTTTCTGCCCAAGGTGAAGATTGATGTCGCCATCGACGACAAGGATCTTGACCGGGTTATCGAGGCGATAACCAAGGCAGCCAACACCGGCAAGATCGGTGACGGCAAGATCTTCGTGGTCAATCTGGAACAGGCGATTCGCATCCGTACCGGCGAAACCGATACCGACGCAATCTAAGCCGCCACAAACCCAACGCCCCAGGAGAAAACAATATGACTCTGCGTAAATTCGCAGGGCTAGGAGCCCTGTTGTCCCTCGTAATGCCCAGCCTGGCTATGGCGGCAGACGAAGTGGCGGCCCCAGTCCTCAATTCCGGCGATACCGCCTGGATGCTGACCTCGACAGCCCTCGTGCTGTTCATGACCATTCCCGGCCTCGCGCTGTTCTACGGCGGCATGGTTCGCTCCAAAAACATTCTTTCCGTGATGATGCAGTGCTTCGCCATTACCGGTCTGATCAGCATCCTGTGGGTCATTTATGGCTACAGCATTGCGTTCGACACCACGGGCATGGAACAGGGCGTCATCAACTTCAACTCGTTCTTCGGCGGCATGGGCAAGGCGTTCCTCGCCGGCATCACGCCAGCCAGCCTGACCGGTCCGGCCGCGCTGTTTCCTGAAGCGGTGTTCGTGACCTTCCAGATGACCTTCGCCATCATCACCCCGGCGCTGATCGTCGGTGCCTTCGCCGAGCGCATGAAGTTCTCCGCGATGCTGGTGTTCATGGGCATCTGGTTCACCCTGGTTTACGCACCGATTGCGCACATGGTCTGGTCCGGTAACGGCGGCCTGTTGTGGGACTGGGGCGTGCTGGACTTCGCGGGCGGCACCGTGGTGCACATCAACGCCGGTGTGGCTGGCTTGATCTGCTGCCTGGTACTGGGCAAACGCAAAGGCTTCCCGACCACCCCGATGGCACCGCATAACCTCGGTTATACCCTGATGGGCGCGGCCATGCTGTGGGTCGGCTGGTTCGGCTTCAACGCCGGTTCCGCCGCTGCGGCCAACGGCACTGCCGGTATGGCGATGCTGGTCACCCAGATTGCAACCGCCGCCGCTGCACTGGGCTGGATGTTCGCCGAGTGGATCACTCACGGCAAACCAAGTGCACTGGGTATCGCGTCTGGTGTGGTCGCCGGTCTGGTGGCAATTACCCCGGCTGCTGGCACCGTGGGCCCGATGGGCGCGCTGGTTATCGGCCTGGCGGCTGGCGTGGTGTGCTTCTTCTGCGCCACCACCCTGAAACGCAAACTCGGTTATGACGATTCCCTGGACGCCTTCGGCGTACACGGTATCGGCGGTATCCTCGGCGCGATCCTGACCGGTGTGTTCGCAGCACCGTCCCTGGGTGGCTTCGGCACCGTCACCGACATCGCCGCACAAGTCTGGATTCAAACCAAAGGCGTGGGCTTCACGGTGATCTACACCGCGATCGTCACCTTCATCATCCTCAAGGTTCTGGACGCCGTCATGGGTCTGCGTGTGACCGAGGAAGAAGAAGCGGTTGGCCTCGATCTGGCACAACACAACGAACGCGGCTACAACTTGTAAGACGCGCAGAAAAAACTTGCCCGGCTCGCCGGGCATTTTTTTGTCCGGGTTTTGTCATTTAAGCGGTAGCTGAAAGGTTTTTTCCTACGGCTTTTGTCGTGTTTACGGCGAGCGTTTTTCTGAGGCGAAAAACTTACAGCAATGCAGGAATATTAGGGCCTTTGTTTTTTCCCAGAGCGCGCTAGAATGCGCCCCGAACGTGCGGAGAACTGTATGTGGCAACAGACTCTGATTACCCTGCGGGCAAGGCCCCGGGGCTTTCATCTGGTAACGGACGAGTTACTCGCTGGTCTGCCTGAACTCAAGGCGTGCCGGGTCGGTCTGTTGCATTTGTGGCTGCAGCATACCTCGGCGTCGTTGACCATCAACGAGAACGCCGATCCGGCGGTACGTCGCGACTTCGAACGATTTTTCAATCGTCTGATCCCACAAGGAACAGATGACTATGAGCATAACGACGAAGGCCTGGACGACCTCCCGGCGCACTTCAAGGCCAGCGTGCTTGGCTGTCAGCTCAGTTTGCCGATTTCGGCAGGCCGACTGGCGTTAGGGACCTGGCAAGGCGTTTATCTGGGCGAGCACCGTGATTTTGGCGGTGCCCGTAAAGTCCTCGCCACCGTGCACGGTGAAGGGGCATAAGTCGCTGGTTGCCAGCGGCTGTTGATTTTTTTCCGGCGGCCTTCGACAGATGGCGAAGCTGGGCTATAACTAATCTGCTTTTCGCAAGTCATGAGGTAGAACATGAGCGACGATGATCTGGAAAACGACGACCTCGAAGTAGGCGACGAAGACGAGGCCGAAGAGGGCCTGGAAGCAGCAGCGGAAGACGTTGCTGACGACGACGGCGGTGAAACGCCGGTTCCGACCGCTAAAGGCAAGGCCAAGGCTGCTGTGTCAGTCGATGAGCTGCCAAGCGTCGAAGCCAAAAACAAGGAGCGCGACGCCCTGGCCAAGGCCATGGAAGAGTTCCTGGCCAAAGGTGGCAAGGTGCAGGAAGTGGAGGCTAATGTGGTCGCCGATCCGCCCAAGAAGCCTGACAACAAGTACGGCAGCCGGCCTATCTAAGCGCCTGTTACTGGCTTGCTGAAAAAGCCCGCCGTCGCTGCGGGCTTTTTCATGGGCGTAATAAAAGTCGCCTGCACAACACAACCCCTGTGGGAGCGGGCTTGCTCGCGAAAGAGGTGTGTCAGTCGATATCAATGTTGACGGATACGGCCTCTTCGCGAGCAAGCCCGCTCCCACATTTGATTGTTGGCGTTCACAAAATCTGTGTTCGAAACAGGTCCCCCTGTAGGAGCGAGGCTTGCCCGCGAAGAGGCCACAACATTCAGCATATGTGGTGGCTGACACCCCGCTTTCGCGAGCAGGCTCACTCCCATAGGGTTTGTGTCAGGCCGAGGCCGCGTTCCAACGGGCTAAAAGCGCCGGCAGATCGGTCAGGCTGCGAATCTCCGCATCCGGCAGACGATCCGCTTCCCAGGCCTTGCCCGTCGGGTTGAACCAGATTGCGCGCAAGCCTGCCTGTTGGGCGCCAGCGATGTCATCGCCGGGATGATCGCCAATGTGCACCGCCGTCTCGGCCGTCGCACCGCCACGCTGCAAGGCCTCGTGAAACAGCCGCGCATCGGGTTTGGCGATGCCGATGTCTTCGGCGCACAGCGCAAACTTGAAGTAATCCGCCAGGCCCAAACGACGGACATCGGCGTTGCCATTGGTGACCACGCCGAGGGCGTAATGGTTGGCCAGGGTTTCCAGGGTCGGCTGCACTTCCGGGAAGATTTGCAATTGATGCCGGGCATGCAAAAACACTTCGAAGCTCTGATCCGCCAGGTCTGAAGCCTGGCCGTGGTCGTAACCGGCCTCTTCCAACGCATGGAACAGCACCCGCCGGCGCAGAGCACTGATGCGGTGCTTGAGGCCCGGTTCGTTGTTCAGCACCCGCTCACGAATGGCCCACAAATGCTCCACCGGCACCGCGCCCAGGTTCGGTGCATGCTCGGTAAGCCATTCACGCAAGGTCGCTTCGGCACTGACGATCACCGGGGCGGTGTCCCACAGGGTGTCGTCGAGGTCGAAGGTGATCAACTGGATTCTCATGACTCATCGCCTTTGATTCGTTTGGCCCGCGGATGGGCACTGTCGTAGACCGTTGCCAGGTGCTGGAAGTCCAGGTGGGTGTAGATCTGGGTGGTCTTGATGTCCGAGTGGCCGAGCAGTTCCTGCACTGCGCGCAGGTCTTGGGAAGATTCGAGCAAGTGGCTGGCGAAGGAGTGCCGCAGCATGTGCGGGTGCAGGTTTTGCCCCAGTTCGCGCTCACCGGCGGCTTTGACCCGCACCTGAATCGCCCGTGGGCCAAGGCGCCGGCCTTGCTGGCTGACAAACACTGCGTCGTCTGCCGGGTTGGTCATGGCGCGCATTGGCAGCCACAGCTCCAGGGCTTCGCGGGCCTTTTTGCCGACCGGCAGCAGACGCGTTTTGCTGCCCTTGCCGAGCACCTGGACCATGCCGTCAGCCAGGTCGAGTTGATCCAGATTCAGCCCGGTCAGCTCCGAAAGCCGCAAGCCCGAGGAATAAAACAGCTCCAAAATCGCCTGATCCCGGCGCGCCAGGAAGTCATCCTCGACCGCGCCTTCCAGCAGTTGCAGCGCGCGGTCGGTGTCGAGGGTTTTCGGCAAGCGACGTTCGCCTTTGGGCGGCGCGAGGCCGTTGGCCGGGTCGTGATCGCACAGGCCTTCGCGATTCAGGTAGTGATAGAGCCCACGCACCGCCGACAGCAGACGCGCCAGGCTGCGGGACGATTGACCTTGTGAATGCAGGCGCGCGATCAGGCTGCGCAGGCGCTGGATATCCAGCGCGGCCCAACTGCTGATGTTCTGTTTGACGCACCAGCCCAGCACTTTATCGAGGTCGCGGCGGTAGGCGTACAGCGTGTGCGGCGACACCTGCCGCTCACTGCGCAGGTGTTCGCAGTAAGCGTCCAGTTGCCGTTCCACGATCAGCGTACCGAGCGCAGGGAGTTATTGACCCGTGGCAGCACTCGGCCCATGACTTCGGCGATGTAGCTCAAGAACAGCGTGCCCACCGAACTCTTGTAGTGCTGCGGGTCGCGACTGGCGATGGCCAAAACACCGTGGATGCCTTGATGGCTGATGGCGACAACGGCGGTGGAGCCGATCTGTTTGCGTTGTTCTTCGCCGAACAGGAAGTCGAGTTCGTGCTCACGCAGGCTGCCACTGACGCTTTTGTCTTCCGAAAGCAGGCCGCCAATCGCCGTTTGCGCTTCGGCGTGAGTGGCCCAGCGACCCACCGGCATGGGGTTGTCGCCCAGCAGGATGAGGCTGACGAAAGGCACCTGGAAGTCCTGGCGCAGGCTGTCTTCGACGCTGATTACCACGTCTTCCAGGCTGGCGGCATCCATCAGCGCGAGAATCAGGCGGCGGGTCTTGTCGAACAGGCGATCGTTATCGCGAGCGACGTCCATCAAGTGCGACAAACGATGACGCAACTCGATGTTGCGGTCGCGCAGGATGGTCATCTGGCGTTCCACCAGCGACACGGTATCGCCGCGCTGGTGGGGGATGCGCAAGGCCGGGAGCAATTCTTCGTGCTCGACGAAGAAATCCGGATGAGCCTCCAGGTACGCGGCAATCGCCGCCGCCTCAAGGCTTTCGGAAGGGGATTCGTCGGGCTGTAGGGCGGGGACCTGGGGCTTATCTTTCATGGATTTGGCTCTCTCAAAGACGCACTTGTCCTTCATATACGCGCACTGCCGGGCCGGTCATCATGACCGGTTGGCCTGGGCCTGCCCATTCAATGGACAGGCGCCCGCCGGGCAGGTCGATCAATAGCGGCGAATCCATCCACCCCTGGCTGATCGCGGCCACTGCAGCAGCGCAGGCGCCGGTGCCGCAGGCCTGGGTTTCCCCGGCTCCACGTTCCCAGACGCGTAGCTGCGCACGGTTCCGGTCGATGACCTGCAGAAAACCGACATTGACCCGCGCCGGGAAGCGCGGGTGGTGTTCGATTTTCGGGCCCAGTTCATGCACCGGTGCGTTATTGATGTCGTTGACCCGCAGCACGGCATGGGGGTTGCCCATGGACACTGCCGCCAGTTCCACCGTGGAGCCGTCGACTTCGAGCTGATAGCTCAGGGCCTGGCCTTCGGCTTCGAACGGGATGTCGGCCGGCACCAGGCGCGGAGCGCCCATATCGACGCTGATCTGGCCGTCGCTGCGGATATCCAGCTCGATGATGCCGCTTTTGGTCTCGACGCGAATCTGCCGCTTGGCGGTCAGGCGCTTGTCGAGCACGAAGCGGGCGAAGCAGCGCGCACCGTTGCCGCACTGCTCCACTTCGGAACCGTCGGAGTTGAAGATCCGGTAACGGAAATCCACGTCCGGGTTGCTCGGCGCTTCGACGATCAGCAACTGGTCGAAACCGATGCCAGTGTGCCGATCGCCCCATTGCTTGGCGTGCTTGGGCAGGATGTGCGCGTGCTGGCTGACCAGGTCGAGGACCATGAAGTCATTGCCCAGGCCGTGCATCTTGGTAAAACGCAGCAGCATGGTTTTACTCCGGCAGCAGGCTTTCGCCAGCAAACAACTCGGCTACCGTCTCACGGCGACGCACTTCAAATGCCTGATCACCGTCCACCAACACTTCGGCGGTACGACCGCGGGTGTTGTAGTTGGAACTCATGACAAACCCGTAGGCACCGGCCGAATGCACGGCCAGCAGGTCGCCTTCTTTCAGGGCCAGTTGACGCTCCTTGGCCAGGAAATCGCCGGTTTCGCAGATCGGCCCGACGATGTCGTAGGCGCGAGCTTCGGTATCACGCGGGCGCACGGCGGAGACGTCCATCCAGGCCTGGTACAGCGCCGGGCGGATCAGGTCGTTCATGGCCGCATCGACGATGGCGAAGTCTTTGTATTCGGTGTGCTTGAGGTACTCGACCTGGGTCAGCAGTACGCCGGCATTGGCAACGATGTAGCGACCCGGCTCGAATACCAGCGTCAGGTCGCGACCGTCGCAGCGCTCGCGCACAGCTTTGATGTAGTCGGCCACCAGCGGCGGCTCTTCATCGCGATAACGTACGCCGACGCCGCCACCGAGGTCGATGTGACGCAGGTAAATGCCGCATTCGCCAAGACGATCGATCAAGCCCAGCAGGCGATCGAGGGCGTCGAGGAAGGGTGGCAGGCTGGTCAGTTGCGAACCGATGTGGCAATCGACGCCGAGCACTTCCAGGTTTGGCAGTTGCGCGGCGCGGATGTACACGTCTTCGGCGTCGGCGATGGCGATGCCGAACTTGTTCTCTTTAAGACCGGTGGAGATGTACGGGTGGGTGCCGGCATCGACGTCCGGGTTCACGCGCAACGAGATCGGGGCACGAACGCCCAGCTCGGCGGCGACCACCTGCAAGCGTTCCAGCTCATCGGTGGACTCGACGTTGAAGCAATGCACGCCGACTTCCAGGGCGCGACGCATGTCTTCACGGGTCTTGCCGACACCGGAGAACACGATCTTGTCGGCACTGCCGCCAGCGGCCAGGACGCGTTCCAGTTCGCCACGGGAGACGATGTCGAAACCGGCGCCGAGACGGGCCAGGACATTCAGTACACCCAGGTTGGAGTTGGCCTTGACTGCAAAGCACACCAGGTGCGGCACGCCGGCCAGCGCATCGGCATACGCCAGGTACTGGGCTTCGATGTGGGCGCGGGAGTAGACGTAGGTCGGTGTACCAAAGCGTTCAGCGATGGCGGACAGGGCAACACCTTCCGCGAACAGCTCACCGTCACGGTAATTAAAAGCGTCCATGGCGTTCCCTTATTATTGGTAGACGTCGTGCTTGTGTGCTTTGGACGGCTGCTTTTGCGAGGACTGAGCCTGCTCGGCAGGATCCTGAGAGTCGTCAGGCAGGTACAACGGGCCTTTTTGACCACAGGCCGACACAAGACAGGCAACCGCGACGAGCGCGGCAAGGGAAGAGATCAGGCGCTTCATGGCGAAATCCTTGAAAATGCGTTAATTGCGCCGGAGTATACCGGCCACCCGGCAGCTTGCCTATGTAACGCGGCTCCCGTCCGGCGGGCCTTGGATGACGCCGGTAAGTTGGGCGCGATCCATTGTGGGAGCGGGCTTGCTCGCGAAGGCGGTGGTTCAGTCGACAAAAATGTCGGATGGGCCGGCCCCTTCGCGAGCAAGCCCGCTCCCACAGGGCCGCGTTTGATGTATCGATATCGACGCTTGGTCGTTATCCTTTGCAATCACCGGGGCTCGCCCGTATCTTGCGGCGCTTGAGCGTGATCAGACACTTTTTGAGGTTCCTGCAATGAGTTTGACCGAAGCCCGTTTCCACGACCTGGTCGATGCCACCCAGCAATCGCTGGAAGATATTTTCGACGAGAGTGACCTGGATATCGATCTGGAGAGCTCGGCCGGTGTGCTCACCGTCAAGTTCGAAAATGGCAGCCAGTTGATCTTCAGCCGCCAGGAGCCGTTGCGTCAGCTGTGGCTGGCCGCTGTGTCCGGCGGCTTCCACTTCGACTATGACGAAGAGAGCGAGCGCTGGATGTGCGACAAGAGCGAAGAGCAACTGGGTGAAATGCTTGAGCGCATCGTCAAGCAGCAAGCCGGCGCAGAATTCGATTTCGAAGGCCTGTGAGATCGTGACCGAGCCTGCACCTGTTCGTCCGCCCAAGCCGCTCTACAGCAATGTCAGCCCGGCGGTACCTTCGCCGTGCAGCGGCGTGTGCCGGCTGGATGAGCAGAAGGTGTGCCTGGGCTGCTTTCGCCATGTCGAAGACATCCGCGAATGGCGCTCGGCGGACGATGAGCGACGGCGGGTGATCTGCGTCCAGGCTGCACAACGCAAGACAGTCACCTGAGACTTCACACGACCTGTAGCAGCTGGCGAAGCCTGCGTCCGGCTGCGCAGCAGTCGTGAAATCAGGCGCCGAGACGTATCAGGAATACCGAGCACTCAGGTTTTACGACTGCTGCGCAGCCGGACGCAGGCTTCGCCAGCTGCTACAACGGTGCGTGGTCGGTGCTGGCTTGTATATTTATTGAGCTGTGATAGTGTCCGGGAACGCCTCAACCCATCGAGGCTCGTGAAAACCCCGCCTTTTTCTGGCGGGGTTTTGCTTTTTTTGTGCAGAAGAAAGGAGTCTGCCCGGATCATGACCGTACCTTCCATCACCCTTACCCGTCTGGACGTACAACGTCTGGAGCGCCTGATCGACAGCCTGGATGACACGCTGCCGGGCGTTATCGCGCTGCAAACCGAACTGGATCGCGCCGATACACTGGTCGGTCACGATGAAGTGCCCGCCGATGTCGTGACCATGAATTCGCGCGTACATTGCCGCGAAGAAATCAGCGGCAAGGACTACCACCTGACGCTGGTTTATCCCAAGGATGCCAATGCCGACGAAGGCAAGATTTCTATTCTCGCGCCAGTGGGCAGTGCCTTGCTCGGCCTGAAAGTCGGTCAGCACATAGACTGGCCGGCACCGGGTGGCAAGACCCTGAAACTGACCCTGCTGGAAGTTGAATCGCAGCCGGCCCATGGCGGCGATTTCCCGGAATAAACCCCCTCAGACCTGCTCGAGCGCTTCGTTCAATGCGCGCTCCAGGTCAGCCTTGTAGCGCAAATACAGATTGCTTGAACTCTGTCCATCACCGAGCAGGCCCGAGAGGTCCAGGTCGGTGATGTAGCAGCGGTAGCGTTCCGTCTCGCGGCGCTGATCGATGATCTCCCGGGCGACCACGCTAAACAGCTGATCGCCAAACTCCAGCTCCGAAAACTCCCGCTGATTGCAATACAACGTGACCTGCACCTGGCCCGGTGCGGCTTTGCCGATGATCGCCTGAACGTCGTAGAACGGTTTGTTGACCGGTGTTTGCGGCGCTGGCCGCGCTTCGACCCGACGTGCGCGCCCGGGGCCGGACGGCAATAGTTGGTAATACAAAGTATCGAGGCTCAACGGCTGGGCAGCTTCCATCGGCAGCAAGGCGTCCCGGCGATACAGGATCGATTGCAGGAAACGTTGCAGCGGCACCAGCAGGCTTTGTTCGTCGTGATACGGCAGGCGCTGCTGCCACAGCGCGTTGAATTCATCCAGCACATACAGATCAGCCTGTTGCTCGGTGATCCGGTAGAACACCTGAATGCACTCGGGCTGGCCCATCGGCAACAGCAACGCGAGGTCCTGCTCTTCGAGGGCCATCGGGTCCAGGTGCAGCGGGCTGTAGCTGGCCTGCTCTTCGCCCAGGTAATCGAACAGTGCCGGCAGGGTAGCGAGGGCGATATGGTTGACCTGACCGGGCACCAGTTCCAGCACGTGGTAATGCTGCTGCACCTGAATCAGATAGCGATGGTTGAGTTTGCTCAACAGCAGGTTCTGCGCGGTATCGATGATTTCTTCGACCCGCCGGGCGATGAACTGTGCGCGGTTGTGGCAGAAGCAGCGCACTCGCAAGCGCGGCTGATCCAAGCCCTTTGGCAGGTTGTTGAGGTAGTCGCGCAGGCAATCGAGCAGCGCATGCGGCCCGTCGTAACGGCTGACCAGCACTTCGTTCCAACTGTTGAGCGTGACCTGATCCAGGGTCAGCACGAGGTTTTCCCGCACGCCGGCGTAACTCAGTGAATCGGTGCGCTCGGTGGTCATCAGAATGTTCAGGTCGCGATGATGCTTGAGCGGATCGACGCCGACGTTCACCAGGATCAGCACTTCGCCGGGCATGGCGGCGCGCAGTAATGGCTCCTCGGCAACGGTGGTCAGGGGCAGGGCGACGGTTTGTTGCAGGCTGCCGAGCAGATTGAACAGTTCGAACTCGCTCAAGTCGCTGCTGCCGGGGTGCAAAGCCAGGCGAGTGCTGCTGTCGATCACGCCGTTGCGGTGGCTCCAGGTCAGCAGTTCGAGCAATTGGCGGCTGCGTTTGATCGGCGCGAAATGCTCCCATTCGTGGGCGTTCAGGCTACCGTTGTACAAACCCCATTGGGTTTGCCCGGGTTCTTTCTTGTTTGGCGCCTGCACCAGGGTCAGGGTGTCTTCGGCCAAGTCCGGGGCGATGCCGGGGTTGATGAACTCGACCTTGTCGGCCTTGCGCTCGAACGCCGCGTACAGCCGCCGGCCAAGCACGTTGAGGTCGCGCTTGTTGATCAGGCTGACGGTTTGTTCGGTGCGGGCGAACTGGGTCAGGAAGCGATAGCTGTAATTCAGTTCGTTGACCAAGGCCCGGCGCTCGGCGCTGACCTGACGGACTTTCCACTGGCTGCGGCTGTCGAGCAGCGCCAGTTGCCGCTGATCCCAGTGCCATTCGCTGGCCAGGCGTTCCAGCAGCGAGCGCTGCCAACTCACGGTGCGACTGTTGCTGCCGGTGAGCTTGCGATTGACCTTCAGGTACAGCGCGCGGCGTACCAGTTCCAGGCGCTCCGGTTCGCCACGGGCGGTCAGGTATTCCTCGATGCGCCGGTAGACCACGATGTACGGGTCCAGCTCATCGAGGTCCAGCTGATTGGCGAAAACGGCCTGTTTGAAGCGCAGGCTCAGGCAGTGGACCTTGGGGTGTTCGCTGGCGTAGACCTCGATCAGCAACAGCTTGAGCACCGACTTGTAGGGCGATTCGATGCCCTTGAACAACTGCCAGAGCCCGGCACCGATAAACTCTCCCGGCGGAATGTGCGCCAGGTGTCCCAGGTCCAGGGTTTCGTCGGCGCGGATGAAGCGCTTGGAAATCAGCGTGTGGGTGTACTGAAGGTAACCGGCTTCTTCGTAGGTTGGCACCAGCCACCAGATCGGTGTGCGCCCGGCCAGCCAGATCGCAGTGCGATAAAACTCATCCAGCAGCAAATAATGCTGCGTGGTCCCGCAGTCCTCCGAACTCAGTTGCGTATCGCGCTCGCCGTGCATGAAGCGGGTCGGGTCGATCAGGAAGAAATGCGCCTCGGCACCCTGGCTCGCGGCCCAGGTTTCGAGCAACTGACACTTCTTGCGCAACTCGCTGAGTTCGCTTTCGCTCAAGTCCGGACCGTGGCACACCCACACGTCCATATCGCTCTGGTCGGCCTGGGCCAAGGTGCCGAGGCTGCCCATCAGGAACAGGCCATGAATCGGTCGCGGCGGATTGCTGCCGTGGCGTGGCTTGTAGGAAAACGAACGGGTCAGGCGCTGAGCTTCAGCGAGGGTGTTGGTGTCGGGTTCGTAATTCGACAGCCCGGCCGGCGTGCTGCCGGAAACATAGCCCGGCAGAAGCGGATGATTGACGTGGAAAAACAGCGGCAGCAGGGTCAACACCCCTTGCTGGCGCGTTGACAAACCTTCCATGGCGCGGGCCATGCGGCCTTCGTTGAGTTTCAGAAAACGGGCGCGCAGCTGACTGAGAACCTTGCGGTCGATTCCCTCGTCCAGATCGGGGCGGATTTCATGGGTGCGGGTCATGTCAGCTCAAACCGGCTCGCGAAGCTCGGACGTGGGGTCTGCGGATGAGGGGCAGTTTAGCGCCTCGGCCCCGGGACTTTTAAGCTGTATTTGTATTTCTGGCGTCAGATTTCTATCACCAGGCGACGGCAGGCAGCCAAGAGTGCCCGCGGAAATCCCGTAACAGGGGTTTCCGTGGGCGATGCAGGGGGATTCAGGCTGTTTCTTGTACGGTCAGAATGGTCAGCACGGTTTGCACATTTTGCGCGGCGTCACGGCCCAGGCTGGTCAGATAACCGCCATCGGGCTGGGTGATCAGTTCTTTGTCGAACAGGCGTTGGGCGGCGGCAATGGCCTTAGGGGCAGCGGTCTGATGAATTTTCAAACCTTCCTGGGAACTGTCCAGGTTGAAGAGGGCAAGGATTTCCAGTTCGGCAACCAACTCAGGGGTAAGCGACATAAGGACTCCAGACTTTCTAGGAATTAGACGACAGCGTCCCTAAGGTGAGCCCACTCGTGCGGCATGTCCAGTGCTGGCAGCAGGGTTTTTTCGCCTCGGGAAACATTCCCCGGCGGGTGGAGCGGCGGCGGGGTGTTACCAGTGTAGACAGGGTCTGGAGAAAGGCAGGAAGGATGGGTGACAAATTGTGTTTGTGGCGAGGGAGCTTGCTCCCGTTCGGCTGCGAAGCAGTCGCAAAGTTTTTGGGGCCGCTGCGCGACCCAGCGGGAGCAAGCTCCCTCGCCACAGAAGCCCCCGCCCATCGGGTTTGGGCTTACTTCTTCTCTGGCGGCAACTCTGGTAATGCGCGCAACGCGGTTTCGTACCATTCGGTGTTGAACGCACGGTCTTCTTCGAGGATCGCGTCGATTTCCACTGCCAGCACGTGGGCCATCAGGTTGAGGATTTCTTCACGCTCGTAACCCACCAGGGTCAGCTTGTTGAACGTCGCTTTGGCGGCCGGCGGGTTGTCGCTTTCGATCTGGTTTTCAATCGCTTCGATCAGGGTGTTCTCGGCGAATTCTTCTTCGTCGATCTCGATGTCTGTTGGCTCGCTCATGGCAGGCTCCTCAAGTTAAGGCGGCCAGTTTACCTGCATTCAGCGCTGTGATGCTGCTGGCAAGAAACGCCCGGGCGTTCTATAAACAGGCACTGCCCACCCCGCACGGCCTGGAGGCTTTGTGATGCTCAAGCTTTATGGATTTTCCGTCAGCAACTACTACAACATGGTGAAACTGGCGTTGCTGGAAAAGGGACTGCCATTCGAAGAAGTGGTGTTTTACCCGGGGCCGAGCCCCGAAGCATTGGCCATCAGCCCGCGCGGCAAGGTGCCGGTGCTGGGCGTCGATCAAGGCTTTATCAACGAAACCAGCGTGATCCTCGAATACCTCGAGCAAAGCCAGAAAGGCACGCCGCTGCTGTCGAGCGAGCCCTTTGAGCGAGCGCAGGCCCTGGCGCTGGCCAAGGAAATCGAGCTGTACATCGAACTGCCGGGCCGCGCCTGCTACGCCGAAGCCTTCTTCGGCATGACCTTGCCGGACGCGATCAAGGACAAGACTAAAGCCGAGTTGCTGCTGGGTTTTGCCTCGCTGGGCCGGCACGGCAAATTCGCCCCGTATGTCGCGGGTGACAGCCTGAGCATTGCGGATCTGTATTTCCTCTACAGCGTGCCACTGGCCTGTGCGGTCGGGCAGAAGCTGTTCGGGATCGATCTGTTGGCCGAGATGCCGGCGGCCAAGGCGTTGCTGGAACGTCTGGAGCAGAACCCGCATGTGCAGCGGATTGCAGCGGACAAGGAAGCGGCGATGCCAGCGTTTTTGGCGATGGTCGCTTCCAAGAAGTGAGTTTTGTAGTGTTCTGAAGTCAGTCATCGCGAGCAAGCTCGCTCCCACAGGGTTAGCGCAATCCTTGTGGGAGCGAGCTTGCTCGCGATGCTTTTAGCGGCTGGCGAGCAGCGCCTGACCGCGAGCCACTGCCTGCTTGACCTGTGCCGGCGCAGTCCCGCCGATATGGTCACGGGCATTCACCGAGCCTTCCAGGGTCAGCACGGCAAACACGTCCTGATCGATCTGGTCGCTGAATTTGCGCAGTTCTTCCAGGCTCATTTCCGCCAGGTCCTTGCCGCTTTCCACGCCGTACTTCACCGCGTGGCCAACGATTTCGTGGCAGTCACGGAACGGCAGGCCACGGCGCACCAGGTAGTCCGCCAGGTCGGTGGCGGTGGAGAAACCGCGCAGCGCCGCTTCGCGCATCATCGCGTGCTTTGGCTTGATCGCCGGGATCATGTCGGCAAAGGCGCGCAGCGAGTCGCGCAGAGTATCGGCGGCGTCGAACAGCGGCTCTTTGTCTTCCTGGTTGTCCTTGTTGTAGGCCAGCGGTTGGCCCTTCATCAAGGTCAGCAGCCCCATCAATGCGCCGAAAACACGACCGGTCTTGCCGCGAACCAGCTCAGGCACGTCCGGGTTTTTCTTTTGCGGCATGATCGAGCTGCCGGTGCAGAAGCGGTCCGGCAGATCGATGAACTGGAATTGCGCGCTGGTCCACAGCACCAGTTCTTCGGAGAAACGCGACAAGTGCATCATCGCGATGCTCGCGGCCGAGCAGAATTCGATAGCGAAGTCACGATCGGACACGTTGTCCAGGGAGTTGCCGCCGACGGCGTCGAAGCCCAGCAACTGCGCGGTGAACTCGCGGTCGATCGGGTAAGTGGTGCCCGCCAGCGCGGCGCTGCCCAGTGGCATGCGGTTGGTGCGCTTGCGGCAGTCCACCAGGCGCTCATAGTCGCGGCTGAGCATTTCGAACCAGGCCAGCATGTGGTGCCCGAAGGTCACCGGCTGCGCGGTTTGCAGGTGGGTGAAGCCCGGCATGATGCTGCCGGCTTCGCGCTCGGCCTGCTCCAGCAGACCTTTTTGCAGGCGGGTGATTTCCGCCAGGATCAAGTCGATCTCGTCACGCAGCCACAGGCGGATGTCGGTGGCCACCTGGTCGTTACGGCTACGCCCGGTGTGCAGCTTTTTGCCGGTCACGCCGATGCGGTCGGTCAGGCGCGCCTCGATGTTCATGTGCACGTCTTCGAGGTCGATGCGCCAGTCGAACTGGCCGGCCTCGATTTCACCCTGGATGGTCTTCAGGCCATCGGTGATGCTGTCGCGCTCGGCATCGGTCAGCACGCCGACCTTGGCCAGCATGGTGGCGTGGGCGATCGAGCCCATGATGTCGTGGCGATACAGGCGCTGGTCGAAAGTGACGGAGGCGGTGAAGCGGGCGACGAAGGCGTCGACGGGTTCACTGAAGCGGCCGCCCCAGGACTGATTGGTCTTGTCAGTGCTCATGAATTCGCTCGTATCGGCTTGAAGAAAGTTGGCGTTGAACGCTGGGGCGGATAATAACAGGGTTGCCAATCCTGTCGCTGACACTGGTCGATACGTTTTTTTCTCATGTGCCGGCCCATACTTGCGGCAATGTCAGAAGTGATTGCGCAACGATATTTTTCATTTGAGCAATATCGCGCCGCCAACCGTCTACAGTTGGACAGTAGGAACAACGCACTTCTGTGCGTTGCCGCTGCCTATAAAAAGAGGGGGTGTTCATATTGTGTATCAGCAAACCCTACGGCGATGCCTCGCCAACGCGGGCCTGGGCCGCCAATCGCCCCGCAGATGAAAATTTAGCCGCCGGTCTCGCGGCACTTTTTGGCCCTCGCGCCAGTCTTAGCGTGGATCGCGGTGACGGATGTCACTTCACCTGTCTACGCTATCCTTGTGCGAGACTCACGCAGGAATCCAGCGCAATATGAATGTCCTGATCGTTGATGACGAACCCCTAGCCCGCGAGCGCCTGAGCCGAATGGTCGGCGAACTCGAGGGATACAGTGTCATGGAGCCCGGCGCCACGAACGGCGAAGAGGCGTTGGCGCTGATCGACAGCCACAAGCCGGATATCGTGTTACTCGATGTCCGCATGCCGGGCCTCGATGGCCTGCAAGTGGCTGCACGATTGTGCGAGCGCGAAACACCGCCCGCCGTGGTGTTTTGTACTGGCCCCGATGAATTCGCCGTGGAAGCCTTGCAGGCCAGCGGTGTGGGTTATCTGGTCAAGCCGGTGCGCACCGAGCTGTTGCTCGAAGCCTTGAAGAAGGCCGAGCGGCCCAATCGGGTCCAGCTCGCCGCCCTGACTCGCCCGGCTGCCGAAACCGGCAGCGGCCCACGCAGCCACATCAGTGCCCGTACCCGTAAAGGTATTGAGCTGATCCCGTTGGGTCAGGTGGTCTACTTCATTGCCGACCACAAATACGTGACCTTGCGCCACGAAGGCGGCGAAGTGCTGCTGGACGAACCGCTCAAGGCCCTTGAAGACGAATTCGGCGACCGTTTCGTGCGGATCCACCGCAACGCCCTGGTCGCCCGCGAACGCATCGAACGCCTGCAACGCACGCCGCTGGGGCATTTCCAACTGTTCCTCAAAGGCCTGAATGGCGATGCGCTGATTGTCAGCCGCCGTCATGTGGCGGGCGTGCGCAAGATGATGCAACAGCTTTAATCCGCCGTTCACAGGCGGATCCCGCACCCGATTGCCGGACGTTGAAGGCCAGGGAGGCCGAGCAGTTCCTGATACAAGTCAAAGTGGATTTGGCTGAGCTGTTATTATCCGCCGTATCTATTCAGTACGGATTGATCCATGTCCTCTCGCGAAATCCGCATCGCCACCCGTAAAAGTGCGTTGGCCCTCTGGCAGGCCGAATACGTCAAAGCTCGCCTGGAACAAGCCCATCCGGGCTTGCTGGTAACGCTGGTGCCCATGGTCAGTCGCGGCGACAAGCTGCTCGACTCGCCACTCTCGAAAATCGGCGGCAAGGGCCTGTTCGTCAAGGAACTGGAAACCGCGCTGCTGGAAAACGAAGCCGACATCGCCGTGCACTCGATGAAAGACGTGCCGATGGATTTCCCCGAAGGCCTCGGTCTGTTCTGCATCTGCGAGCGTGAAGACCCGCGTGATGCTTTCGTTTCCAACAACTACGCCAGCCTCGATGAGTTGCCCCAAGGCAGCATCGTCGGCACGTCCAGCCTGCGCCGTCAGGCCCAGTTGCTAACCCGTCGCCCGGACCTGGAAATCCGTTTCCTGCGTGGCAACGTCAACACGCGCCTGGCCAAGCTCGACGCCGGCGAATACGACGCCATCATCCTCGCGGCGGCGGGTTTGATTCGCCTGGGCTTCGAAGACCGCATCACCTCGGCGATCAGCGTTGATGACAGCCTGCCGGCCGGTGGCCAGGGCGCGGTCGGGATCGAATGCCGCAGCGTCGACAGCGAAATCCACGCCTTGCTGGCGCCACTGCATCACCAGGACACCGCCACCCGTGTCACCGCCGAACGTGCCCTCAACAAACATCTGAATGGCGGCTGCCAGGTGCCGATCGCTTGCTACGCCGTGCTTGAAGGCGAGCAGATCTGGTTGCGTGGTCTGGTAGGCGATCCGAGCGGCGGCCTGCTGCTCAATGCCGAAGCCCGCGCGCCGCGCAGTGACGCCGAATCCCTGGGTGTGCAGGTCGCCGAAGACCTGTTGAACCAGGGCGCCGGTGACATTCTGAAAGCGGTCTACGGCGAGGCAGGTCACGAGTGACTGGCTGGCGACTGCTGCTGACGCGCCCCGCAGATGAGTCGGCGGCGCTGAGCAGTGTGTTGGCCGAGAGCGGGATTTTCAGCAGCTGCCTGCCGCTTTTGGAGATCGAGCCAATTGCCGCCTCTGACACAATGCGTGGAGTGATCCGGGAACTGGATCGCTACTGTGCGGTGATTGTGGTGAGCAAACCGGCTGCACGGTTCGGCATCGATCTGCTCCGCCAGCAATGGCCGCAGCCTCCGTCGTTGAAATGGTTCACTGTGGGCGCCGCGACCGCGCAAATCCTCGAGGATTTCGGGCTCGATGTGAGCTTCCCGGTGGATGGCGATGACAGCGAAGCCTTGCTTGATCTTCCCGTGTTGCGCGAGGCTATCGCCCGGCCTGATCCGCGCGTATTGATCATGCGCGGGGAGGGCGGCCGCGAGTTGCTGGCTGAGCGTTTGCGTGAGCTTGGTGCTAGTGTCGAGTATCTGGAGTTATACCGTCGCGCACTGCCGCAGTACGCGACAACTGCACTGCCGGACCGGATTGAAGCGGAACGCTTGAACGGGCTGGTGGTCAGCAGTGGACAGGGTTTCGAGCACCTGCACCAGTTGGCCGGCGATGCCTGGCCGCGTTTGGCGCAGTTGCCGTTGTTTGTTCCAAGCCCAAGGGTCGCCGAGCTGGCACGTGCCGCCGGGGCTCAAACAGTTGTGGATTGTCGTGGCGCGAATGCCACGGCTTTGCTGACGGCGTTACGGGAGCAACCCGTACCCGTTCTCTAATGCAAAGGATGGATACGTGAGCGAAACAGTCTTGCCTAAAGATGACGTGCAACCGGTGCTCGATGCACCTGTTGAAACTCCACCACCTGCTGCTGTGCAGCGCAGAGGCAATGGACTCGCAATCGTCGCCCTGTTGCTGGGCGCTGCCGGCGTTGCCGTCGGCGGTTGGGGTGTCTGGCAGGTGCGTCACCTGCAGGCCAGTACCCAGCAGCAATTGAGCGAAGTCCAGGCGCTGAACGATCAGGCGCAGAGCCTCAAGCTCAATGATCAACGCCTGACCGCGCGCCTCGAACAACTGCCGGCCGCCGATGAGCTGGAAGACCGTCGCCGTCTGGTGACGCAGTTGCAGGGCGATCAGCAACGCTTGAATCAGAAACTGGAAACCGTCCTCGGCGCCAGCCGCAAGGATTGGCGTCTGGCCGAGGCCGAGCATCTGCTGCGTCTGGCCAGCCTGCGTCTGTCGGCGCTGCAAGACATCAGCAGCGCTCAAGCCCTGGTGCAGGGCGCCGACGAGATTCTGCGTGAACAGAACGACCCCGGCGCTTTCGCCGCTCGCGAGCAAGTGGCCAAGACCCTGCTGGCCTTGCGTAGCACCGCGCAGCCGGACCGTACCGGGTTGTTCCTGAAACTGGGTGCCTTGCGCGACCAAGTGATCAACCTCACCGAGCTGGCGCCGGAGTACAAGGACCGTGGCGAATCCCTGCTGGGCCTGACCGCCGATGGCGATGGCGCCAGTCGCTGGGCGCAATGGTGGGACGAGGTCTCGCGCTACATCCGCATCGACTTCAATGCCGATAAGAATGTTCGTCCGTTGTTGGCCGGGCAGAGCCTGAGCCAGGTGCGTCTGGCCTTGAGCCTGGCGCTGGAGCAGGCGCAGTGGGCCGCGCTGAATGGCCAGGCGTCGGTGTATACCCAAGCGCTGACCGAGGCGCGGGATGTGCTCAAGGGTAATTTCAACCCGGACAACCCGCAGAGCAAAGTGATGCTTGAACAGGTTGCCGATCTGGGCACGCAACCGGTCACCGTCGTCACGCCGGACCTGACTGGCACGTTGAGCGCGGTCCAGGCGTATCTGGAGCGGCGCAATGTCAGCGCCGAGGATTCGATCAAACCGCTGGCCAAACCTGCCGCGAACACTGCGCAGGAGGCCACGCCATGAAACGCCTCTATGTGATCCTGTTCCTGGTCATCGCTGCCGCCGCAGTGCTGGGGCTGGCGATTGCCGAGCATTCCGGCTACGTGCTGATCGCCTACAAGAGCTTCCGCTACGAGTCGAGCCTGTGGGCGACCCTGGCCTTGGTGGCGGTGCTATGGCTTGTGTTCTGGGGCATCAAGGCGTTGATCGAGTTGGTCACGACGTCCGGCGGTGTGGTCAATCCGTGGTCCCGACGCAATCGCAGTCGCCGGGTGCAAGTGGCGATCGAGCATGGTCAGTTGGATTTGGCCGAGGGCCGTTGGGCCAGTGCCCAGCGTCATTTGCATCGGGCGGCTGAAGCCGAGCGCCAGCCGCTGCTGTACTACCTCGGCGCGGCCCGCGCTGCCAACGAACAAGGTCACTACGAGGAATGCGACAAGTTGCTGGAGCGTGCGCTTGATCGCCAGCCTCAGGCCGAGTTGGCGATTGCCCTGAGTCACGCGCAGTTGCAGACCGATCGCGGCGATACAGACGGCGCCCTGGCGACCCTGGAAGCCATGCACGAGCGTCATCCGCACAACGTGCAGACTCTGCGTCAATTGCAGCGCCTGCATCAGCAGCGGGGCGACTGGTCGGCAGTGATTCGCCTGCTCCCGGAGCTGCGCAAGGACAAGGTCCTGCCTGCGGCGGAACTGATTGAACTGGAGCGTCGCGCCTGGGGCGAAAACCTCAGTCTGGCGGCGCATCGCGAAGAAGACGGCACGGTCGGGTTGCAGTCACTCACCCGCGCCTGGCAGCAACTCAGCAATGCGCAGCGCCAGGAACCACAACTGGTGTTGGCCTATGCCGAGCAACTGCGGCAGTTGGGAGCGCAGGCCGAAGCCGAAGAAATTCTGCGTGCAGCGCTCAAGCGCAAGTACGACAGTCATCTTGCGCGCCTTTACGGCCTGGTACGCGGCAGCGATCCGGCGCGGCAGCTGCAAACCGCCGAGGGCTGGCTCAAGGATCACCCGGCTGATCCGAGTCTGCTCCTGACCCTGGGTCGCCTGTGCCTGCAAAGCAGCCTGTGGGGCAAGGCCCGGGATTATCTGGAAAGCAGCCTGCGGCTGCAGCGCAACCCGGAAGCCTGTGCGGAGCTGGCCAGGTTGCTGGCGCAACTGGGCGATACCGAGCGCAGTAACCAGTTGTTCCAGGAAGGCCTTGGCCTGCTGGACGAACGCCTGTTGGCGGCGCCGTTGCCGGTACCCGCCCGAGTCTGAGCCGACTTTTGAGGCCTGGGTTTGTAGCAACTGCCGAGCCTGCGAGGCTGCGTTCGGCTGCGAAGCAGTCGTCAAACCTGAACACGCGGTCTTCCTGAAACACCGCGTCGGCTGATTTCACGACTGCTGCGCAGCCGAACGCAGCCTCGCAGGCTCGGCAGCTGCTACAAGCCTGGCGCGGGCTTCGGCAGCTGTAGTTTTAGCGGTGAGCCGGTCGGCTAACTTGCTGAATGTTTAGCTTTGTAGTCCCTGGTCGGCATAGTCCTACAAGGGGCTACATCGAATCCTCTCGCTCCTGTCGGGAATTCCCTACACTTCTGGTGAAGTGTCCGTGGTGGGCCGTCTTGAAAGGCTGGCGCGCTTTCCTCTACCGTAACCGCCTGTCTCTACTGTTACGGATTAGCCATGTCTTTGGCCTGCTCACGCTCCTTGTTTTTCATGGCTTTCACCGCAGGTGCCCTGGCCTTGGGCGTTTCCTATTACCTGGAATATGCGGTCGGGCTCAAACCTTGCGGGTTGTGTTTATTGCAGCGGTTTTGCCTGGCGCTGCTCATGGTCGTCTGCCTGGCGGCTTCGATACATGGCCCGCGCCGATTCGGTTCTTTCGTCTATTGGCTATTGGGATTGTCCGCGAGCCTGGGCGGCACGGTCGCGGCGTGGCGGCAGGTGTTGTTGCAGAGCGATCCGCAGCTGCAACTCTCGGGCTGTTCGCCCAATCTGGATGGCTTGTTCGAGAGCATGCCTTGGGCATGCGCCGTTCAACGGCTGTTCAAGGGCGCCGCCGACTGCGCCGAGATCTCCTGGACCCTGTTCGACCTGAGCATCCCGGAATGGAGCCTGCTGTTCTTTGTCGCGATGCTGATCCTGGGGATTTATCAGTTGCTGCGCCATGTCTGGATCGCATGTCTGCGACCGCCCAGCGGCGAGTCGTCGCACCGGGCCATGGCCGGCGATTAAACACTTGTATGAACTTTATCTCCTGCGTACCTTGAAGCCATTGTCGTGCGGGCATAATCTGGCCCGCACGTGTCATTGGATTTATGTTGCTCGATGACGCTCTGCCTGGCCGATTCTTGACCTTCAAGGGTGCGACAGGTGTGGAGCAGCATGACCCACAAGGGAAGAGAGATCACCATGCTCGAAAGTTGTCAGAATGCTCAGGAACGCTGGGGTGGAGTGCATCTGCTGATCGACCGCTGGTTGCAGGAGCGTCACGAACTGGTTCGGGCCTATGATGCTCTCGGCGCCAAGCCTGAGGCTCTGGGCGAGAATCGCAAACCGTTGCAGGAATTCTGCGGCGTGCTGGTCGATTACGTATCGGCGGGGCATTTCGAGATCTACGAACAACTCACTGGTGAAGCCAAAGCCTTTGGCGACACGCGTGGTCTTGAGCTGGCCGAGACGATCTACCCGCGCATCGACGTCATCACCGAGAAGCTGCTCGCGTTCAACGATCTGTGCGATGCCGGCAAGTGCGTTGCGGAAAAATTCAAGGAACTGGGCGGCCTGTTGCATGAACGCTTCGAACTGGAAGATTGCCTGATCGAAGTACTGCACACCGCTCACAAGGAAGAGGATTCGGTGCAGGCCTGAGCCTCTCCTTCGCAAGACCCAAAAAACGGTGCGCTATGCGCGCCGTTTTTCGTTTCCGCGATTCAGCTTGTGGCACCACGCAATTCGACTTCGAACACCAGCGGTGTGAACGGCGCGATCAGGTCGCCGGCGCCATCGGCACCATAGGCCTGGGCCGATGGAATTACCAAGCGCCACTTCGCACCCACCGGCATGTTTTGCAGCGCAATGCGCCAGCCAGTGATCACGCTATCGAGACTGAACCATTGCGGTTGGCTGTTCTGATCGAACACCGTGCCGTCGGGCAGGCGACCGATGTACAACACCTGGACCTTGCCGTTCGGTCCGGCCTTGGCACCGTTGCCAGGGGTCAGCTCCGTCAGCAAAATTCCATCGTCCAATTCGCGAACCCCGGGCCGGGATTTTTCCTGGGTAAGAAAACGCTGCTCTTTTTCCAGGGCTTCTTCGGTTTGCGGCGCCGGCGTTTGCAAGGCGACCTGGGCTTCGTGGTCGGCAAGGATCTGTTCGATCTGTGCGTCTTTCAGCGCGAGAGGTTTGCCTTGATAGGCTTGCTGCAATCCTTCAACCAGCGCCTGAAGTTGCAGGTCCGGAACCTCTTGGCGCAAGCGTTCGCCCAGGCTTGCCCCCAGGCTGTAAGCGAGATCGTGAGCGTCATTTCCAGCGGTTTTTTCCGCGGCTTGAGCAACGGAAAAACACACCAGCAAGGATAAAAAAAGGTAACGCGACATGGGCACTCTCCGACCTGAGATGCGGAGGATTATGCCAGTGAGAATGCGTTAAACGGTGAACTGCTTTTGCGCAGATGCAGAACATTTTCGATTCGTTGCAACGTAGTGCTTTGGATACTGTCAACATGGCCTAGCGGCGGTGTCAGCAGAGGTCTAGTATGAGCCGCATTCACGTCAGCCAGGAGGTAAACCATGTCGGCCACCAAGAAGCCTGTAAATACTCCGTTGCACTTACTCCAACAACTCTCGGGCAGCCTGCTCGAGCATTTGGAAACCGCTTGTTCCCAAGCCTTGGCTGATGCTGAAAAACTGCTCGCCAAACTGGAAAAGCAACGCGGAAAAGCGCAGGAAAAACTGCACAAATCCCGTACCAAATTGCAGGACGCTGCGTCCGCCGGTAAGGCCAAGGCACAAGCCAAGGCGAAGGACGGCGTCAAGCAACTCGAAGACCTGCTCGATGCCCTGAAGGATCGTCAGTCCGAGACCCGTGCTTACATTCTGCAACTCAAGCGTGACGCTCAAGAAAGCCTGAAACTGGCCCAGGGCGTTGGTCGCGTACAAGAGGCTGTCAGCAAGGCGTTGTCCCTGCGTTCGGCCAAGCCTGCTGCGGCACCTGCCAAGAAAGCCGCTGCCAAACCGGTTGCCGCGAAAGCAGCCGCCAAGCCTGCTGCCAAACCGGCTGCTAAAGCGCCGGCCAAAGCCGCAGCAAAACCTGCAGCAAAACCTGCAGCGAAAAAACCAGTCGCGGCCAGTGCTGCGAAACCAGCTGCTAAAGCGACTGCTGCCAAGCCAGCTGCCGCCAAACCAGCCGCTGCAAAAACCGCTGCTGCCAAACCGGCTGCCGCGAAAACTGCCGCTGCAAAACCAGCTGCAAAAGCGGCCGCTAAACCAGCTGCCAAACCAGTCGCCAAAACCGCAGCAGCGAAACCGGCTGCCAAGCCAGCCGCGAAGCCAGTAGCTGCAAAAGCCGCTGCAAAACCAGCCGCCAAGTCGGCAGCAAAACCAGCAGCAAAACCGGCGGCTAAAACCGCAGCCGCCAAACCTGCTGCCAAGCCTGCCGCTGCAAAACCTGCTGCTGCAAAAACCGCTGCTGCTAAACCGGCCGCCAAACCTGCCGCTGCCAAACCAGCTGCCGCTAAACCGGCTACTGCGAGCGCTGCAAAACCTGCCGCTGCCAAGCCGGCTGCTGCAAAACCAGCTGCCGCTAAACCAGCTGCAAAACCAGCGGTGAAAAAACCAGCCGCCGCAAAACCAGTCGCGGCTAAACCGGCAACCGCGCCAGTCGCCAAGCCTGCCACCCCGGCTCCGGCAGCATCGCCTGCCCCAGCCGCAACCGCTTCGACAGCGACCGCTGCGCCAACCCCGGCTGCCGTGTCGAGCACTGGCACCACCCCAACCAGCGCTTCCTAAGTGCCGGTTACCGCGACGCGCAGCTGATGCAGCGCGTCGCGGTCCAGGTTGGCGGCGCCTGCCGCCACACCTTCCAGCCAGGCCGATCGATCGGTCGTCTCGCCTTGCGGCCAACTTTGGGCCGTGCGCTCCAGTTGCAACAGCAGATGCCGTTCCGATTCCAGCTCCAGAGTTTTCACTTGCTCGCGTAATGCGTTAAGTCCGACGTCATCCGCAGCGGCGGCTTTCCACTGCTGACGCAATGTGCGCAACGGCCGCACGACGTTCACTTCCCACGGACCCGCCACCTGCAAAAGTTGCTGCAAGCGTTGCTCGTCGCAGCTTACCCCCCGTTGTTCCAGCCACAGCCCACACAGCAAAAGGCAGACATTCGCCCCTGCCGACTGCATTTGCAGGCACAGATCTTCAACGCCAGGGTGGGCGTAAGTGCCAAGGGAAAAGCTCCACAGGTCAGAGGACATAGTGCTACTCGCGCCAGTTGCGAGCGAAGCTGGTAGACTCCGCCGCCATTATGATTCGACTTCAGAACCTGACTTTACAGCGTGGCCCGCAACGTCTGCTAGAAGACGCCGAGCTGACCCTGCACGCCGGCCACAAAGCCGGCCTCATCGGTGCCAACGGCGCCGGCAAATCGAGCCTGTTCGCCTTGCTCCTGGGCGATCTGCACCCGGACTCGGGTGATTGCTTCTTGCCGGCGGACTGGCGCATCGCCCACATGCGCCAGGAGATCGACACCCTCGATCGCATCGCGGTCGACTACGTGCTCGATGGCGACCTGCGCCTGCGTGAGGTGCAACGAGACCTCGCTGCGGCCGAAGCGGCGCATGACGGTGCCGCTCAGGCCCGCCTGCACGCCGAACTCGACAGCGCCGACGGTTATACCGCCGATGCCCGGGCGCGCAAGTTGCTCGCGGGCCTGGGGTTCACCAACGATCAGATGGATCGTCAGGTAGGAGATTTCTCCGGTGGCTGGAGGATGCGTCTGAATCTGGCGCAGGCATTGATGTGCCCTTCGGATCTGTTGCTGCTCGACGAACCGACCAACCACTTGGACCTCGACGCCATCATCTGGCTGGAAGAATGGCTCAAGAGCTATCCCGGCACCTTGATGCTGATTTCCCACGACCGGGACTTCCTCGATGCCGTGGTCGATCACGTGGCTCACGTCGATCAGCGCAAGATCACCCTGTATCGCGGTGGCTACAGCGCCTTCGAACGTGCGCGTGCCGAGCGTCTGGCCCAGCAACAGCAGGCTTACGAGAAGCAGCAGGCGCAACGTGCGCACATGGAAAGCTACATCGCCCGCTTCAAGGCCCAGGCCACCAAGGCCCGTCAGGCCCAGAGCCGGATCAAGGCGCTGGAGCGGATGGAAGAACTGTCCGCCGCCCACGTCGATTCGCCGTTCGACTTCGTGTTCCGCGAATCGCACAAAATCTCCAGCCCGCTGATTGATATCTCCGACGCCCGATTGGGTTACGGCGAGCGCGCTGTGCTGGAGAAGGTCAAGCTGCAACTGACCCCCGGCGCACGCATCGGCTTGCTCGGTCCGAACGGCGCGGGTAAATCGACCCTGATCAAAAACCTCGCCGGTGAACTCGCGCCGTTGTCCGGTCGCCTGACCCGTGGCGAGAACACCGTGGTCGGCTACTTTGCCCAGCATCAGCTGGACTCGCTGGACTCCAAGGCCAGCCCGTTGCTGCACATGCAGCGCCTGGCGCCGACCGAGCGCGAGCAAACGTTGCGCGATTTCCTCGGTGGTTTCGACTTCCGTGGGGCGCGCATCGATGAGCCAGTGCTGAATTTCTCCGGTGGCGAAAAGGCCCGACTGGCACTGGCGTTGATCGCCTGGGGCCGACCGAACCTGCTGCTGCTCGACGAACCGACTAACCACCTGGACCTGGAAATGCGCCTGGCGCTGACCATGGCGTTGCAGGAGTTCAGCGGTGCGGTATTGGTGGTCTCCCACGATCGCCATTTGCTCAAGAGCACTACCGACAATTTCTATCTGGTGGCGGACGGCAAGGTCGAAGAGTTCGACGGCGACCTGGAAGACTACACCCGCTGGCTGGTGGACTATCGCCAGCGCAACGCCCCGGTCAGCAACACCCCGGTGAACCCGGACAAGACCGACAAGAAGGCTCAGCGTCAGGCCGCTGCTGCATTGCGTCAGCAACTGGCACCGCACAAGCGCGAAGCCGACAAGCTCGAAGCCGAGCTGGGCAAGCTGCACGAGAAACTGGCGAAGATCGACGCCAGCCTCGGCGACAGCGATATCTACGAACCAGCGCGCAAGAACGAACTGCGTGACCTGCTGGCCGAGCAGGCCAAGCTCAAGGTGCGTGAAGCGGAGCTGGAAGAGTCCTGGATGGAAGCCCTGGAACTGCTGGAAAGCATGCAGGCGGAGCTGGAGGCGCTGTCCTGATGGATGCCTTCAAGCTGCCGCTGCCGGCAATGTGGGCCGAGCCGATCTGGCTCGGCGTGCAAATCCTGCTGATCCTGCTGGTCGGTTACCTCGCCCAACGCTTCGTTGCCAAAGGCCTGACGCGCCTGGGCGAGCGTTATCCGTTTCCGCCGCAACTGCTGATGCCACTGCGCGGTGGCTTGCGCTGGCTGATCATGGGCAGCGCGTTGATCTTTGTGCTGGAACGCCTCGGCGTCTCGGCCACGGTGCTCTGGACCGCGTTGTCGGGGTTCGTGGCGGTGGCGGCGGTGGCGTTCTTCGCCATGTGGAGCGTGCTCTCCAACCTGCTGTGCGCGATTCTGATCTTCACTGTCGGTCCGTTCCGCATCGGTGATGTGGTCGAGTTGGTGGACACCCTCGACAAGCCTGGCGTCAAAGGCCGGGTGGTGGCGATCAATCTGCTGTTTACCACGCTGATCGAAGCCGAAGAGGCCGGGACTGGCAGTGCCATGGTGCAAGTGCCGAACAGCCTGTTCTTCCAGCGCTCGGTTCGGCGGTGGCGGGGGACTGATGTGTTTCCTTCCAGCGGGTTTGAAAAGTAAGACTTCTGTTGCCTGACCCATTGCCTTCGCGAGCAAGCTCGCTCCCACAGTGGATCAATGTTGTTCACCTATTGGGTGTTCGCTGAAGATCCCATGTGGGAGCGGGCTTGCTCGCGAAGAGGCCCTCACAGCCGCAAACACTGGTCGCCTGTCCCCCTGTCCTACAAAAAATCGGTAGTCATCCGCCCAAAGCCGCATTAGCTTAGACGTCTGTCACGAGTCTGAGTCGAGGTGTGCGATGGTGCTTCAAACATGGCTGGCGTTTTTTGCCGCCTGCTGGGTGATCAGCTTGTCTCCCGGTGCCGGCGCGATTGCGTCGATGTCCAGCGGCTTGCGCTATGGTTTTTGGCGCGGTTACTGGAACGCCCTAGGCCTGCAACTGGGCCTGGCGGTGCAGATTGCGATTGTCGGCTTGGGCGTGGGAGCGATTCTCACGGCTTCGGCGACGGCGTTCTATGCGATCAAATGGTTCGGTGTGGCGTATCTGGTTTACCTGGCGGTCAAGCAATGGCGGGCACTGCCCAGCGACATGAGCGACGACGGGGCGGTGCGACAGATTGGCAAGCCGTTGGCCCTGGTGTTCCGGGGTTTCCTGGTGAACATCAGCAACCCCAAGGCATTGGTGTTCATGCTGGCGGTGTTGCCGCAGTTCATTGACCCCCATGCGCCGCTGCTGGCCCAGTACCTGATCATTGGCGTCACCATGGTCTGTGTCGACCTGATCGTCATGGCCGGTTACACCGGGCTGGCGGCCAAAGTGCTGCGACTGTTGCGCACGCCCAAACAGCAGAAACGCATGAACCGCACGTTTGCCGGGTTGTTCATTGGCGCTGCGGCGTTCATGGCGACGCTGCGTAAAGCGGTGGTGTAAAACCGCCAGGCACAAAAAAGGCGACCTCTACAGGTCGCCTTTTTCATTGCTGCGAGCGAACTCCCGTGGCGAGGGGGCTTGCCCCCGTTGAGGTGCGAAGCGCCTCCAAAATGGGACCGCTACGCAGTCCAACGGGGGCAAGCCCCCTCACCACAGAAGCCCCTCACCACATTGGTATCAGCGCAGAATTACCGGCGCCGTATCCCTTGGCAGGTTGTTGCGTTGCGGGGCTTGCCCCGGCTGTTCGTAGCTAGGACCACCCAGCTGTTGGCTCAGTTGCCCGGCCACGTCTTCGCCCAACGCCTTGGACACATCACGCACCACCCGAGGGCGGTTCAGCGAGATCTTGATGTCCCGGCCATTCACCAGTTTGGTGTCCTGGCCTTCACCCATCGCCGTGAAGGCCGAGGTGATTTCGAAGGTCTTGGTGTTGATCAGGCTGAAATCCGCCACCAGGGTCAGCGCCAGCACCGCCGAATAGCTGTCGGAGTTGGCCAGCTCGTTCATGTCCTGGGTGAAGTCGATGTCCGACACTGTGCCGAACAGCACATAGTCCGCGCCCTTGAAGTTGCCAGCCTTGATCCGCTTGATCACATCGTAGATGTCACCCTTGGATGAAGCCGTGTAAGGCGTGCCCTGAATCAGCTGGAACATGCCGGTGCGCAGGATTTCACCCTTGATGTCGCCGGTGAATTTACGCAGCTCGGCCTGTTCGATATAGCTGGTGGTGGCTTCGATCTCGTTGTAGTTCGACGAACCGCTGGAGCTGTAATAGCCCTCACGGTAATTGTTCTGCGCCGAGACGATGTGGATGTATTGCTCCACCCGCTCCTGGTACGCCAGATCCGTGACCGCAACTTTCGGGGCCGCTTGCACGCTGAACGCGCAAGCCAGAGCCATCATGCCAATCCATGTGCGCATTGATTAACGCTCCGTGGTTTTGCGGATCTCTTTTTCGTCCATCCACTCGGCCAGACCGCTTTCAACGTCGATCAGTTGCAGGCTGAATTTGTAGAAGACGTCCTTGTAGTCGGCGCTGCGCTTGACGATCGAGCTGATCGAACCTTCGATGCGGTACTTGGCAGCAATCATGTTGCCGGTCTTGGCGACAGTGCTTTTCTTGTACAGGCCGCTCTGGTTTTGCAGCTTGAGCTGGTCAACCTGGCTCTGCATCGCGTTGTTGTCGCTGGCGAAGCGCGCAACACCGGTTTTCATCAGCTGGGTCTTGATGCTGGTGGTGATTTCGCGGGTATCGATGTACTCGCTGGTCTTGTTCTTCACGTCGTAGACCTGAACCACCGGACGGCCCTGCATGATGCCGGACTGGGCCAGGGAGCGGGTCATGGACTCGGCGATCATCTGCAGGTCGGTGGAACCGAACTCGTTGGTCACGGTTTCTACAGCCTTGGTGTCACCGTAGCTGATGTTCTTGCTGCCCAGGGTCGGCGAAGTGTTGGCGCAGCCGCTGGCCAGGAGGGCGAGAACGGCGATGAACGAAAAGCGTGCAAACATGGGAATGCTCTCTAGAACTGAACGAATAGGGTCGGGTTAAGGCGTCTTGATTTCGAGTCGGAAATCCACGGCTTTGGCGGTCGGTGCGATGGCCTGGATGAAACTGGTCTGCTCGCCGTACATCATCTGGCTTTTCCAGGTTTCTTCTTCCGCGATCGGGAAGCCTTCAGGACCGAGCCAGGCAAAACGGTAGTAGAAGGTCTTGTTGTTGAAGCTGGTGTTGCTCAGCTGCACATTGACCGTCTGGAAGCCGTTTTCCCGGGCGACGCGCATGGCGCCGACCACGATGTTCTTGAGCTTGCCCATGGCCACGACTTTGCTGGCAGCGCTGCCCGGCTCTGGTGGTGGCGGGGTGGCGCACCCGGCCAACAAGGCCAGGGCGACAACGGCGATGAGTTTGAAGCGCATGCAAAGACTCCGTTCTTAAGGTTGTTTGAAGCTGGCCACGGCGGTCGGGTTGGCACTCGTGATCACGTGTGCAGCCAGGCCGCTGGCGAATACCTGATTACCCACGGCGCGCAGGCTGATGACCTGATAACGCTGATCCACGGTGATCTTGACCACCGAGCCGCCCACGGCGCTCGGCAGGGTGACTTGGTGTTCACCTTTCTTCAAGCGCAGACGCACCACTTGGGTGTTGTCCGGCAGGGTGCGCCACGTACGGGTATCGGCACCTTCCAGAACAGCTGAAGAAATACCCACCGCCAGGCCGGCCAGCGGGTTGGTTTCGTTGATCTTCTTCTGGGCCACGCCTTTGGTCACGGCGCGCACGGTGGTGCGCAGGATGATGCCCGGCATGTCGTCACGCAATGCGCGGCGCGACATGGCAGTGGTGCTGTTGAGCTGGGTCAGGTTCAACTGCTGACCGTCCACGCCGATCTGGGCGAAGGCCGGGGTCGAGGTGTCCGGCTTGATGATCGGGAATGACAGCGGGGTGATCACGAGCTGATTGCTGATAGGCAATGGCAGCGGAATGCGGATCGAGTCACGGGACGGCGCCAGGCCGCTCTGCACCACGATCAGGATGTCGCTGTCGTCAGTCTTGGCCGGCTTGTCGAGGTTGACCAGTGCCTGTTCCAGCAGCGGGGTGTTTGGGCGCAGTTCAGCGGCTTTGCGGTAACCCGGCGCGGCGAGGTCTTTTTCACCCAGGGCTTCGTAGACGTAACCGGCCAGGTAATGGCTGAAGGCACTCTGGTAGCTGTTTTTCAGGCTGACCACGTCCGGCGCGTCGAGGCTGGCGACCGGATAACCCTGCAGGTCTTTGTACTGGGTCTTGATGCCTTCTTTCTCGGCCTCGTTTTCGCTCTTGAGGTATTCCTTGTCGCGCAGATCGGCGATCACCGCTTCGCGTTCGTGGGTCTTCTTGATCGACATGCGCGCGCCGTCGAAGTCGTTCACCGCCAGCAGGTTCAGGGCCATCTGGGTTGTCAGCATGACTTTTTCGTAGTCGTAGCCTTCGTAGCGACGGACCTTGTCGTTGACCAGGAAGCTGCCGAACTGCGCCAGGTACTTGTCGGTATCAAGCTTGACCGAGTCTTCCCACTTGCCCACCACCTGATCGGCGCTGGTCCAGGCATTCTGGCTGCCGGAGAGGTCGCCCTTGGCGCGCAGCAGTTCACCCTTCTCGAAGTAATAGAGCAGGTCTTTGTCCGGGCCGGAGTTGTTCTTTTCCAGCATCGTCAGCGCCGCGTCGACATTGCCGGCGGCCAGTTGCTGGTTGGTTTGCGCGAGTTCGGAGTCGTAGTTGCGAAAGGCGGAACAGCCGGAGAGCAAGGTGACTGCACTGAGTGCGATCGAGGTAAGGGCGCGAGAGGCCATAGGGGTACTTCTTCCCTGAGTAGAAGCAGCCGCGCGTGCTGGTCGGGCTGTTGGGACCTATCAGCAGGGAGACTGGCGTCCTGCCAATTCCTCAAAAAGAGGAGCTTAAAATGCCGCAGCGCAATCGCGAGGGCGCGGCATTATAAGCTCGGATGCTGGCGATGTAATGGCTTTTTAATTACATATTTTCACAACGTGCCACTACTTATTTCAGACCTGATACCACGGTGCTGTCTGGCGCAGAGGAAGGTTCGAAAGCCACGCCGTTGCTGAAGATCCGCCCACCCAGTGCTCGCAGGCCGATGACTTGATGGTTCTGATCGATGCGGATTTTCAGCGGCGCGGCGCCCGGAGCGTTGGGCAAGCTGATCAGGTGCTCGCCTTTTTTCAGGTGCAGACGCACCACTTGGGTGATGTTGGGCAAGGTGCGCCAAGTCCGGGTGTCCGCGTGCTCAAAGCCATCATGCTGCGTCACGTAGGAGGCTTTGCTTGGGTCGCGCCGGTTATCGGTACCCTGAACGTCAGCCGCCAGGAAGGCGCGATAGGCGGTGCGCTGAATAATGCCGGGCATGTCGTCGCGCAATGTCCGCAGCGACATGTCGGTGATGCTGTTGACGAGGATCAGTGGCTGTTTGCGTCCATCGACGGTTATCTGTGTGAATGCCGGGGTCGAGGTGTCGGGCACCATCACCGGAAACGAAACGTTGGCGACGATGACCTGGCCGTCTTGCAGGCGAACCGGATAGGGCACCCGAACCGAACTGCGCGCCGGCGCCAGGCCGCTTTGAACAATGATCAACACATCACTTTCATTGGCTTTGATCGCGGGTTTGTCGAGTTCGCGCAAGGCCTGTTGAAAGAAGGGCAGGTCGGGTCGCAACTCGATGGCCTGGCGATAACCGGGTGCCGCGAGGTCACGCTCGCCCAGCGCTTCATAGGTAAACCCGGCCAGGTAGTGGCTGAACGCGCTCTGATAGCCGTTCTTCAGCGCGATGACTGAGGGCGCATCGAGAGTGGCCACGGGGTAGCCCTGAAGATCCTTGTAGTGCACGCGAACGCCCTGGGCCTTGGCTTGTTCCTCGACTTGCTCGTATTGTTTTTCCCATTGGCGTGCGATCAGTGCTTCGCGCTCGTTGGTTTTCTTGATATCGGCGCGGGCACCATTGAAGTCATTCACGACCAACTGGTTCAGGGCCATTTGCGTGGTCAGCATGACCTTTTCATAGTCGTAGCCATCGTAGCGACGCAGTTTGTCATTGATGATGCTGCCCCAATGCTCGCCCATCGCAGAAAGAAGTTGAGTGCCGGTGGATTCAACGGTGTCCTGGCGCTGAATCACCATTTGCTCCGCGCTGCGCCAGGCCACCTGACTTTGCGCAATCTCGCCGGCGGCACTCAGGACGGCACCTTTTTCGAAGTAATAGAGCAGATCCCGATCTTCTTGCGGGTTGTGCAGTTCCAGCAATTGGAGAGCGCCCTGCGGATTTCCAGCTTTCAACTGGTCAGTCGTTTGCGCCAGTTCCAGGTCGTAGTTGCGATAGGCGGCGCAACCGGTCAGTTGCAGTGCAAGGCTGAGCAGCAGCGAGAAAAACAGGTGTGAGCGCATAAACGATCATTCTTCCCTGAACGGATATCGCGAGGAGGTGGCGATTCGCCGCTGAATTTATACGCAGCCGTGCAGGAAACGCCAACAAAGCTTGAGTGAAAGCCATTGGAAGTTAACAATGTGTTACTTCGTATTTCCCCTTGAGATTCATTCATGACTGCCTCCTCCCGTTTTCTGGCGTGGCTAGTGCTGCCGGTTATTGCGTTCTGCAGCCTCAATGCGCTGGCCGACACCGCCGAAGGCGCGCCCAAAGCGCTGCATTTGCTCGACTACATTGGCGCCGACTACCCGGCAACGGTCGAGGCTGGCAAGGTCATCGATGAGTCTGAATACCGCGAACAGCTGGAATTCCTCGGCGTCCTCAAAGGGTTGATCGCTGAATTGCCGGCCAAGCCTGAGCAAGCCGAGCTGGAGCAGGGCGTCAGCAGCCTCGGCGCCGCTATTGCAGCTCGCAAGGACAGCGCCGACGTCGTGCGCCAGGCACGGCAGCTCGGTGCGAAGCTGGCGGTGGCCTATGAAGTCAGCCAGGCGCCGGTGATTACCCCGGACCCGACTCGCGGTGCACCGCTGTACGCACAGCAATGCTCGGTGTGCCACGGCGATGCGGGCGCTGGCGATGGCCCGGCAGGCGTGGGCATGACGCCGCCGCCGGCCAATCTGCGCGATGCGACGCGCCTCGATCGCCTGAGCCTCTACGGGATCTACAACACCTTGGGTCAAGGTGTCGAAGGCACCGACATGCCGTCCTTCGCCGATCAACTGGATGATCGTCAGCGTTGGGACCTGGCGACCTATATCGCCGGCTTCAGCGCCGACCCGGCGGCAGCGAAATCCGAAAAAACCTACAACATCGCCGACCTGGCCCGTCAGACACCGGCCGAAGTGCTGGCCGCCGAAGGCCCGCAAGCGGTGGCGACCTTCCGCGCACAACGGGCGCAGCCGCCGCAGGTCAAGCGTGGCCCGGCGCAGTTGCTCGATTACACCGCCGCGACGTTGGACAAGAGCATCGCCGCTTACCGTGCTGGCGAGCACGATCAGGCTTACGACCTGTCGGTCGCGGCGTATCTGGAAGGCTTCGAACTGGTCGAAAGCTCACTGGATAACGTCGACGCCAACGTGCGCAAAGACACTGAAAAATCCCTGATGGCGTACCGTCAGTCGTTGCAGGACGGTTTGCCGGTGGCTCAGGTTGAACAGCGCCTGGACGCGGCCAAGTCCAAGTTGAAGGAATCTGCCGGTCTGCTGGGCAGCGATGGCTTGAGCTGGTCCTTGAGCTACATCTCCGGTCTGTTGATTCTGCTGCGCGAAGGCCTGGAAGCGATTCTGGTACTGGCGGCGATCCTCGCGTTCCTGCGCAATACCGGCCAGCAATCGGCGGTGCGCAGCGTCAACGTCGGTTGGGGTTTGGCGCTGGTGGCCGGTTTGGCGACTTGGGCGTTGGCGGCGTATGTGATCGATGTCAGCGGCGCCCAGCGTGAACTGCTGGAAGGTTGCACGGCGTTGTTCGCCAGCGTCATGGTCCTGTGGCTAGGCGTGTGGATGCACGACCGTCGCCACGCCGCAGCCTGGCAGGATTACATCAAGAGCAGCCTGGTGGGCGGCGGTGGGCGTTTCGGCTTTGCGATCCTCGCGTTTTTCTCGGTGTACCGCGAACTGTTCGAAGTGATTCTGTTCTACGAAACCCTGTGGTTGCAGGCCGGTCCTGCCGGGCATAACGCGGTATTGGCGGGCGGCGCCACGGCGCTGGTGCTGTTGATTGGTTTGGCCTGGGTGATCCTGCGCGGTTCGGCCAAGCTGCCGCTGGCGCTGTTCTTCGGCATCAATGCCGGGTTGCTCTGTGCCTTGTCGGTGGTGTTTGCCGGGCATGGCGTGAAGGCGTTGCAGGAAGCCGGGATCTTCGGCACCCGGCCGGTACCGTTCTTTGACTTCGACTGGCTGGGGATTCATGCGGATGCGTATTCGTTGAGTGCGCAGGCGGTGGCGATCATTGCGATTGTTGTGCTGTACAGCCGCAGCCGGATGGCGGAGAAGCAACGGGTGCGGGTTTCTTAAAAAGCATTCGCTTCGCTCATATTCGCGGGCAAGCCTCGCTCCTACAGGATTCATGCGCCGGTCGCGTATAACCTGTGTAGGAGCGAGGCTTGCCCGCGAAGCTTTTTAAAAGAGGTAAACACAATGCGTGTCTGGATCGATGCCGACGCCTGCCCACGGGCGGCCAAGGATCTGGTGGTGAAGTTCGCCCTCAAGCGCCAGTTCGAAGTGGTGCTGGTGGCCGGTCAGCCGCAGATCAAGCCAGGCCTGGCCTTGGTGAAGCTGATCGTGGTGCCCAGCGGCCCGGACGCGGCTGACGATTACCTGGTGGAACACGCCGTGCCCGGTGAGCTGGTGATTTGCAGCGATGTGCCGCTGGCGGATCGCCTGGTGAAGAAAGGCGTCTCGGCCCTCGACCCGCGCGGCAAAGAGTTCGATGCGCAGAACATGGGCGACCGGCTGGCGGTACGGAATCTGTTCACCGACCTGCGCGAGCAAGGCCAGATGAGCGGCGGCCCCGCGCCGTTTGGTGAGCGAGAGAAACAGGCGTTTGCGAATGCGCTGGACCGGATTCTCACCCGGCTAACCCGAAAATCCTGAGCCACACCCAAAACCCCTGTGGGAGCGGGCTTGCTCGCGAAAGCGGACTGACATTCAACATTAATGTTGGCTGACACACCGCTTTCGCGAGCAAGCCCGCTCCCACATTTTGGTCCGTGTTACACGTCGTTTTCGTGGGTCAGTTCGAGGACGCGGTCGACCAGTTTGTTGATCCCGGAAGCCGCTTCGCTAATCGTCTGGGCCAGCATATACGCCGGTGTACTCACCAATTTGCGCGCCTTGTCTTCAACAATGTCGCCCACGGCGCATTCAGTGTGGGTGGCGCCCATCTTGTTCATGGCCGCCGCGGTGTCGGCGTCGTTGCCGATGGTGCAGGTCACGCCCGGGCCGTAGATCTTGGCCGCCAGCGCTGGCGAGATGCAGATCAACCCCACCGGCTTACCCGCTTCGGCAAACGCCTCGGCCAACGCCAGGACTTCCGGTTGCACCGTGCAGCCGGCGCCTTCGACCGCGAAGTTGGAGAGGTTCTTGGCCGCGCCAAAACCGCCGGGCACGATCAACGCATCGAAGTCTTCGACGCTGGCCTCGCGCAGGTCCTTGATATTGCCCCGGGCGATGCGCGCCGATTCCACCAGGACATTGCGCGACTCGGGCATTTCTTCGCCGGTCAGGTGGTTGATCACATGCAGTTGCGCGATGTTCGGTGCAAAGCACTGCACCTGGGCACCGCGCTGGTCCAGGCGCAGCAGGGTGATCACGCTTTCGTGGATCTCGGCGCCGTCGTACACGCCACAGCCGGAAAGGATCACTGCAATTTTTTTGCTCATGGGCTTTTCTCCAGATTCATGGCGTTAAATGTCCACTAATTTGTCACTCGTTGCCATAGGGTTAATTCGCGGCTACACCTAGGATCTGTCATCACGATTCCGATCAGGGCGCGTCATGGACTTCATTCTGTATGCGGTGCCGTTTTTCTTTGTGCTGATTGCCGTCGAACTGCTGGCCGACCGTTGGCGCGGGGTCAGCAATTATCGTCTGGCCGACGCGATCAACAGCATCAGCACCGGCGTGCTGTCCACCACCACCGGCCTGTTGACCAAGGGCGTGGGGCTGCTGACGTATGCGTTTGCCCTCGACCATGTGGCGTTGTTCAAACTCTCGGGCGACAGCGTCTGGGTCTGGGTTTTCGCCTTTGTCCTCTACGACTTTTGCTACTACTGGCTGCACCGCATGGGCCATGAACGCAACATCCTCTGGGCCGCGCATTCGGTGCATCACCAGAGCGAGGACTACAACCTCTCCACGGCCTTGCGCCAGACCAGCACCGGGTTTCTGCTGAGCTGGATTTTCTACCTGCCCATGGCCGTGCTCGGCGTGCCGTTGCTGGTGTTCGTCAGCGTCGCGGCGCTGAACTTGCTGTATCAATTCTGGGTGCACACCAAACACATTCCCAAGCTCGGCTGGTTCGAGTGGTTCTTCGTCACGCCGTCCAATCATCGGGCCCACCATGCACAGAACGCTCTCTACATGGATCGCAACTACGGCGGGGTGTTCATTATTTGGGACCGTCTATTTGGCTCGTTCCAGGAAGAGGACGACAACGAACCGGTGATTTTCGGCGTGACCACGCCACTGGCGAGCTGGAATCCGTTGTGGGCCAACGTGCAGTTCTATGCGCAATTGTGGGATGACGCGAAGCGGGCGCAGAGCAAGTGGGACAAGCTGCGGATCTGGTTCATGCGCACCGGTTGGCGGCCAGCGGACGTGGCGGCCAAGTACCCGATGAACAAGCCCGACCTGAGCCAGTTCCGCAAATTCGAAGTACCGCTGGATGGGCGCCAGCAGATTTATGTGGCGCTGCAGTTCTGCGTCTACATCGCCTTGGGCAGTTTTTTGATGAACCTCGAACGCAGCCTGCCGACCGGCGCGCTGGTGCTCGGCCGGGGGGCGGTGGCGCTGGGGTTGTTTACGTTGGGCGTGGCCCTGGAGAATCGTCCGTGGACGTTGAAGCTGGAGCTTGTGCGGCTGGCGTCGAACCTGCCGCTGATGTGGCTGGCGCCGCTGGTCGGGCTGTGGCCGGCCAGCGCAGTGGGCTGGGTCGGGCTGCTCAGTTACAGCCTGCTCAGCGGGATCGGTCTCTACTGCTGCAGAAATCGATTCACTCGACTGGCGTCTTAGGTTCGCTGATTCGCGCTTGTTCGGCTTTAAGGGCTTGCTCGTCGGCGTAGATCTTCTTCGCCAGGCGAGCATTCTTGAAGCGCCGGCGCAGCCACAGGCCCAGGCCCAGCAACAACAGTGCGCCGAGCACCCACAGCTCATACTTCTTGACGCTGCCGAGCATGCCTTCGAGCACCGCACCGAAGTGATAGGCCGCCGCCGCCAGGGCGCTGGCCCAGATCGCGGCACCAATCCCGTTCAGCAGCAGGTAGCGTCCCGGCGGATAACCCGACAGGCCGATCGCCACCGGCATCACCGTGCGCAGGCCATAGACAAAGCGGAAGCTCAGGACCCAGATGTCCGGGTGCTTGCGGATATGCTCCAGCGCCCGGTCGCCCATCAACTGCCAGCGCGGTTTGCGCGCGAGTAATTTGCGGCCGTGCTTGCGCCCCAGGAAGTACCACAGCTGATCGCCGGCATAACTGCCGAAGAACGCCACGACGACGACCAGGTTGATGTCCATGTATCCGCGAAACGCGAGGAAGCCCGCGAGCACCAGGATGGTTTCGCCTTCGAAGAACGTGCCGAGAAAAAGGGCAAAGTAGCCGAAGTCATGCAGAAATTGTTGGAGCATTGTCTGGGTGCTGGCGAAATGAACGCGCAGCCTAACCCTTCGTGCACATTCATGAAAGTGTCCAAATGTGTCTCGACGTGAACAATTCCTACAAGGACAATGGAATGCGGCTACGTGTCACGGGGGTAAGCACAACTGTCATCTGTTCGTCATAATGGCCGCTTATAACTGTCACGCTCGCCTGCCAGCGCGGGCTCAGGAGTCTGCCGTGAGCTTTACCCCCGCCAACCGTTTGTTCCCTGCAACCCGCCTGCGTCGCAACCGCCGTGATGATTTTTCGCGTCGACTGGTCCGTGAAAACGTTTTGACCGTCGATGACCTGATCCTGCCGGTGTTCGTGCTGGACGGTGAAAACCGTCGCGAAGCGGTGGCGTCGATGCCGGGCGTCGAACGCCTGACCATCGATCTGTTGCTCGAAGAAGCGGCCAAGTGGGTTGAACTAGGGATTCCGGCCGTGGCGCTGTTCCCGGTGACGCCGCCAGAGCTCAAATCGCTGGACGCCGCCGAAGCCTGGAATCCCGAGGGCATTGCCCAGCGCGCCACCCGCGCCCTGCGTGATCGCTTCCCGGAACTCGGTGTGATCACCGACGTCGCCCTGGACCCGTTCACCACTCATGGCCAGGACGGTATCCTCGACGAAGAAGGCTACGTGCAGAACGACATTACCGTCGACGCACTGGTTAAGCAGGCCCTGTCCCACGCCGCAGCCGGTGCTCAGGTAGTGGCCCCGTCGGACATGATGGACGGTCGCATCCAGGCGATCCGCGAAGCCCTTGAGCTGGCCGATCACGTGAATGTGCGGATCATGGCTTACTCGGCCAAATACGCCAGCGCCTATTACGGCCCGTTCCGCGATGCGGTGGGTTCGGCGCTGAACCTGGGCAAGGCCAACAAGGCCTCCTATCAGATGGACCCGGCCAACGGCAACGAAGCCCTGCACGAAGTGGCGGCGGACTTGTCAGAAGGCGCGGACATGGTCATGGTCAAGCCAGGCATGCCGTATCTGGACATCCTTTACCGGGTCAAAGAAGAATTCAAAGTGCCGACGTTTGTTTACCAAGTCAGCGGCGAATACGCCATGCACATGGCGGCGATCCAGAATGGCTGGTTGAGCGAAGGGGTTATCCTCGAATCCCTGACCGCTTTTAAACGTGCAGGCGCAGATGGCATCCTGACTTATTTTGCCGTGCGCGCTGCCCAATTGTTACGAGAGCAAAAATAGCCCTCCCAGGAACATTCGATGAATACCGAAGGACTCTCTGAAGTTGCAGTAAAGGAAGCTCAAGCCGTGGTCGAGCAAATCGCCGAAACACCGCCGGAGCTGGAGCCTACTCCACCCGCGGTGGTCATCGAGGCTGCGCCCGCAGTCCCGGCGATTGCCATTCCCGGCCTGGATGACAGCAGCCTGTACATCCATCGCGAGCTCTCGCAACTGCAGTTCAACATCCGCGTGCTGGAACAGGCGCTGGATGAGTCCTACCCGTTGCTGGAACGGCTGAAATTCCTGCTGATCTTCTCCAGCAACCTGGACGAGTTCTTCGAGATTCGCGTGGCCGGCCTGAAGAAGCAGATCACCTTCGCCCGTGAACAGGCTGGCGCCGATGGCCTGCAACCGCATCAGGCCTTGGCCCGCATCAGCGAGCTGGTGCACGGTTATGTGGACCGCCAGTACGCGATCCTCAACGACATTCTGTTGCCGGAACTGGAGAAACATCAGGTCCGCTTCATCCGTCGCCGTCACTGGACGACCAAGATCAAAACCTGGGTGCGCCGCTATTTCCGCGACGAGATCGCGCCGATCATCACCCCGATCGGCCTCGACCCGACGCACCCGTTCCCGTTGTTGGTGAACAAGAGCCTGAACTTCATCGTCGAGCTCGAAGGCATCGACGCCTTCGGTCGCGACTCCGGCCTGGCGATCATCCCGGCGCCGCGTCTGCTGCCGCGTGTGATCAAGGTTCCGGAAGAAGTCGGTGGCCCTGGCGACAACTATGTATTCCTGTCGTCGATGATCCACGCCCACGCCGATGACCTGTTCCAGGGCATGAAGGTGAAAGGCTGCTACCAGTTCCGCCTGACTCGAAACGCCGACCTGGCGGTCGATACCGAAGACGTGGAAGACCTGGCCCGCGCCCTGCGCGGCGAGTTGTTCTCGCGTCGCTACGGCGATGCGGTGCGTCTGGAAGTCGCCGACACCTGCCCGAAACACCTGTCCGACTACTTGCTCAAGCAGTTCAACCTGCACGAGACCGAGCTGTATCAGGTCAACGGCCCGGTCAACCTGACCCGTCTGTTCAGCATCACCGGCCTGGACAGTCAGCGTGCGTTGCAATACCTGCCGTTCACGCCGCAGATCCCGAAACTGCTGCAGAACAGCGAGAACATTTTCAGCGTGATCAGCAAGCAGGACATCCTGCTGCTGCACCCGTTCGAGTCGTTCACCCCGGTGGTCGATTTGCTGCGTCAGGCTGCCAAGGACCCGCATGTATTGGCGGTGCGCCAGACGTTGTACCGTTCCGGCGCCAACTCGGAAATCGTCGATGCGCTGGTGGATGCCGCGCGTAACGGCAAGGAAGTCACGGCGGTGATCGAGTTGCGGGCACGGTTCGACGAAGAGTCCAACCTGCAACTGGCCAGCCGTCTGCAAGCGGCCGGTGCGGTGGTGATCTACGGCGTGGTCGGCTTCAAGACCCACGCCAAGATGATGCTGATCCTGCGTCGTGAGGCTGGCGAGATCGTCCGCTACGCGCACTTGGGCACCGGCAACTACCACGCGGCCAACGCCCGTCTGTACACCGACTACAGCTTGCTGACCTCGGATGACGCGTTGTGCGAAGACGTCGGCAAACTGTTCAGCCAGTTGATCGGCATGGGCAAGACCCTGCGCATGAAGAAGCTGCTGCACGCGCCGTTCACGCTGAAGAAGGGCATGCTCGACATGATTGCCCGGGAGACGCAGTTCGCCCTCGAGGGCAAACCGGCGCACATCATCGCCAAGTTCAACTCGCTGACCGATCCGAAGATCATCCGCGCGCTGTACAAGGCCAGTCAGTCCGGGGTGCGTATCGATCTGGTGGTGCGCGGCATGTGCTGCCTGCGTCCGGGCATTCCGGGGGTGTCCCACAACATCCACGTGCGCTCGATCATCGGCCGCTTCCTGGAACACACCCGGGTCTTCTACTTCCTCAACGGTGGCGAAGAGCAGATGTTCCTTTCCAGTGCGGACTGGATGGAACGCAACCTCGACAAGCGCGTCGAGACTTGCTTCCCGGTAGAAGGCAAGAAGCTGATCATGCGGGTCAAGAAAGAGCTGGAGCTTTATCTGACCGACAACACCCACAGCTGGAGCCTGCAGTCGGACGGTCGCTACATCCGCAACACCCCGACCGGCAACCAGAACCCGCGCAGTGCCCAGGCAACCTTGCTGGAGCGGTTGGGTAGCCCGATCCTGGCCGTGCGTTAACACGCAACCCCATGTGGGAGCGGGCTTGCTCGCGAATGCAGTGTGTCAGTCGACATTAATATTGACTGACACTCCGCTTTCGCGAGCAAGCCCGCTCCCACAAGGGGAATTGCATTGCCCGCTGAATCGCGGGCATAAAAAAGGCCTTCCGAAGAAGGCCTTTTTTCGTTTTCAGCGGACGTTAAGCGTGAACCCAACCCGCGTCAGCCATTCCGCTTCCAGCGCGAAGTCGGCCTGGGTCAGTTGGTTCTCGTCCAGCCAGTTGGCCGGGAACAGCACGTCCAGGCTGTCGCCGTTGGCACGCAAGGTGACCTGGGGCATTTCCTGGGTGCCGCGGATGTGGTGGAACAGGATCGCAAAGCGCAGCAGCACGCACAGGCGAATCAGCTTGCTGCCATCACTGCCGAAATCGGCAAACTTGTCCCGGGGAATATTGCGGCGGTGACCACGCACCAGCAGCGCGAGCATTTGCTGGTCCTCGCGGGAGAAACCGGCCAGGTCCGAGTGCTCGATCAGGTAGGCGCCGTGCTTGTGGTAGTGATAGTGGGCGATGTCGAGGCCCACTTCATGCACCTTGGCGGCCCAGCCCAGCAGCTCGCGCCAGACGCCGTCGTCGAGGTCCCAGTCCTCAGCCACTTGATCGAAGGCATGCAGCGCTTTGCGTTCAACCCGCGCTGCTTGTTCCAGATCGACGTGGTAACGCTCCATCAGCGAGCTGAGGGTGCGCTCACGCACGTCTTCGTGATGATGACGGCCCAGCAGGTCGTAGAGCACGCCTTCGCGCAGGGCGCCTTCACAGTGATCCATACGTTGCAGTTCGAGTGCATCGAAGATCGCTTCGAGAATCGCCAGGCCCGCCGGGAAGATCGCGCGACGGTCAGGCTTGATGCCTTCGAAGTCGATTTTCTCGACATCACCGAGCTTGATCAGCTTGCGCTTGAGCCAGGCCAGGCCAGTCGCATTCACTTCGCCGGTGCCGTGTCCGCCGGCCTTCAGCGCCAGGCCGATGGCGCGGATGGTGCCGGAGGAGCCGATGGCTTCATCCCAGGTCAGGCGATGCAGGGCATGCTCGATGCTCATGATCTCCAGCCGCGCTGCCGTGTACGCCTGGGCGTAACGGGCCGGGGTGACCTTGCCGTCCTTGAAATAGCGTTGGGTGTAGCTGACGCAGCCCATTTGCAGGCTTTCGCGCAGCAGCGGCTCGAAGCGTTGGCCAATGATGAATTCGGTACTGCCACCGCCGATGTCGGCCACCAGGCGCTTGCCCGGGGTGTCGGCGAGGGTGTGGGAGACGCCCAGGTAGATCAGGCGCGCTTCTTCACGGCCGGAGATGACTTCCACGGGATGGCCGAGGATTTCTTCGGCGCGGCGGATGAATTCGGCGCGGTTACGCGCTTCACGCAGGGCGTTGGTGCCGACGATCCGTACGGCGCCGGGTGGCATACCGTTGATCAGTTGGGCAAAGCGCTTCAGGCAATCGAGCCCGCGCTGCATGGATTCTTCGTTCAACTGGCGCTCATCGTCGATGCCGGCGGCCAGTTGGACCTTTTCGCCGAGGCGCTCAAGAATACGGATTTCGCCGTTCTGGGCCTTGGCCACGACCATGTGAAAGCTGTTGGAGCCCAGGTCGATTGCGGCGATCAGGGACAGATTCTTGGCTTGGGATTGCGGCATGGTCTGGGGGTCTCGGTCGATAACCCGGACATCGTGCCACGATCAAAGGCTGGCGCCAACGCGTAGGAGCTGCCGAAGGCTGCGATCTTTTACCGCGGGAATATTTGCGGTGCTGCCGATGGCCTCTTCGCGAGCAAGCCCGCTCCCACATTTAACCGAGTACCTCAGGAAGAACGCGGCCCACTGTGGGAGCGGGCTTGCTCGCGAAGGCGGCCTTCCAGTCACCGGAGATCCTTCAGCCCGCCGCCTCAACCGTCCCGATAAAATTCGCCAACTCCACCGTCTGCGGATTCGCGAACAGAATCTTCGGATCCCCCACCTCATGCACCTTGCCCTGATGCATGAACACCAACTTATCCCCAACCTCCCGGGCAAACCTCATCTCATGGGTAACCATGATCAGCGTCATCCCTTCCTTGGCCAGCTGCCGAACCACGCTCAGCACTTCGTTGACCAGTTCCGGGTCCAGCGCCGAGGTGATCTCGTCGCACAGCAACACCTTCGGCGACATCGCCAGGGCCCGGGCAATCGCCACGCGCTGTTGTTGGCCGCCGGACAAGCGATCGGGGAACGCATCGAACTTTTCCCCCAGTCCAACCCGCTCCAGCATCTGCCGCGCAAGCTCCGCCGCTTTCGCCTTGGGCACTTTCTGCACCACTTGCGGCGCCAGCATCACGTTCTCGCCCACGGTCAGGTGCGGGAACAGGTTGAACTGCTGGAACACCATTCCGACTTTCTGCCGCAGGCTGCGCAGGTCGGCGCGGGCGGCGTCGAGGTATTCGCCATCGACTTCGATCACGCCATCGTTGATCGACTCCAGGCCATTGAGGGTGCGCAGCAAGGTGGATTTGCCTGAGCCGCTGCGGCCGATGATCGCCACGACCTGGCCTTCCTCGACACTCAGGTCGATGCCTTTGAGCACATGGTGGTCGCCGTAATATTTATGCAGGGCCGAAATTCTAAGCAGAGGCATGCAGTCTCCTTTCCAGGTAGCGCGCACTGAGGGACAAGGGGTAGCAGAGCAGGAAGTAACCGAGGGCGACGAGGCCGTAGACCATGAACGGTTCGAAGGTCGCGTTGGCGAGCATGCCGCCGGTCTTGGTCAGTTCGGTGAAGCCGATGATCGAGGTGACGGCGGTGCCTTTGACCACTTGCACCGAGAAGCCCACGGTCGGCGCCACGGCGATGCGCAGGGCTTGCGGCAGGATCACGTAGCGCAACTGCTCCAGCGGGTTGAGCGCCAGGCTCGACGAAGCTTCCCACTGACCGTTGGGGATCGAATCGACGCAACCGCGCCAGATCTCCGCCAGGTAAGCGCTGGTGAACAGCGTCAGCGCCACTGCCGCGGCCATCCACGGTGAAATCTCCACGCCGGCCAACGCCACGCCGAAGAACACCAGGAACAACTGCATCAGCAGCGGCGTGCCCTGGAACAGTTCGATGTAGGTCCGGGCAAAGCTGCGGGGGAAGGTCTTTTTCGAAATGCGCATGACCATGATCAGCAAACCGATCACGCCACCGCCGATAAACGCCACCAGCGACAGCGCCAGGGTCCATTGCAGGCCCGTGAGCAGGTTGCGCAGGATGTCCCAAAAAGTGAAATCGCTCATTGGCTGCTCCGCGAAATGTAGCGCCGGCCGATCCAGTTCAGCAGTTGGCGGATCATCAGCGCCATGCACAGGTAGATCAGCGTGGTCAGCGCGTAGGTTTCAAAGGCGCGGAAGTTGCGCGACTGGATGAAGTTGGCGGCGAAGCTCAACTCTTCGGTGGCGATCTGCGAGCAGACCGCCGAGCCGAGCATGACGATGATGATCTGGCTGCTCAGAGCCGGCCAGACCTTGCCCAGCGCCGGCAGCAAGACCACGTGACGGAAGGCTTCGAAACGGCTCATCGCCAGCGCGGCGGCGGCTTCCAGCTGACCCCTGGGGATCGCCTGGATGCCGGCACGGATGATCTCGGTCGAATAAGCCCCGAGGTTGATCACCATCGCCAGCACCGCTGCCTGCCATTCGGAAATCTGCACGCCCAGGGACGGCAGGCCGAAGAAGATGAAGAACAACTGCACCAGGAACGGCGTGTTGCGGATCAGCTCGACGTAGACGCCGAAGATCGCCGAGAACGGGCGGATGTTCCACGCCCGCACCAGCGCTCCGACGATGCCCAGGCCCACCCCGAACACCGCACCGATAGCCGTCAGTTCAAGGGTGAACAGCGCACCGCGCAACAGCAGGTCGGTGTTTTGCACCACCGGAAGAAAATCGAACTGGTAAGCCATAAATAGTCTCCTGCGCGACGATCAGAGATCGGCCGGCAGCGGCTCTTTCAGCCAGGTCAGGGCGTTTTTCTCCAGCGAACCGTCGGTCTTGGCGGTGGCGAGGATCTGGTTGACCTTGTCCAGCAGCGCCGGCTCGTTCTTGTTCACGCCGATGTAGACCGGCGAATCCTTGAGCTTCACTTTCAGCGCCGGCACGCGTTTCGGATTTTTCTCGCTGATGGCGACCATCACCACGTTACCGCTGGCGATCAGGTCAACCTGGCCGGCGAGGTAGGCGGCGATGGTCGAGTTGTTGTCTTCGAAGCGCTTGATGGTCGCGCCTTCCGGAGCGACTTTGGTCAGCTCGATGTCTTCGATGGCGCCACGGGTGACGCTGATGGTTTTGCCCTTGAGGTCGTCCAGGCCCTTGATCGCGGCGTCTGGCGGACCGAACACGGCGAGGTAGAACGGTGCGTAGGCGCGGGAGAAGTCGATGACTTTTTCGCGCTCAGGGTTTTTGCCTAGGCTGGAAATCACCAGGTCGACCTTGCCGGTGGTCAGGAATGGAATGCGGTTGGTGCTGTTGACCGGGGTCAGTTCGAGTTTGACCTTGAGCTGGTCGGCAAGCAGCTTGGCGGTGTCGATGTCCAGGCCGCGAGGTTTCATGTCCGGGCCGACCGAGCCGAACGGCGGGAAGTCCTGGGGCACGGCGACCTTGAGGGTGCCGCGCTTGACCACATCCTCCAGACCGTCGGCGTGGGCGGGTGCCTGGCTCAGCATCAGGCTGGCAAACAGGGCAGCGAGGAGGGCGCTGTAACGCTGGATCATGGCAAATCTCCGAATCGGCGAGAAGTGATTTCTGCGGTTCGACAGAGCACGGGCCATGCCAACATAGGGATTACGCGGCGGCAGGCCACGGTTTTGCTGGTTTTGATCGGTCTTACTGGTCTGAACAGTCAGGTCACATTTCGCACCTCGATAGCGCATCGCGTTGAAGCACCGAACCCCCGTGGGGCACGACTTGCCGGACGCGGCGAATAGCTTTACAACTAGCCGTTCATTGGCCTGGTTCGTCTGAAAAACCATGAATTCGATCTCTCGCGCCGTACCTGAAGTGGCGCTGCAAGCTATCCGCAAACTGATTACCGAGCAGGGCTTCGGGCCGGGGGATGCCTTGCCTTCGCAACGGGACCTGGCGGTGCAATTGGGGGTCAGCCGGGCGTCATTGCGCGAGGCGTTGTCGTCCCTGAGTGCGCTGGGGGTGATCAGCATCCAGCCGGGTAAAGGTGTGTTCGTGCAGTCGCCGGTGGATTTGCCTCGGGGCGATGCGGCGGCGAGTTGGCCGTTCGCGGCTCAGGCGTCGCCGCTGGATATCTTTCAATTGCGCTATGCCCTGGAAGGTTTCGCTGCGGGCCTGGCGGCAGTGACTCTGACTACTGACGAGCTTGATGCGCTGGAAGACAACGTGGCCGCCATGCGCAACGAACTGAAGGCCGGCGACTTCGACGCGGCGGCGCGGCTGGACTTCGAATTTCACCGGCGCATCCTGTTGGCCAGCGGTAATCAGGCGATGTTGAGCATCCTGACGGCGCGCTCCGACATTTTTCTGGAGAGTCAGAAGCTACCGTTCATCCGGGCCGAGCGGGCCATGGAAACCTGGCAGGAACACCGCAAAATCCTCCGCGCACTGGCGCGACGCTCGTCCGCCGCCGCGCAGAAGGCGATGCAGGAACATGTGCGCAATGCGGCGCTGCGCACCGGAATTGCCTTCGTCGCTCCCGCCACCTCGTGACTTGAGCTATACCCAAACTCATGGACCACCATAGCGAGACTCAATCATCTGCACCTTCCTGAACGAGGGAAGGGCGGCTATGATGGGCCACGTTTTTTTGCTTACAACCTGGAGACTTCCATGAGCAGCGATCTTATCAAACACGTTAGCGACGCTAGCTTCGAGGCCGACGTACTCAAGGCCGAAGGCGCTGTACTGGTCGACTACTGGGCTGAATGGTGCGGCCCTTGCAAAATGATCGCTCCTGTTCTGGACGAAATTGCAGAGACTTACAAAGGCAAGCTGACCATTGCCAAACTGAACATCGACGAAAACCAGGAAACCCCGGCCAAGCATGGCGTGCGTGGTATTCCTACCCTGATGCTGTTCAAGAACGGCAACGTGGAAGCGACCAAGGTTGGCGCGCTGTCCAAGTCGCAACTGGCTGCATTCCTCGACGCCAACATCTAAGTCGGCGACGTTGTAAAAAAAGCCCCGCATATTGCGGGGCTTTTTGCATATTCAGGGCTAGACGCTCCGAAACTCAGGTGGTACATTCGGCCCCGCACTGGTTTCTCCACTGCCCCCTGCTAGCCGTCGCCGACGCACTCCTTTTCGAATAAGTACGCGATCCTGTCGCCTTCTCTGCGGCGCGGCCTCATTAAGCCAAAAGCTTAATTTCCCCCCTCCATAAATGATTACGTCATTCCTATATGAATCTGACTGAACTCAAGCAAAAGCCGATTACCGAACTGCTCGAATTGGCCGAACAGATGGGCATAGAAAATATGGCCCGTTCGCGCAAGCAGGACGTGATTTTCTCCCTGCTCAAAAAGCACGCGAAAAGCGGCGAGGAAATCTCCGGTGATGGCGTGCTGGAGATTCTCCAGGACGGCTTCGGCTTCCTGCGCTCCGCTGACGCTTCCTATCTCGCCGGCCCGGACGATATCTACGTCTCGCCGAGCCAGATCCGCCGCTTCAACTTGCGTACCGGTGACACCATCGTTGGCAAGATCCGCCCTCCAAAGGAAGGCGAGCGTTATTTCGCGCTGCTCAAGGTCGACACGATCAACTACGATCGTCCCGAGAATGCGAAAAACAAGATTCTCTTCGAGAACCTGACCCCGCTGTTCCCGACCGTGCGCATGAAGATGGAAGCCGGCAACGGTTCCACCGAAGACTTGACCGGTCGTGTCATCGACCTGTGCGCCCCGATCGGCAAAGGCCAGCGCGGTCTGATCGTTGCACCGCCGAAAGCCGGTAAAACGATCATGCTGCAGAACATTGCAGCGAACATCGCACGTAACAATCCTGAAGTTCACCTGATCGTATTGCTGATCGATGAACGTCCGGAAGAAGTAACCGAAATGCAGCGCACCGTGCGCGGCGAAGTGGTTGCCTCGACGTTCGATGAGCCGCCAACCCGCCACGTGCAGGTTGCCGAAATGGTGATCGAGAAGGCCAAGCGCCTGGTCGAACACAAGAAAGACGTGGTGATCCTGCTTGACTCCATCACCCGTCTGGCTCGCGCCTACAACACCGTGATCCCGAGCTCCGGCAAGGTACTGACCGGTGGTGTCGATGCCCACGCCCTGGAGAAACCGAAACGTTTCTTCGGCGCTGCACGGAACATCGAAGAAGGCGGCTCGCTGACCATCATCGCCACCGCGCTGGTTGAAACCGGCTCGAAGATGGACGAAGTGATCTACGAGGAATTCAAAGGCACGGGCAACATGGAACTGCCTTTGGATCGCCGCATCGCTGAAAAACGCGTTTTCCCGGCCATCAACATCAACCGTTCCGGCACCCGTCGCGAAGAGTTGCTGACCGCCGACGACGAGTTGCAGCGCATGTGGATCCTGCGCAAGCTGCTGCACCCGATGGACGAAATCGCTGCCATCGAGTTCCTGGTCGACAAGCTGAAAACGACCAAGACCAACGACGAGTTCTTCTTGTCGATGAAGCGCAAGTAAGACGGTTTTCCAACCGCTAAAAATGGCGTCCTTCGGGGCGCCATTTTTTTTTGCAAAAAAAGGGGAGGTTTACGACTAGGGTTGGTCTGTAAACAAACGAAATGGGCCGACGAGCCCAGAACTTTAATCTGACTGGCATTTTCTGTTTATGAGCACACTTGCTTATCGAAGGGATATCGACGGCTTGCGGGCAATCGCCGTGATCGCGGTGGTGTTGTTCCATTTTGGCGTTCCTGGCTTTACCGGCGGCTTTGTCGGTGTTGATGTTTTCTTCGTGATTTCCGGCTACTTGATCACTTCGATCATCTGGAACCAGCGTCAGGCCGGGCGCTTCAGCTTTGTCGATTTCTGGGCTCGGCGTGCCCGGCGGATCCTGCCAGCGCTATTTGTGATGATTCTCGCGGTACTGGCGGTGGGTTGGTTCCTGCTGGCGCCCAAGGACTATGAGGAACTGGGGCGTTCGGTGCGCTACCAGGTGATGTTCGTCTCCAACATCCTGTTCATGCGCCAGGATGGTTATTTCGATGTGGCTTCCGACCTCAAGCCGTTGCTGCACACCTGGTCGCTGGCGGTTGAAGAGCAGTTCTACATTGTCTTCCCGCTGCTGCTGACGGTGCTGTCGAGTCGCCTCAAACATTGGCGGCTGGCATTGTTCGGTGCGCTGCTGGTGTCGTTCGGGCTTAGCGTCTGGGCCGTGGCGCACCACCCGGAAAAAGCCTTTTTCCTGTTACCGATGCGCGCCTGGGAGCTGTTGGCCGGCGCCATGTTGGCGGTTGCGCCAAGAAGCCACTGGCGCCTCACGGCGGCCGGTGCCCAGGCTGTCAGCCTGTTCGGCTTCGGGCTGATTCTGTTGGCGGTGTTTGCCTACGACAACAGCACGCCATTCCCCGGCGCCGCTGCGCTGTTGCCGACCCTCGGCGTGGTCGCGTTGATCTGGGCCAACGGTCATCGGCAGACGCTGGTCGGTGGGATGCTGGCCAGTCGCGTGCTGGTGGGCTTGGGGTTGATTTCCTATTCCTGGTACCTGTGGCATTGGCCGGTGTTTGTGTTCGCCAGTTATGCCAGCGTTGATGAGTCGGGGCCGGTGGAGATTGCAGGCCTGATTCTGCTCACGCTGGTGCTCGGTTATCTGTCGTGGCGCTTTGTCGAGACGCCGTTCCGCGAGCGCCGGTTGTTGGCGGGACGTCGACAGATCCTGATGGCGGCCGGTTGCGGCGTGCTGGTGCTCGGCCTGGCCGGTCAGGCATTGCGCTGGACTGATGGATTGCCTTCGCGCTTGTCGGATGAGGCGCTGCAGTACGCCAAGGGCAAGGAGTGGCGGCCTGAACTGATGCGCTGTCTGGCGGACGACAAGACCCCTGACGACAAGCTGTTTTGTCATTACGGAACGTCAGCGCCGACAACCGCAAAAGCCTTGGTCTGGGGCGACAGTCATGCCACGGCGCTGATCCCGGTCTTCGACGATGGCGCGCAACAGCATGGGGTCAGCGTGATCCTCGCCAGTTCCCCGGGCTGCATTCCGGTCGAAGGGCTTGAGCACGATCAGCAATGCGCCCGTTTCAATCGCCGGGTCGAGAAGGCGTTGAAGCCCCAGTCGGTAGCTGATGTGGTGCTGGTTGCGCGCTGGAGCCTGTATCTGTATGGCGATGTGAAAGGTGATCTGGGCCATGCGCTGCGTGACTCCCATGGCCGATATGAGCGTCCCGTCGCCGAGCAACGTTTAGCTGAAGGCTTGCAGGCGACGATCCGGCAACTGCGCAATGACGGGCATCGCGTCTGGCTGGTCAAGGAAGCACCGCTGCAACAATTTAGCCCGCCATATCGCCTGACGCGCCTGGCCATGTTGCATCGCCCGACCGATGACGTTGGTTTGGCAGTAACCGAGCACTTCAAGCGCCAGGCCTTTATCAGCCAACTGTTCGCGCAACTGGCTGCTGCCAATCCAGGGGTGACCGTGGTGGATCCGGCGCCGCTGCTGTGTGGTGACGCGGGCCTGTGCCGGGTCGAGCTCGACGGGCATTCGCTGTATACCGACGACAATCACCTGTCGGAGATTGGCGCACGTCTCGTGGCGCCGGTGCTTGAGCCACTGTTCAGGCGCTTGCAGGCCCAAGCCACAGTCGGCAATGGCAACGTGAATGCGGCGAAGTAAGCAGCGATAAGCTGCCAGCGGCCGGCAGAGCAGGTAGGATGTACGCCTATTTTACGGGTGCCATCATCAATGAAATTCAAGGATCTTCGGGATTTCGTGCAGCAGCTTGAGCAGCGCGGAGAGTTGAAACGCATCCATGTCCCTGTCTCTCCAGTGCTGGAGATGACCGAGGTCTGTGATCGCACGCTGCGGGCCAAAGGCCCGGCGTTGCTGTTCGAGAACCCGACCGGCTACGACATCCCGGTCCTCGGCAACCTGTTCGGCACCCCCGAGCGGGTGGCCATGGGCATGGGCGCCGAAGCGGTCAGCGAGCTGCGCGAAATCGGCAAGTTGCTGGCGTTCCTCAAGGAACCCGAGCCGCCGAAGGGCTTGAAAGATGCCTGGTCCAAGCTGCCGATCTTCCGCAAGATCATCGCCATGGCGCCGAAAGTCGTCAAAGACGCGGTGTGCCAGGAAGTGGTCATTGAAGGCGACGACGTCGATCTGGCGATGCTGCCGGTGCAAACCTGCTGGCCTGGCGACGTCGGCCCGCTGATCACTTGGGGCCTGACCGTCACCAAAGGCCCGAACAAGGACCGCCAGAACCTCGGTATCTACCGTCAGCAAGTGATCGGCCGCAACAAGGTCATCATGCGCTGGCTGAGTCACCGTGGCGGCGCGCTGGATTATCGCGAGTGGTGCGAGAAGCATCCCGGCCAGCCATTCCCGGTGTCCGTGGCCCTCGGTGCCGACCCGGCGACCATCCTCGGCGCCGTGACACCGGTGCCGGACAGCCTGTCCGAATACGCTTTCGCCGGTCTGCTGCGCGGTAACCGCACCGAACTGGTGAAGTGCCGTGGCAATGATCTGCAAGTGCCGGCCACCGCCGAGATCATCCTCGAAGGCGTGATCCACCCGGGCGAAATGGCCGACGAAGGTCCGTACGGGGATCACACCGGTTATTACAACGAAGTCGACAGCTTCCCGGTGTTCACCGTCGAGCGCATTACCCACCGGATCAAACCGATCTACCACAGCACCTACACCGGCCGTCCACCGGATGAACCGGCGATTCTCGGTGTGGCGCTGAACGAAGTGTTCGTGCCGATCCTGCAGAAGCAGTTCCCGGAGATCACCGACTTCTACCTGCCGCCCGAAGGCTGCTCGTACCGCATGGCCATCGTGACCATGAAGAAGTCGTATCCCGGTCATGCCAAGCGGGTAATGCTCGGTGTCTGGTCGTTTTTGCGACAGTTCATGTACACCAAGTTCGTTATCGTCACTGACGACGATATCAACGCGCGAGACTGGAACGACGTGGTCTGGGCCATCACCACGCGCATGGACCCAAAGCGCGACACGGTGATGATCGACAACACGCCGATCGATTACCTCGACTTCGCCTCGCCGGTGTCTGGCCTGGGGTCGAAGATGGGACTCGATGCCACGCATAAATGGCCCGGCGAAACCACTCGCGAGTGGGGCCGGGTGATCGTCAAGGATGAAGCCGTGACCAAACGGATCGATGCCATCTGGAATCAGTTAGGAATAGATTGATGCGTGTAACCTTGCAGCCCTCCGGAGCAGTGCTTGAGATATTGCCCGGCGAGCGGATTCTCGATGGCGCGCGGCGGCTGGGCTATGAATGCCCGCAAAGCTGCCGCAACGGCAATTGCCACGTCTGCGCGGCGTTGCTGGTGGAAGGCCGGGTCGAACAGGCCGGTAATGTGCGTGACCACGGCGAGTTCTACACTTGCATAGCAGAGCCGCTTGAAGACTGCATCGTGCTGTGGGATGGCGTGCTCGCGCTGGGAGAACTGCCGGTGCGCAGCTTGTCGTGTCAGGTCATTGAATGCAGGGACGTTGGTGGGGATACCTTTCGGGTGCACCTGCGGGCACCGGCCGGCAAGCCACCGCGCTATCACGCCGGTCAGTATTTGATGATTGAGCGCGAGAACGGTGAAAAGTCTGCGTTCTCCCTGGCTTCGGCACCGCATGCCGGGCGCGACCTGGAAATCCATGTGCTGGCGCGCGAAAGCAGTGCGCTGAGCCTGATCGACCAGTTGCAACGCAACGCCATGGTGCGCATCGAAATGCCATTCGGCGATACCCACTTGGCCGAGTTGCCGGACGGTCCGCTGGTGTTGATCGCCGCCGGCACCGGCATGGGCCAGATCCACAGCCTGATCGAACATTGCCGCGCCACCGGCTTCAAGCATCCGGTGCATCTGTATTGGGGCGTGCGCCGCCCTGAAGACTTTTATGAAATCGAACATTGGGACGAATGGCTGAAACTGCCCAATCTGTTCCTGCATAAAGTCGTCAGCGATCAATGCGGTTGGGAAGGGCGCTGCGGCATGCTGCATGAGGCGGTGTGCGAGGATTTTGCCGATCTGAAATCGCTGCATGTCTACGCCAGTGGCTCACCGGCCATGGTCTACGGCACGCTGGATGCGTTGGTCGAGGCGGGGATGGATGCGCATCAAATGCGCGCGGACGTGTTTGCTTACGCGCCGCGATCTTGATCCTCGGTCCTGAATCGTTATAACTCCCTATATAGCCGATCGGTATTTATAGATTTATATAAATGCCGGTAGGTTATATGTCATATAGGCAATTATTTAAGAACTGTGCCATGGCACTTAAATTGCCTTAAAACTTATGTGCCTTATTGTTACAGCGGTGCGTTCTATTAAGTAATTCTTTATCCGCGGGGAGCTGAACGCTATTCGCCATGAGCGCCATTGAATCTGCTTTTCTGAACCTGGCTTACCCTCCGCGGCTCGATCTTGGGCCGCAGCTTTACGCACGAACAATTGCTCAGCTCGATGCAATCGACCATGGCGCGCCACAAGGGTGGGCCGGTCTGGCTGTTCGCTTACGGGTCGCTGATCTGGCGTCCTGAATGCCCGGCGGTGGAGCGTGTTCGCGGTCGAGTGCACGGCTATCATCGCGGTTTGTACCTGTGGTCCCACGAACATCGCGGCACGCCGGAAGTGCCGGGCCTGGTGTTTGGCCTGGATCGCGGCGGCTCTTGCAGCGGTTTTGCTTATCGCCTTCCCGAAGAACAACTCGAAGCGTCGCTTTATGCCTTGTGGCAGCGCGAAATGCCATTCCCGTCCTATCGCCCACACTGGCTCAACTGCCGTCTTGAAGACGGAAGTCAGGTTCAGGCATTGGGATTTGTGTTGGAGCGGCACCTGCCCAGCTATGCCGGCAATTTGCCGGATCACGTGCTGAGCCAGGTATTCGAAAGCGCTTGCGGACGTTACGGCACCACTCGCGATTATGTCGAGCAGACCGCCAACGCCCTGCGTAGCCACGCCATGCCAGACAAGAATCTGGAGGCGCGGCTCAAGCGTTGCAAATCAAAAGACGATCAGGCGATCGCCTCGCGGCTTTGACTGGCGACGTTCTTGTGACCCAGCGTGGGTGCCAGGAACGCCATCGCCAGCAGGCAGGCAACGACCAGCAGGATGAAGCCGCCATCCCAGCCGAAATAGTCCACGGTGTAACCCATCAGGGCGCTGGCCGCGACTGAACCACCCAGGTAACCGAACAGACCGGTAAAGCCTGCGGCGGTGCCGGCAGCCTTCTTCGGCACCAATTCCAGCGCTTGCAAGCCCACCAGCATTACCGGGCCGTAGATCAGGAAGCCGATCGCGAACAGCGAGATCATGTCGATCATCGGGTTACCCGGCGGATTCAGCCAATACACGATCGTTGCAACAGTCACCAACGCCATGAACACCATGCCGGTCAGGCCACGGTTGCCACGGAAGACTTTGTCCGACATCCAGCCGCACAGCAGCGTGCCTGGAATACCGGCCCACTCGTACAGGAAGTAAGCCCACGAGGTCTTGTCGAAATCGAAGTGCTTGACCTCCTTGAGGTAGGTCGGTGCCCAGTCCAGGATGCCGTAGCGCAACAGGTAGACGAAGACGTTGGCCAAGGCGATGAACCAGAGCATTTTGTTGCGCAGCACGTATTTGACGAAGATGTCCTTGGCGCTGAATTCGTCTTCGTGGCTGGCGTCGTAGCCTTCCGGGTAATCGTTCTTGTACTTCTCGATCGGCGGCAGGCCGGTCGATTGCGGGGTGTCGCGCATCACAATGAAGGCAAACACGGCAACCAGCAGCGCCACGGCGGCCGGTACATAGAACTTGCTGTGCCAGTCGTTGAACCAGCCCATACCGAGAATCGCCAACGGACCAATCAAGCCGCCGCCAACGTTATGCGCGGTGTTCCAGACCGATACCACGCCACCGCGTTCTTTCTGCGACCACCAGTGCACCATGGTCCGCCCGCTCGGTGGCCAGCCCATGCCTTGCGCCCAGCCGTTGATGAACAACAGGATGAACATCATGGTCACGCTGGACGTCGCCCACGGTGCGAAACCGAAAACGAACATCACCCCGGCAGACACCACCAGGCCAAAGGGCAGGAAGTAACGCGGGTTGGAACGGTCGGACACGATGCCCATCAGGAATTTGGACAGACCGTAGGCAATCGCAATCGCCGACATCGCCACACCCAGTTGACCCTTTGTATAGCCTTGGGCAATCAGGTCCGGGAACGCCAGGGTGAAGTTCTTGCGCAGCAGGTAGTAACCCGCGTAGCCAATGAAAATCCCGGCGAAGATCTGCCAGCGAAGGCGTCGGTAGGTGCTGTCTATTTTTTCTTCAGGCAATGGAGCCTGATGTGCGGCAGGACGAAAGAAAGCAAACATTCAAGAGCTCCAGATTTCTTGTTTTGACTGCGGATGCGAATGTTACAGTTTCGTTACCGAAAATAGCACCGGTTCGCATTGGCAAAACAGCGGAAATGTTGGAGATCGCGTGTTCCTTTATGAACATGTCGCTCAGGTGTAAGTGAAGGGCGGTGTGGGAAAGGTTACCAATAGGGCTTCGTGCGGCTAGCGGCTCGAAATAGCACGGCTTTTGTGGAAACGTCCTTCATATAAAGAAGAAGCGATCCAGCCAGTAGCGTCTACCGGCCAGATCGCTGCATCAGGCTTAGCGAACCTGCACCACCACTTTCCCGACCGCCTTGCGCTGCCCAAGATCATTAATCGCCTGCGCCGCATTACTCAGCGGATACACCTGCGACACCAGCGGCTTCAACTTGCCTTCGGCAAACCAGCCAAATAATTGCTGGAAGTTCGCTGCGTTGTCCTGGGGCTGGCGCTGGGCGAAAGAGCCCCAGAACACGCCGACCACCGCTGCGCCTTTGAGCAGGGCGAGGTTGACCGGGAATTCGGGGATGCGTCCGCTGGCGAAACCCACTACCAGCAGGCGGCCGTTCCAGGCGATGGCGCGCACGGCTTGGTCGAACAGGTCGCCGCCGACCGGGTCGTAGATCACGTCGGCACCCTGGCCGTCGGTCAGGCGCTTGATTTCGTCCTTGAGGCTGGTTTCGCTGTAGTTGATCAGTTCATCGGCGCCAGCGGCCTTGGCCACGGCGAGTTTTTCCGCGCTGCTGGCGGCGGCGATCACCCGGGCGCCCATGGCTTTGCCGATTTCCACGGCGGCCAGGCCGACACCGCCGGATGCGCCGAGCACCAACAGGGTTTCGCCCGGTTGCAGGTTGGCGCGTTGCTTGAGGGCGTGCATCGAGGTGCCGTAGGTCATGCTGAAGGCGGCGGCGGTGTTGAAGTCCATCGACGGCGGGATCGGCAGCACGTTGTAGCCCGGCACGGCGACCTGTTCGGCGAAGCTGCCCCAACCGGTCAGGGCCATGACCCGGTCACCGACCTTGAGGTGGCTGACCTTTTCGCCCACGGCACTGACCACACCCGCCGCTTCACCGCCCGGGGAAAACGGGAAGGGCGGTTTGAATTGGTATTTGCCCTCGATGATCAGCGTGTCCGGAAAGTTGACCCCGGCGGCGTGCACGTCCAGCAGGATTTCGTTCTTCTTTGCGACAGGACTGGCGACGTCTTCCAGCACCAGCGATTCGGCGGGGCCGAAGGCTTTGCATAGCACGGCTTTCATCAGGGCTATTCCTTTGGGAGTGATGGCCGATAAGTGTAGGTGTGTGAATCGTTGGGTCAACGAGCATGCCCGGCCCTGATAACCAGCCATAAGCTTGTGCTTGCGCGGCGGGTCGATATGCTAGGCCGCAAACCGGATAAGGAGCGAATTGTGAAAGCGTGGATCATGTTGATGCTGGCCCTGTCTCTGCCCATGGCAGCGATGGCCGAAGAAGCCGCCAAAGAAGGCGAAGCCCCGAAAGTCAGCTACCTGACCCTGAGCCCGCCATTCGTGGGTAACTATGGGTTGGACGGCACGCCGAAGCTGAAGGTGTTCAAGGCTGATGTGGCGTTGCGCGTGACCGGTGAAGAAGCGACCAAACTGGTGAAGGCCAATGAGCCGTTGATTCGCAATCAACTGGTGGCGTTGTTCACCCAGCAAACCACCGAGGCGATGAACACCGTCGAGGGCAAGGAAAAGCTGCGTCAGGAAGCGTTGAAGCAGACCCAGCAAGTGATGAATGACGAAACGGGTAAGCCGGTGGTTGAGGATTTGTTGTTTAACAACTTGATCATTCAGTAAGACTCTCGCTGTCCGGGCGGACCTCTTCGCGAGCAAGCCCGCTCCCACAGGGGAACGCATTCCAATGTGGGAGCGGGCTTGCTCGCGAAGGCATTTACCCAGTCGCTGCGAGGCTCAAGCCCTTAACGCAATCACCGCCGCCCACTGTTCGGCGGTCACCGGCATCACCGACAACCGCGACCCTTTCTGCACCAGTGGCATCTCGGCCAACGCAGTCTGCTGCTTCAGATAATCCAGCTTCAACACTCTGGAAAACGTCTCGACATGCGCGACATCAATCGCGCTCCAGGCGTTTTTCTCGGCAGTAGCCTTCGGATCGTAGTAATGACTCTCAGGCTCCAGCGCCGTCGGGTCCGGATAGGCCGCTTCAACTATTTTGCCGATCCCGGCAATCCCGGGCTCCGGGCAGCTGGAGTGATAGAAGAAGAACTCGTCACCCACCGCCATCGCCCGCAGGAAATTACGTGCCTGATAGTTGCGAACCCCGTCCCAGCGCGCTTTGCCCAGCTTCGCAAGGTCGTTGATCGAGAGCTCGTCGGGCTCGGATTTCATCAGCCAATAAGCCATGGTTTTTGCTCCTTGCGAGGTGAGTGGGCAAGTTGTCGGGCAATTTTATGACAAACCGACAGTCGGTTGACGCCAGTGTTTGCGTGTCGGTTCACGTTGTCGCAAAATGCCGGCCTTCTAAGCTTGACGCTGCTGCACGGCCTACAACGGAAACCGCTGCTGTCATCGTGTTGATGTGCCTTTGGGGGGCAATCGATGAAACGCAAACCGGATTTACTATGGATTTTGGTTATTTTGTTCGGCCTCGGCGTCGTGACCACCGGCTATGCCCAAAGCTTGTGGAGCAACAAGACGGATGCGCCGATCGAAATCGCGCAGCAACAACAGCCGTCCGCCTTCAAGCGCTGAATCTGTCTTCCGGACGCCGCTGATTCCAGTGGCGTCAGCCTGCGAAATACCACGCCTTGTCGGTCACCGTTCCTTGCAACGGCACATCCCAGCTCGCTTGAGCCAATCGTTCGACCTTCTGACATTCATGGGCCAGCCCCAACAGCGTCGGCTTGCGCCAGGTTTTGCGCCGCGCCAGATACGCCAGGCTGCGGTCGTAGAAACCACCGCCCATGCCCAGGCGCCCGCCGACATCGTCAAAACCCACCAATGGCAACAGCACCAGATCGAGCGCCCAGACTTTGCGTTGCCGGGCGACGTTGTGCCGTGGTTCGAGAATGCGGAAGCGGTTGGGTTTGAGTTTTTCGCCGGGGCGAATTCGCTGGAACACCATTTTGGTTCGCGGCCAGGCGCTGAGCACCGGCAGATAAGTCGCCTTGCCCCGGCGTTGCGCGGCACGCAGCAACACGCGCGGATCGATTTCACCGTCAGTGGGCAGATACAGAGAGATATGTTTTGCGCGGCGAAACTGTGGATGCTGGGCCAGCTGCTTATATAGCCCGCGAGCGGCCTGGCGCTGTTGACTGGGTGTCAGGGCGCGGCGGGCCTTGCGCAGCATGCGTCGAAGTTGCGGGCGGGGAAGCAGCGCAGGTTCGGTCATGAATTCAGCTTCGGCAGGACGAATACGTAAAGCGTACCCGTAAAAAAGCCGATGCCGGTATTTAAACCGGCATCGGACTGGAATCAGGCTCCCCGGATGAACCGCTGCTGACTTAGCCCTTGAACCCGAAAGTTCAAGGTGGAAGATGCAGTAGGCTTTAAGGCTTTCCGTCTAGCGGACATGCACACCAGCCCAACGTGCAGCCTCCAGGGTAGTGCGAATCGGCTCAGGGACGTGGTCAACTGGCAAGCACCCCAGGGAGTGACGCGAGTATACCCCAAGCGGTTTCGCGTTTCAGCCCTTGGTGACGTCCGGATCGGTTGCGAGCACCAGATCGACGCGATCGAGCAGGTCGCGAACCTGCTCACGGGTCGAACCGCTGGCCTGTACGTCCGGGCGTTCTTCCTTGTGCAGCAGGTCGTGGGTAATGTTCAGCGCGGCCATCACGGCGATACGGTCGGCACCGATGACTTTGCCGCTGCTGCGGATTTCGCGCATCTTGCCGTCCAGGTAACGGGCGGCACTCACCAGGTTGCTGCGCTCTTCCTGGGGGCAGATGATCGAATATTCTTTGTCGAGGATCTGCACGGTAACGCTATTGCTTGAACTCATGAGTCTTGCTCCAGGGCTTTGAGGCGCGAAATCATCGATTCGACCTTACGCCGGGCGATTTCGTTTTTTTCAATGAGGTGCGCGCGTTCCTCGCGCCAGGTTTTTTCCTGCGCTAATAGGAGTCCGTTTTGGCTCTTTAGTTGCTCGACTCGGCTAATTAGCAGCTCAAGTCTTGCCATCAGCGCTTGCAGATCGGTGTCTTCCATTGTGTCCACTGAATTTGTGTCTGATGGGGGAAAGCTGCTGGACAGCCTTTAATAGTCTTGGCGAGTCTGTCGATGTAGGATACAAGGCCTTCATTCTAGACATAGCGCCGTCTGGCGCCTAGCTGCCCATGCCCATTCAGAATTCCCCGTACCAAGCCTTCGCCTCCCTGCTGACTTCCAGCGGTCATAACGTCTCGCCTGCCGAACTGCACGGCCTGTTGCTCGGTCGCAGTTGCGCCGGTGCGGGCTTTGAAGCCGACAGCTGGCTGTCCGACGCTGGCGAGCTGCTCGAAGGCGAGCCGCAAGACAACGTTCGCAACGCCTTGATCGGCCTGCAAGAGATGGTCAAGGGCGAGCTGACCGGCGACGACATGACCGTCGTCCTGCTGCTGCCAACCGACGATGCGCCGCTGGCGGACCGCGCTGCCGCGCTGGGCCAATGGTGCCAGGGCTTCCTCGCCGGTTTCGGCCTGACTTACCGCGACAATGCGCTGAGCACTGAAGCGACCGAGGTCCTGCAGGACCTGGCCGCCATCGCCCAGGTGCAAGACGCCCTGGAAGAGTCCGACGACGGCGAAAGCGACTACATGGAAGTCATGGAGTACCTGCGCGTCGCGCCGCTGCTGCTGTTCACCGAAACCAAGAAACCTGCCGAGCCGGCTGCCGCCAAACCGTCGTTGCATTAATCGTCTGCCAGGGAAAGCCATCTGCCCATGATTCATATCCCGAAATCGGAATACAGTCGTCGCCGCAAGGCCTTGATGGCGCAGATGGAACCCAACAGCATCGCGATCCTGCCCGCCGCCGCGGTAGCCATCCGCAACCGCGACGTCGAGCACGTTTACCGTCAGGACAGCGACTTCCAGTACCTCAGCGGTTTCCCCGAGCCTCAAGCCGTCATCGTTTTGATGCCCGGCCGTGAGCACGGCGAATACCTGCTGTTTTGCCGTGAGCGCAACGCCGAGCGCGAACTGTGGGACGGCCTGCGCGCCGGCCAGGAAGGCGCGATTCGCGACTTCGGTGCCGACGACGCGTTCCCGATCACTGACATCGACGACATCCTGCCGGGCCTGATCGAAGGGCGCGACCGGGTGTATTCGGCCATGGGCAGCAACCCTGAATTCGACCGGCACTTGATGGACTGGATCAATGTGATCCGCTCTAAAGCGCACCTCGGCGCCCAGCCGCCGAACGAATTCGTTGCCCTGGATCATCTGCTGCACGACATGCGCCTGTATAAATCGGCGGCAGAAGTGAAGGTGATGCGTGAAGCCGCACGGATTTCCGCCCAGGCGCATATCCGCGCGATGCAGGCCAGCCGCGCCGGGTTGCATGAGTTCAGCCTGGAAGCCGAGCTTGATTACGAGTTCCGCAAGGGCGGGGCGAAGATGCCGGCTTATGGCTCGATCGTCGCGTCGGGGCGCAACAGCTGCATCCTGCATTACCAGCAGAATGACGCGGTGCTCAAGGACGGTGACCTGGTGCTGATCGATGCCGGTTGCGAGATCGATTGCTACGCCAGCGACATCACCCGCACCTGGCCGGTCAGCGGCAAGTATTCAGCCGAGCAGAAGGCGATCTACGAGTTGGTGCTGGCCTCGCAAGAAGCGGCGTTCGCCGAGATCGCGCCGAACAAACACTGGAATCAGGCACACGAAGCCACGGTCCGGGTGATTACCACCGGGCTGGTGAAACTGGGCCTGTTGCAGGGCGATGTCGACGAGTTGATCGCCAGCGAAGCTTATAAAGCGTTTTACATGCACCGCGCCGGCCACTGGCTGGGCATGGATGTGCACGACGTCGGCGAGTACAAGGTCGGCGGCGAATGGCGCGTGCTGGAAGTCGGCATGGCGCTGACGGTGGAGCCGGGGATCTACATCTCCCCCGACAACCCGAACGTGGCGAAGAAATGGCGCGGCATTGGCGTGCGCATTGAGGACGATGTAGTCGTGACTAAAACCGGTTGTGAAATCCTGACGAAAGGCGTGCCGAAAACGGTCGCCGAGATCGAGGCCTTGATGGCGCAAGCACGGACACAAGCGGCATGAGTCGAGTCAATCTTGCAATCATCGGTGGGGGCCTGGTCGGCGCCAGTCTGGCGTTGGCGTTGCAAGCCGGGGCCAAGGCGCGCGGCTGGAAGATCGTGCTGATCGAACCGTTCGCCCCCGGTGACACCTATCAGCCGAGCTACGACGCCCGTTCTTCGGCGCTGTCCTATGGCGCCAAGCAGATTTATCAACGGTTGGGCGTGTGGCAGGAAATCTCCCGCCGCGCCGAGCCGATCAAGCAGATTCATGTCTCCGACCGTGGGCGTTTTTCCACGGCGCGACTGTCGGCGATGGAAGAGGGCGTTCCGGCGCTGGGTTATGTGGTGGAAAACGCCTGGCTCGGCCAATGCCTCTGGCAAGGCCTGGACAAGGAAGTGGTCAGTTGGCGCTGCCCGGCGGAAGTCACCCGCATGGAACCGCTGACCGATGGCTATCGCTTGACCCTCAATGACGAAACCACGCTGGAATGCGACCTCGCGGTGCTCGCCGATGGCGGCCGTTCCGGTCTGCGCGAGCAACTGGGGATCGGCATCAAAAAGCGCCCGTACAACCAGAGCGCGCTGATCGCTAACATCACCCCGAGCGAATCCCACAACGGCATGGCGTTCGAGCGCTTCACCGATGAAGGCCCGATGGCGCTGTTGCCGCTGCCGGACAATCGCTGCGCGTTGGTCTGGACCCGTCTGGGCATGGACGCGCAACGGCTGGCGGCCCTCGACGAAAAGAGCTTCCTCAGCGAATTGCAGGGCGTGTTCGGTTATCGCCTGGGCACGTTGAAACAGGTTGGCGCGCGGCATTTGTACCCGCTGACCTTGATCGAGGCCGAAGAGCAGGTGCGTCCGCATCTGGCGATTCTCGGCAACGCCGCTCACAGCTTGCATCCGATCGCGGGGCAGGGCTTCAACCTGTCCTTGCGCGATGCCCAGGCCTTGGCCGATGCGTTGCTGGCCAGCGAAACCTCGCCCGGCGACTTTGCGACGTTGCAGGCTTATCGCGAACGCCAGCGCATGGATCAGAACCTGACCGTGGGCTTCTCCGATCAGGTCACGCGCCTGTTTGGCAGCACCCAGCCGTTGGTGTCCCTGGGCCGCAACATCGGCCTGCTCGGTCTCGACCTGTTGCCGCCGGCCAAACGCTGGTTCGCCCGGCAGGCCATGGGTTTGGGTACTCGCCCGGATGCTTAAGTGGCTGACTGCAAAATTCGGCAAGGCGCGCTTGATGCGTTGGGTCATGACGTTCTACCCGCCGTACCTCGGCGCCGGTGTCCGAGTGCGGCACATCAGCGATGACTTTCGGGACATCAAGGTGTCCATGGGCCTGGGCTGGTACAACCGCAATTACGTCGGCACCCAGTTCGGTGGCAGCCTGTATTCGATGGTCGATCCGTTCTACATGCTGATGCTGATGGAAAACCTTGGGCACCGGTACATCGTCTGGGACAAGGCCGCCGACATCGATTTCATTGCGCCGGGCAAAGGCCCGGTGTTCGCCCGTTTCAACATCGACGAGACCTTGCTCGACGAAATCCGCCGGCAGACGGCGAGTGGCGAAAAATACCTGCCGCAGTTGCAGGTCGATATTCACGACGGCGCCGGCACCTTGGTGGCGCGGGTCGAAAAAACCCTTTACGTGCGGCTCAAGCCGCAAGCGAGACAGGCTTAAAGCATGGAAATGCGCGCAGATCTGCTGATTGTCGGGGCCGGAATGGTCGGTAGCGCCCTGGCGCTGGCGTTGCAGGACAGCGGGCTGGAAGTCCTGCTGCTGGACGGCAGCCCCATGAGCGTCAAACCCTTCGACGCCCAAGCGACATTCGAGCCGCGAGTCAGCGCCTTGTCCGCCGCCAGCCAGCGCATTCTTGAGCGCCTCGGCGTGTGGGACGGCATCGCCAGCCGGCGCAGCAGCCCCTACACCGACATGCACGTCTGGGACGGCAGCGGCACCGGGCAAATCCACTTTTCGGCGGCCAGTGTGCACGCCGACGTGTTGGGCCATATCGTCGAAAACCGCGTGGTTCAGGACGCCTTGCTCGACCGTTTGCACGACTGCGACCTCGGCATGCTGGCCAATGCGCGCCTGGAGCAGATGCGCCGCTCCGGCGATGACTGGCTGCTGACCCTGGCCGATGGCCGCACCTTGCGCGCGCCGTTGGTGATCGCGGCGGATGGCGCCAACTCGGCGGTGCGACGCCTGACCGGTGTCGCGACCCGCGAATGGGACTACATGCATCACGCGATCGTGACCAGCGTGCGCAGCTTCAAACCGCATCAGATGACCGCTTGGCAGCGGTTTACCGATAACGGTCCGCTGGCGTTTCTGCCGCTGGAGCGGGACGGTCAACAGGATTGGTGTTCGATCGTCTGGTCCACCACGCCGAGTGAAGCCGAACGCCTGATGGCGCTGGATGACCAAGGTTTCTGCCGCGAGCTGGAACGAGCCTTCGAGGGGCGTTTGGGTACAGTGCTCAGCGCTGATCCGCGTGTGTGCGTGCCGCTACGTCAGCGGCATGCCAAGCGTTACGTGGCGGAAGGTCTGGCGCTGATCGGCGATGCGGCGCACACCATCCACCCGTTGGCCGGGCAGGGCGTGAACCTCGGTTTCCTGGATGCGGCGGTGTTGGCTGAAGTGTTGCTGCAAGCGGCGGAACGCGGTGAGCGCCTGGCGGATGTGAAAGTCCTCAGCCGTTACGAGCGTCGGCGCATGCCGCACAACCTGGCGCTGATGGCGGCGATGGAAGGTTTCGAGCGCCTGTTTCAGGCCGATCCGCTGCCGGTGCGCTGGTTGCGTAATGCCGGGTTGAAGATCGTCGAGCAGTTGCCGGAGGCCAAGGCGTTGTTTGTGCGTGAAGCGCTGGGGTTGACTGGGGATTTGCCGGCGCTCGCCAAGGCCTGAGATTTTCGCTGGGGCTGATGGCCTCTTCGCGGGCAAGCCTCGCTCCTACAGGGTTTAGGTGATCCGTAGGAGCGAGGCTTGCCCGCGAAGGCGTCGGAACATCCAACGCACATTCCAACCTGTGCAACATCTGGTAACTCACCCGCAAACTGTTCGATTGAGCTGGCAAATGTGAGTCCTTATCATTTGGCCTCATTTATCAATCGAGACCGCTCCCATGTTGGCACCGAAGCGTCTATTGACCGCGCTGGCCCTGACCCTGATCGGCAGCACCGCCGCCCAGGCCGCCGACGAGGTGGTGGTTTACTCTTCACGCATCGACGAGCTGATCAAGCCAGTCTTCGATGCCTACACCGCGAAAACCGGTGTGCAGGTGAAGTTCATCACCGACAAGGAAGCGCCGCTGATGCAGCGCATCAAGGCCGAGGGTGAAAACGCCACCGCCGACCTGCTGCTGACCGTTGATGCCGGCAACCTCTGGCAGGCCGAGCAGATGGGCATTCTCCAGCCGTTCACTTCCAAGACCATCGACGCGAACATTCCTTTGCAATATCGCGCCGCGTCCCACGCCTGGACCGGCCTGAGCCTGCGTGCGCGGACCATCGCCTATTCCACTGACCGCGTGAAACCCGGTGAACTGACCACCTACGAAGGTCTGGCCGACAAGCAATGGGAAGGCCGCCTGTGCCTGCGCACGGCGAAGAAGGTCTACAACCAGTCGCTGACCGCCACCATGATCGAAGTCCACGGCGCCGATAAGACCGAGAAGATCCTCAAGGGTTGGGTGAGCAACCTGTCCACCGACGTGTTCTCCGATGACATCGCGGTGCTGGAAGCGATCAACGCTGGCCAGTGCGACGTCGGTATCGTCAACACCTATTACTACGGCCGCCTGCACAAGCAGAAACCGGACCTGGCAGTGAAGCTGTTCTGGCCGAACCAGGGCGACCGTGGCGTGCACGTCAATCTGTCGGGTATCGGCCTGACCAAACATGCGCCGCACCCGGAAGCGGCCAAGGCACTGGTGGAGTGGATGACCACGCCGGAAGCGCAGAAGATCTTCGCCGATGTGAACCAGGAATTCCCGGCCAACCCGGCGGTACAGCCATCGGCTGAAGTAGCGAGCTGGGGCAAGTTTGTTGCGGATACCTTGCCGGTGGAAATTGCTGGCAAGCGTCAGGCCGAAGCGATTCGCATGATGGATCGCGCTGGCTGGAACTGAAGATCAAAAGATCGCAGCCTCGTTTCACTCGACAGCTCCTACATTGGGATCGCGTACCCCTGTAGGAGCTGTCGAGTGAAACGAGGCTGCGATCTTTTTGCGGTGTACATACACTTCTGCTGATTCACCCCTGAGAGCTTTTCCTTGGCCCACCCCGCCCAACGCCGCTGGTACCCCCTGGTCTTCGCCATCGCCGCGTTGGTCCTGCTGCCCCTGAGCGTGCTGTTCTTCTGCTGGCAAACCATCGATCAACAAATCTGGTCCCACCTTTGGGACACGCAGATGCCACGGCTGTTGGGCAACACCCTGACCCTGGTGCTCGGCGTCGGTGTCGGCGTGACGCTGTTGGGCGTGAGCCTGGCCTGGCTCACCAGCCTTTGCGAATTCCCCGGTCGGCGCTGGCTGGACTGGGCGTTGATGCTGCCGTTCGCGATTCCCGCCTACGTGCTGGCGTTCGTCTTCGTCGGCCTGTTGGATTTCGCGGGCCCCGTGCAAACCCTGATGCGCGATTGGTTCGGTACTGGGCTGCGATTGCCGCGCGTGCGTTCCACCGGTGGCGTGATCCTCGTGCTGGTGCTGGTGTTCTACCCCTACGTTTACCTGTTGGCGCGCACCGCGTTCCTCGCTCAGGGCAAAGGCCTGATGGAAGCCGCCCGAGTCCTCGGACAATCGCCATGGCAAGCGTTCTGGCGTGTCGCATTGCCCATGGCACGTCCGGCTATCGGTGCCGGTGTGGCGTTGGCTCTGATGGAAACCCTGGCGGATTTCGGCGCGGTGTCGGTGTTCAACTTCGACACCTTCACCACCGCGATCTACAAAACCTGGTACGGCTTCTTCAGCCTCTCGACCGCCGCGCAACTGGCCAGCCTGTTGTTGCTGGTGGTGATGGTCGTGTTGTACGGCGAGCGCCGCGCCCGGGGCGCCAATCGAGCGAGCAACGAGCGACCACGGGTCAAGGCGCTGTATCACCTGCGCGGCATCAAGGCGTTGGCGGCGATGAGTTGGTGCGGGCTGGTGTTCGCCTGCGCCTTCGTGATTCCGATGCTGCAACTGCTCGTTTGGTTTTGGCAGCGCGGACGCTTCGATCTGGATGAGCGTTACGCCGGACTGATCGTCCACACCCTGTACCTCGGCGGTATGGCCGCGCTGATCACCGTCAGCGTCGCCTTGCTGCTGGCGTTTGCCCGACGCCTGGCGCCGACCCGGGCGATTCGTTCCGGCGTCAGCCTGGCCAATCTCGGCTACGCCTTGCCCGGCTCGGTGTTGGCGGTGTCGATCATGCTGGCGTTCAGTTATCTGGATCGCGAATTGGTGATCCCGCTGTCGGGCTGGCTCGGCGGCGGGGGCAAGCCGTTGCTATTGGGCAGCCTGTCGGCGCTGATATTGGCCTATCTGGTGCGTTTCATTGCGGTGGCTTATGGGCCGCTGGAAAGCAGTCTGGCGCGAATACGGCCTTCTTTGCCCGAAGCGGCACGTAGCCTTGGGGTCAGTGGGCCACGACTGTTTTTCAAAGTGTATCTGCCGCTTTTGCTGCCCGGCACTTTGAGCGCGGCGTTGCTGGTGTTCGTCGATGTGCTCAAGGAAATGCCCGCGACCTTGCTGATGCGCCCGTTTGGCTGGGACACGCTGGCAGTTCGCATCTTTGAAATGACCAGCGAAGGAGAGTGGGCGAGGGCATCGTTGCCGGCGCTGACCCTGGTTTTGGTCGGACTGTTACCGGTCATCGGATTGATTCGACGTTCGGCGCATCGAAACGCCTAGGTGCCAGTCCTACACCTTGCGGCTACAATGCGCGGCATTCGGTGCGGTCCGTCTGATAGATCAGGTAGCTGAAATCGGCTGTAGGCCTTCTAATTCAAGGCTTTCAACCCATGCAGTGCTTGTCCGCACCTTCGCCACGCCCGGAAGGAGAAACCCATGGGACAGCGTACGCCTCTGTATGACCTTCATCTCGCCCTCGGCGCGAAGATGGTCGATTTTGGCGGTTGGGATATGCCACTGCATTACGGCTCGCAGGTCGAGGAACACCATCAGGTGCGCCGCGATTGCGGGGTTTTCGATGTATCCCACATGACCGTGATCGATGTCGACGGCCCCCAGGCCAAGGCCTGGCTCCAGCACTTGCTGGCCAATGACGTCGAACGCCTGCACAGCCCCGGCCGTGCCTTGTACAGCACCATGCTTAACGAGCGCGGCGGCATCGTCGACGACATGCTCGTCTACCGTCTCGAAGACGGCTATCGGCTGGTGGTCAACGCCTCCACCCGCGATCAGGATCTGGCCTGGATGCAGGCGCATCTCGACGGCTTCGATGTGCGCCTGCTTGAGCGCTCCGAGTTGGCGATGCTGGCCATTCAAGGTCCCCACGCGCGGCACAAGATCGCCGAGCTGGTCACGCAGTCCCGTGGCAATCTCATCCAGATACTCAAACCTTTCGAAGGTCAGTTCGACGGCGACTGGTTTATCGCGCGCACCGGTTACACCGGCGAAGATGGCCTGGAAATCGTGTTGCCGGCCAATCAGGCGCCGGGTTTCTTCAACGATCTGGTAGGCGCGGGCATTTCACCCATTGGTCTTGGCGCCCGGGATACCTTGCGCGTCGAAGCCGGGATGAACCTCTACGGTCAGGACATTCATCAAGATGTCTCACCGTTGGCCTCCAATATGGCCTGGAGCATTGCCTGGGAACCGGCCACGCGCCAGTTCATCGGGCGTGCGGCCCTTGAAGCCGAGAAGGCCAACGGTGTGCAGCACAAACTGGTTGGTCTGGTGCTTGAGGAGCGTGGAGTTTTGCGCGCTCATCAAGTCGTCCGTATCGCCAATGTTGGCGAAGGGGAGATCACCAGTGGTAGTTTCTCTCCTACGCTTAGCAAGTCGATTGCACTGGCGCGCGTGCCGATGGCGACCGCCGACCGCGCAGAAGTGGAAATCCGTGGCAAGTGGTACCCGGTCCGAGTGGTCAAACCGACCTTCGTACGCCATGGCAAAACCTTGATCTAAACCTTTTCTGGCGGGCAACGACCGCTGACATTTTTCTTGAGGACACAGAACATGAGCGATATCCCTGCCGACCTGCGTTTTGCCGAAAGTCACGAATGGGCGCGTCTGGAAGCCGATGGCACGGTCACCGTGGGCATCAGCGATCACGCTCAGGAAGCCTTGGGCGACGTGGTGTTCGTTGAACTGACCGAAGTCGGCAAAGTGTTTGCTGCCGGCGATCAATCCGGTGTGGTTGAGTCGGTTAAAGCCGCCTCCGATATCTACTCGCCGATTGGCGGTGAAGTGATCGCGATCAATGAAGACCTGAGCGGTTCGCCTGAAGCGCTGAACACCGATCCGTACGGTGCCTGGATCTTCAAACTCAAGCCAAGTAACCCGGCTGAGCTGGACAAACTGCTAGACGCTGCAGGCTACAAAGCCGCTATCGGCGAATAACCTTCGCCCTGCAAAATCCCCATGTGGGAGCGGGCTTGCTCGCGAAGGCGGTGTATCAGGCAACATGATTGCGACTGATACACCGCTTTCGCGAGCAAGCCCGCTCCCACAAGTTTTTTATGGCTTCAGAACGGCTTTGACCGCTGCCACCGACCGCTCGACATCCGCCTTGGTCATGCTCGTAAACATCGGCAGCGAAACAATCAGGCGACCGACCCGTTCGGCCACTGGAAACATGCCTTCCTTGAAACCGCGCTCGCGGTAAAGACTCAGCAGGTGGATCGGCGGGTAGTGATAACCGATGCCGACGCCCAGTGCCTGCATCTGCTCCATGAACGTGGCCCGCGCCGGTTGGCCGTCCTTGCGCTCTGGCAGCACCAGTTGGAACAAGTGCCAGTTGCTGTTCTCGAAATCCGTCGGCGGCAATTGCGCACCGTACTGCGCTTCGAAATCCGCACCGAAACACGCGAAATAGTGCCGCGCCAGCTCACGCCGATGAGCCGTGATCGCCTCGATATGCGCAAACTGCCCCAGGCCAATCGCCGCCGCGACATCGGTCATGTTGAACTTGCCGCCCAGCACATCCACGTCCAGGCCATCAAAACCATTTCGGGTGACGCCCTGCAGACGATACTTCTCCGCCAGCCGCACTTCCTCAGGCGTGTTCAGCACCAGGCAACCGCCCTCCGAAGAGGTGACGTTCTTGTTCGCCTGGAAACTGAACGACACGAAGTCGCCAGTGGCACCGATACGTTGGCCATTCCAGCTCGAACCCAAGGCCTGGGCGGCGTCTTCGACAATCCGCAAACCGTGCTTTTTGGCGATCGCATACAGCCGACTCATATCCACTGGCAATCCGGCGAGGTACACCGGAATGATCGCCTTGGTGCGCGGGGTGATCGCGGCTTCCAACTGATCCAGATCGATATTGCGAGTGACCGGGTCGATATCGGCAAACACTGGCGTGGCGCCGACTTCCAGAATCACGTTAGCGGTGGCGACCCAGGAAATCGGCGTGGTGATCACCTCATCGCCCGGTCCGATACCGGCAATGCGCAAGGCGATTTCCATGGTGCAGGTGCCGGAATTGAAGGTGCGCACCGGGCGCCCGCCGAAGAATTCCGAGAGTTGCGCTTCAAACGCCTGGACCTTGGGGCCGCTGGTGATCCAGCCCGAACGCAGCACGTCACCGACCGCGGTAATCGTGGCTTCATCAATGACGGGTTTGGAAAACGGCAGAAATGGCAGTTGGCTCATAAACGATAGACACCCGATAGCGGACGTTAAGTAGGCGCCGAACATGATGCTCGGGATTGAGCGAAGCCGCCACGCCATCCGCTCGGGTATCGGCTGCTATGCTGGTTTGACCGTGTTGCATCGACGTTGAGCGCCAGTCAAGAGAGAGCCCGTCATGTCCCAGTTGCCGTCCCTGAGCCAGTTACGCGATCCGAATGCCTTCCTGCGCCGCCACTTGGGCCCCGATGCCGCCGAGCAGCAGGCGATGCTCGATAGCCTCGGCCTTGGCAGTCGGGTCGAATTGATCGAGCAGACCGTGCCGCCGGGCATTCGCCTTAACCGCGAACTGGATTTGCCGCCCGCCCTTGATGAAGAAGCCGCACTGGCCAAACTGCGCGGCTATGCCGAACAGAACCAGGTCTGGACCAGCCTGATCGGCATGGGTTATCACGGCACCCTGACGCCAACCGTCATCCTGCGCAATGTGCTGGAAAATCCCGGTTGGTACACCGCGTACACGCCTTATCAGCCGGAGATTGCCCAAGGCCGGCTCGAAGCGCTGCTCAACTTCCAGCAACTGACCATCGACCTCACGGGCCTGGAACTGGCCAACGCCTCGCTGCTGGATGAAGCCACGGCGGCGGCGGAAGCCATGGCCTTGGCCAAGCGAGTCGCCAAGTCCAAGAGCAATCTGTTTTTCGTCGATGAGAACTGCCATCCACAGACCATTTCCGTCGTCCGGACCCGGGCCGACGGCTTCGGTTTCGAGCTGATCATCGACACTGTGGATAACTTGAAACAGCACCAGGTGTTCGGCGCCTTGTTGCAGTACCCCGACACCCACGGCGAGATTCGCGATCTGCGGCCATTGATCGATCACCTGCATTCGCAGCAAGCGCTGGCCTGCGTCGCGACCGATCTGCTGAGCCTGTTGTTGCTGACTCCGCCGGGAGAGTTGGGTGCTGACGTGGTGTTCGGTTCATCGCAACGTTTCGGCGTGCCGATGGGCTATGGCGGACCTCATGCGGCGTTTTTTGCCAGCCGCGATGAGTACAAACGGGCGATTCCGGGGCGGATCATCGGCGTGTCGAAAGATGCGCGCGGTAACGTCGCCCTGCGCATGGCCCTGCAAACCCGTGAGCAACATATCCGCCGGGAGAAGGCCAACTCGAACATCTGCACCGCCCAAGTCTTGCTGGCCAATATCGCCAGTTTCTACGCGGTGTACCACGGCCCGGAAGGGCTGAAACGGATTGCCCAGCGCGTGCATCGGCTGACCTGCATCCTCGCCGCCGGCCTCGAACGCCACGGCATTACCCGGCTCAACAAACAATTCTTCGACACCCTGACCCTTGAAGTCGGCGGCGCGCAAACCGCGATCATCGAAAGCGCCCAGGCAGCGCGGATCAATTTGCGCATTCTTGGACGCGGGCAACTGGGCCTGAGCCTGGATGAAACCTGTGACGAAACCACCGTGGCGAAATTGTTCGATGTGTTCCTCGGTGCCGATCATGGGCTGAACGTCGACGAACTCGACGCCGAAACCCTGGCTTCCAGCATCCCTGACAGCTTGCTGCGCACCACGCCTTACCTGCGTCACCCGGTGTTCAGCGCCCATCACAGCGAAACCGAGATGCTGCGCTACCTCAAACAGCTGGAGAACAAGGACCTGGCGCTGAACCAGTCAATGATCCCGCTGGGCTCCTGCACCATGAAACTCAACGCCACCAGCGAGATGATCCCGATCACCTGGCCGCAATTCGCCAACCTGCACCCGTTCGTGCCGAAAGAGCAGGCCGTGGGGTATGCATTGATGATCGAAGAACTGGAGCGCTGGCTCTGCGCGATTACCGGTTTCGATGCGATCTGCATGCAGCCCAACTCTGGTGCCCAAGGCGAATACGCCGGGCTGTTGGCGATCCGTAAATACCACGAGAGCCGCCACGAAGGTGCGCGGGATATTTGTTTGATTCCATCCTCGGCCCACGGCACTAACCCGGCCTCGGCGCAAATGGCCGGGATGCGCGTGGTGATCGTCGAGTGCGACGAGGCGGGCAACGTCGATCTGGAGGACTTGAAGGACAAAGCTTCGGCGGCGGGGGACAAACTCGCCTGCCTGATGGCGACGTATCCTTCGACCCACGGCGTGTACGAGGAAGGCATCAGCGAAATCTGTGAAGTTATCCACAGCCATGGCGGCCAGGTGTACATGGATGGCGCCAACCTGAATGCTCAGGTCGGATTGGCGCGACCGGCGGACATCGGCGCCGACGTGTCGCACATGAACCTGCACAAAACCTTCTGCATTCCCCACGGCGGTGGCGGGCCGGGCATGGGGCCGATTGGTGTGCGTTCGCATCTGGCGCCATTCGTGGCCAATCATCCCGTGGTGCCAATTGACGGCCCGCAACCGCAGAACGGTGCCGTCAGTGCCGCGCCTTGGGGCAGTGCGAGCATTTTACCGATCAGCTGGATGTACATCGCCATGATGGGCCCGCAACTGGCGGATGCCAGCGAGGTGGCAATTCTGGCGGCGAATTACCTCGCTCAGCATTTGTCCGGGGCCTTCCCGGTGCTCTATACCGGGCGTAACGAGCGGGTAGCCCACGAATGCATCCTGGATTTGCGGCCGCTCAAGGTGCTGACTGGCATCAGCGAAGAGGACGTGGCCAAGCGCCTGATGGATTACGGTTTCCATGCGCCGACCATGTCGTTCCCGGTGCCGGGGACGTTGATGGTCGAACCGACCGAGAGCGAATCCAAGGCTGAGCTGGACCATTTTATCGGGGCGATGCTGAATATTCGTGCGGAAATCACCGAAGTGCAAAACGGTAACTGGGACCCTGAAGACAACCCACTGAAACGCGCGCCGCACACCCTGGCCGATATCACCGGCGTTTGGGAGCGGCCTTACAGCATCGAGCAAGCAGTGACGCCGGACGCGCACACCAAGGCGCATAAATATTGGCCGGCGGTGAACCGCGTGGATAACGTCTACGGCGACCGCAACCTGTTTTGCGCGTGTGTGCCGGTGGATGATTACCGCTGATGTACCGAGCAACACCCGTAACCCCTGTGGGAGCGGGCTTGCTCGCGAAGGGGCCGTGTCAGTCGACATTTGTACCGACTGACACACAGCTTTCGCGAGCAAGCCCGCTCCCACAGGGTTTCGCTTCGGGCAAAAAAAATGCCGCTCATATGAGCGGCATTTTTGTTCAGCAAAAAGCTTATTCCGAAGCGACGGCATTCTTCGCCAGGATCGCATTCGCCAGTTCCATGTCCGTGGCTTGCAGGCCCGGGTTGTCGGCGCGGACTTTCTGCATTGCGGCTTCCAGGTAAGGACCGCGGATGCCGCCGTCACTGGCGACGAAGCTGCCGGCATCATCCTGCGCCGCGACGATCAGTTTGTGATCCTTGAACGTCAGGTAGGTCGAACCGGTGGTTGCACCGGATGAAATGACGTTACGCCAAAAGCTGTCGGCCATCGCTGAACCAACGGGCAGGGACAGCAAGGCAAGGGTAGCGACAGCAAGTTTGAGACGCATGATGGAGACTCCACTGGGGGTTAACTACGGAGTTGGATCGTCATTTACCCAATCGAGTTCCGTGACCGCTCAGTCAGCCGGTTCTACCAGCAGAATCGCCCCTTGCTGACTGACCACACGAACGCGGCTGCCGAGCGCGGCGTCTGGCCCGCGCGCCATCCACACACCATCGGCAACTTTGATCTTGCCGCGACCATCCACAATCGCTTCATGCACCACAAAGGTTTTGCCGATCAATTCCTGACCGCGCAGATTCAGGTTTGGCTGATCGCTCTCTCGTACGGCACTGCGCTGGCGTCGCCACCAATACAGCGCGGTGGCGATCGAGAGCAGGCCGAACAGCAGGAACTGCAGCTCCCATGACAGGCCGGGCAGCACAAAAGTCAGCACACCAACCGCTGCCGCCGCCATGCCGATCCACAGCAGATAGCCGCCGGCACCGAACACTTCAAGAATCAGCAGCACCGTGCCGAAGGCCAGCCAGTCCCAGAACGATAAATGTTGCAGAAATGCCCACATGGCGCGCCTCAGGCTTTCTTGTTGTCGAACGTGGCCTTGACGATTTCGCCGATGCCGCCGACAGCGCCGATCATCGAGCTGGCCTCAAGCGGCATCAGGATCACTTTGCTGTTGTTGGCCGAGGCCAGTTTGCCTAGGGCATCGATGTATTTCTGCGCGACAAAGTAGTTCACCGCCTGCACGTTGCCGTTGGCGATGGCTTCAGACACCACTTTGGTGGCCTGGGCTTCTGCTTCAGCCTGACGTTCCCGGGCTTCGGATTCGAGGAAAGCGGCCTGACGACCACCTTCCGCTTCCAGGATCTGCGCCTGCTTCTTGCCTTCGGCGGTCAGGATCGCGGCAGCCCGCAGGCCTTCTGCTTCGAGGATTTGCGCACGCTTGATCCGCTCGGCTTTCATCTGGCCGGACATGGCGGCCATCAGGTCCGCTGGCGGGCTGATGTCCTTGATCTCGATCCGGGTGATCTTGATGCCCCACGGCGCCGTGGCTTCATCCACCGTGCGCAGCAGTTTTTCGTTGATGTTGTCGCGCTGGCTGAGCATCGCGTCCAGCTCCATGGAGCCGAGCACGGTACGGATATTGGTTTGCAGCAGGTTGCGCACGGCGTGTTCGAGGTTGTTCACCTCGTAGGCGGCCTGGGCAGTGTTGACCACCTGGAAGAAACACACGGCATCGATCTGTACCGTGGCGTTATCGGCGGTGATGACTTCCTGCGGCGGAATATCCAGCACGCTTTCCATCACGTTGATCTTGCGACCGATGCGGTCCATCACTGGAATGATGATGTTCAGGCCAGGCTTGAGGGTGTTGGTATAGCGCCCGAAACGCTCGACCGTCCATTGATAGCCCTGGGGCACAACCTTGAAACCCATGAACAAAATGGCCACGACCAGCCCGACGAAGAGTAAAAGCACACTACCGATCTGCATAACGATTCCCTGTTTATGTATTGGCGATGGCAGGAGTGTAAGGCAAAAGACTTGCAGGATCGTGTTTGCGCAAATTCAACTACCGCAAAATCTAACCATGTCTGACAAGCCGAAACGCGATCTGTAGCAGCTGGCGAAGCCTGCGTTCGGCTGCGAAGCAGTCGTGAAACCTGTACGCGAAGTCTTCCTGAAGCACCGCGTCGGCTGATTTCGCGACTGCTCCGCAGCCGAACGCAGGCTTCGCCAGCTGCTACAAAAGAGCACGTTTGTGTGATGGCGAAGATTGGGAATTGAGAACGGAGCAAATCCCGGCCTTGTTTATGTCAGCCATCTGAGCCAATTAGCTACTTCTGCTCGCTCTGCGGCGTCACCCGCAACACCTCCTCAATCGTTGTCAGACCCGCCGCTACTTTCTGCGCGCCGGACAGTCGCAAGCTGCGCATGCCTTCCTTGAACGCCTGGCGCCGAATCGCCAGTAGGTCCGTATCCGGGGTGATCAGCGCCTTGACGCTGTCGGTCAGTTGCATGATTTCGTAGACCCCGGCGCGGCCTCGGTAGCCGGTGTCGCGGCATTCCAGGCAGCCGATGGCGCGGTGGGCGTTGTTGGGGAGCGGTGCCTGCCAGGGGCGGGTCAGGGTTTGCCAGTCCTCTTCGCCCAGGGTAAGCGGCGCCTTGCAGTGCGGGCACAAGGTGCGGACCAGACGCTGGGCCATGACCCCAAGTACCGTGGCTTTGATCAGATAATGCGGCACGCCGAGTTCCAGCAAACGGCTGATGGCGCTCGGTGCGTCGTTGGTGTGCAGGGTCGAAAGCACCAAGTGACCGGTGAGTGCGGCCTGGATCGCCATTTCGGCGGTTTCGAGGTCGCGGATCTCTCCGATCATGATGATGTCCGGGTCTTGCCGCATCAACGCGCGCACCCCGGCGGCGAAGGTCAGGTCGATGTTGTGCTGGACCTGCATCTGGTTGAAGGCCGGCTCGACCATTTCGATCGGGTCCTCGATGGTGCAGAGGTTGACCTCCGGCGTCGCCAGTTTTTTCAGGGTGGTATAGAGCGTGGTGGTCTTGCCCGAACCGGTCGGTCCTGTCACCAGAATGATGCCGTTGGGCTGGCGGGTCATGTCCTGCCAGCGGCGCAGGTCATCGGCGGAGAAACCCAGTTGATCGAAATCCTTGAGCAGCACTTCCGGGTCGAAGATCCGCATGACCATTTTTTCGCCAAACGCGGTAGGCAGGGTCGACAGCCGCAGTTCGACTTCGCCGCCATCCGGGGTCTTGGTCTTGACCCGGCCGTCCTGGGGTTTGCGTTTTTCCGCGACGTTCATCCGGCCCAGGCTTTTCAGGCGACTGACGATGGCCATGGTCACCTGGGGCGGGAATTGATAGACGTTGTGCAGCACGCCGTCGATGCGAAACCGCACGGTGCCTTGCTCGCGGCGCGGTTCGATGTGGATATCACTGGCCCGCTGCTGGAACGCGTACTGGAACAGCCAGTCGACGATGTTGACGATATGCGCGTCGTTGGCGTCCGGCTCCTGGTCGCTGGCGCCGAGGTTGAGCAGTTGTTCGAAGTTGCCCAGGGTGCTGGTCTGTTGATCGGCATTGGTCGCGCCGGTGACCGATTTGGCCAGGCGAAAAAACTCCACGCTGAAGCGCTGGATGTCCGCCGGGTTGGCCACAACGCGCTTGATCGGCAGCTTCAATACGTGGGTCAGATCAGCTTCCCAACCCGTGACGTAGGGCTGGGCGCTGGCCACGGTCACGGCGTCGCGGTCGATGGAGACGGCGAGAATCTTGTGGCGCTGGGCGAAGGCGTAGGACATCAACGGCGTGATGGCCGCGACGTTGATTTTCAGCGGGTCGATACGCAAGTAAGGCTGACCGGCCTGTTGCGACAACCACAGGGTCAGGCTTTCCAGGTCCAGGTGTTTACCGGGACGGCTGAGGTCGTCGAGGTGTTGGCTGGCAATAAACTCCAACGGGTGCAACTGGCCATTGGCGGCATGCCGGCGTCGGGCATTGAGCGCGAGTTCGGCCGAATCCTGGTTAATAAAGCCTTGGGCGACCAGCTCTCGCAGCAAATCATTGAGATCCAGCCAGCGGTCCTGTGTGGCAAGTTGAACGGACATGCGGGTTCCTTTTGAACAATCCTGCAAACAGCGATCTAGACCGCAGTGTGCAAAGGATAGTCGCGGAGCCGCTGACCGTTGGGCCACTACCCGACGAAGCCGTTTCCAGTTCCTTCAGCCGGCCGCTTGGGCCTGCTCGTCCCACGCCGCATCAGCGCTTTGCAGGTTCACCGAGCAGACGCTGATCAGGTTACGAAGTTTTTCCGCGATCACTTCGGCGCGGTGCCAGCACAGGCCGTCGATCACGATGTCGATCGACAGCAGATCGTCCATACGCTGCACGTTGACCTGCTCCGGGGTCAGGAACTGCAAGGCGAACAGGTTGAGTGCGCGGCACAGCACATCCGGTTCGGCCTCGGCCAGCAGTTGGTATTGCACGCGGCAATGGGCGTTGCTGACGTTCCACACATCGGCGCGGGTCGCTGGGGTATTCACGGCTTCTAAATGCGGCATGCTCGATCTCCAAAATCACTGGAGGAATTTTTACATTCGGTGCGGGGCATTTCTTGGCTATGATCGGGCGTATTGGCGATTTATCGAATCGTTTGATTCAATAAGTGATCATTCAAGGGTTTTTCTATGCAAGCCGAGCTGGATGGCTACGACCGCAAGATTCTCGCGTTGCTGCAAGAGGACGCTTCGCTTTCCAGTGCGCAGATCGCCGAACAGGTCGGGCTGTCGCAGTCGCCGTGCTGGCGGCGGATCCAGCGCATGAAGGAGGAAGGGATCATTCGCGGGCAGGTGACGTTGCTCGATCGCAAGAAGATCGGCTTGAACACGCAGATTTTTGCCGAGATCAAACTCAACGCCCACGGCCGTTCGAACTTCACTGAGTTCACCGAGGCGATTCGCGGCTTTCCCGAAGTACTGGAGTGTTATGTGCTGATGGGGTCGGTGGATTTTTTGCTGCGGATTGTGACGGCGGACATCGAGGCGTATGAGCGCTTCTTCTTCGAGAAGCTGTCGATGGTGCCGGGGATTCAGGAGGTGAATTCGATTGTGGCGTTGTCGGAGATCAAGTCCACGACGAGTTTGCCGGTGATGCGCTGATCATTGTGACAGAGGGCTTTTGTGGCGAGGGGGCTTGCCCCCGTTGGAGTCCGAAGGACTCCCAAAACCAGCCAACGCGTTGAGTCAGATATAACGCGTTGGCTGATTTACGACTGCTTCGCAGCCGAACGGGGGCAAGCCCCCTCGCCACAGGGTGTTACATGCGCAACAACATTTTCCAGGCACGATTCTGATACACGGCGATCGCCTGCTGCTTACGCGCATCCAGGGCTTCGTCGGTGATCGGCTCGTTGGCCAGTTGCGCCAGTTTGTTCAGTTCACCGTACAGGCGATCCATTTCCGGGATGTCCAGCACGCCACGGGCGTGGTGCATCCATGCCTGGATGCGTTCGATGCGCGGCAGTTGCTCGGCCAGGTCTTCCGGCTGTTGCTGATAACGCTGCAATTGCAGGGACGTGGCTTCTTCGCCCAGCAGGCGCGGCAACCAGTTGGCCAATTGTGCAGCGCCTTGGCGATTGCCACGCACGTTGCGATCGGCAGCCCAGGTGCGCGCCAGCAACCAGCGCGAAGTGTTCAGCGAGAACAAGCCCCAACGCGGGTCTTCCAGTTCTTCGAGGAACTGCTCCGGCGCGGCTTTGCGCACGTCTTCATCGTCCAGACCGGCTTGAACCAGCGGACGCCAGTCTTCCAGCAAAGCGTCCAGCGCAAGGCGCAGGTCGTGAGTCGACTGACGCGGTGCGGCTTGGCCGAGGCTGCTCAGCAACGCGCGCAGTTCACCGAGGTTTTCGACCCAGTCCTGCAGCAAACGCCAGTGACCATTGAAGCGATACTGTTCAGCCAGACGCTGGCTGCTGCCCAGCAAGTGCCAGCTCAGCGCAGCGAAAGCGTCGTCCAGCGGCATTTCAGCGGTGATCTGCGGCGCCGGCAGGCTCAGCGAGTAGCTGTTGGCGTCGTACAAACGGTAACCGCGCTCGGCCTTGCTGATGTCACATGGCATCAGGGGCAGGGTCGCGGCCAGTTCGGCGGCCAGTTCCAGCAGCGCGGCGGGTTCGCCTTCGCGCAGTTCCAGTTCCAGCTCGCAGATTTCTTCTTTCTGCTTGCCGACCACGACGTGGCCGAAGTCCAGCGCGGCTTCGATAACCACCTTGGTCTTGCCACGGCCCCAGGCGATTTCCGCGCGTTCGCGCACGAAATCGGTGGTGAAGATGGCTTTCAGGGTTTTCTTGTCCAGCTCCGCCAGCTCTTCAGGCCAACATTCGCCGTCGAGTTTCTTCACGTCGAGCTTGGCTTTGGGCAGGTTCCAGTCGTATTCGTTACGCTCGGACAGACCTGCAACGCTCTGGCCACGGGTCTTGAGCGTTTGAATAACTTCTTCGCCATCGCGGCGCAGGCGCAGGGCAACCTTGGCGCGGGCCAGGTCGCGCTCAGGCGTGTCGAAGTACTGGTTCATCAACTCACGGCGTTCCCAGCCACTTTTGTTGCGTTTTTTCAGGAGCGGGTGCTCACGCAGAGCGGCGAGGGTTTCGCGGCTGACGCGGAGTTTGATTTCGGTTTCTTTCTGCATGGCCGGAAAATCCAGGATCGGGAGCGCAGCCGGGGGAATGTGTGGCTGCCAAGGTCGTGCAGTGTACAGGAGTGAACGTTCCTACGTGCCGCGGCGGTTTATTCCTGTCGCCGGATGGTTCTATGATGGACCTCAATTCGGGAGTTGGAGTCAGCGATGCCTTTGCCGTCCATGAAAGATCAGTTCGCTGCGCTGATCGCTGCGCCGTCCGTCAGCTGTACCCAGCCGAGCCTCGATCAGACCAACCGGCCGGTGATCGATCTGCTGGCAACATGGCTTGGCGATCTGGGTTTTGCCTGCGATATCCAGCAGGTCAGCCCCGGCAAATTCAATTTGCTCGCCAGTTTCGGTTCCGGCCCTGGCGGCCTGGTGCTGGCCGGGCACAGCGACACCGTGCCGTTCGATGGCGCCTTGTGGCAGACCGATCCCTTGAAGCTGACAGAAGTCGACGGCCGCTGGGTCGGTCTCGGCAGTTGCGACATGAAGGGCTTTTTCGCCCTGGCCATCGAAGCGGTCATCCCGTTGCTCGACAAACCGTTCAAGCAACCGTTGCTGATCCTCGCCACTTGCGACGAAGAGAGCTCGATGTCAGGGGCTCGCGCCTTGGCCGAAGCTGGACGTCCGCTGGGCCGGGCGGCGGTGATCGGCGAGCCGACCGGGCTCAAGCCGATCCGCATGCACAAAGGCATCATGATGGAGCGCATCGACATCCTCGGGCAGAGCGGCCATTCCTCTGACCCGCGCCTGGGCCACAGCGCCCTCGAAGCGATGCACGACGCCATTGGCGAACTGCGTGGCTTGCGCCTGTTGTGGCAGCGTGAATTCCGCAATCCGCAGTTCGGCGTACCGACCCCGACGATGAATTTCGGCTGCATCCATGGCGGCGACAACCCCAACCGTATCTGCGGCCAGTGTTCGCTGGAATTCGACCTGCGACCGCTGCCGGGCATGGACCCTAAAGTCCTGCGTGCGGAAATTCTGGCGAGGCTCAAACCGGTTGCCGAACGGCATCAGGTGAAGATCGATTACGCGCCGCTGTTCCCTGAAGTGCCGCCGTTCGAGCAGGCCGAGGACGCCGAATTGGTCCGGGTTGCGGAAAAGCTCACTGGTCATCGCGCCGAAGCAGTGGCGTTCGGCACGGAAGCGCCTTATCTTCAGCGCCTTGGCTGCGAAACACTGGTGCTCGGCCCGGGCGATATCGCCTGCGCTCACCAACCGGGGGAATACCTCGAAATGTCACGTTTGCAGCCTACCGTGCATCTATTACGTCAATTGATTGAACATTACTGCCTGACACCGGCCAAAGCCTCGATGCCAGTCAGCTAAGCGAAACCCCATGTGGGAGCGGGCTTGCTCGCGAAAGCGGTGTATCAGTTAGCATCGATGTCGACTGTTACACCGCATTCGCGAGCAAGCCCGCTCCCACAGGGTTTTGTGTGTTGATTGACCAAGCGGTATAAATTGCCGGTATCCCAACCCGTATTCATGAGGAGAGCTCGCGTGTCGCCAAGCCTGTTCCGACGATAACCACCAGCCCGTTGTGCGTTTTATGGTTCACCCATTTTTTGGCTGCTATTTATTACAGGCCCAGGTTCATGCCCGAATACGTTAATTGGCTTCGTCACGCTTCTCCTTATATCAATGCCCACCGCGACTGCACCTTCGTCGTCATGCTGCCCGGCGACGGTGTGGAGCATCCGAACTTCGGCAATATCGTCCACGACCTGGTGCTGTTGCACAGCCTGGGTGTGCGACTGGTGCTGGTTCACGGTTCCCGTCCGCAAATTGAAACCCGTCTCGCTGCACGCGGCCTGATCCCGCATTACCACCACGGCATGCGCATCACCGATGCTGCGACCCTGGAGTGCGTGATCGACGCGGTCGGCCACCTGCGCATCGCCATCGAAGCGCGGTTGTCCATGGACATGGCCTCCTCGCCGATGCAGGGATCGCGTCTGCGGGTGGCCAGCGGCAACCTGGTGACGGCACGGCCGATCGGCGTGCTCGAAGGCGTCGACTATCACCACACCGGCGAAGTGCGCCGGGTCGATCGCAAGGGCATCAATCGCCTGCTGGACGAGCGCTCCATCGTGCTGTTGTCGCCGCTGGGCTACTCGCCGACCGGTGAGATTTTCAACCTCGCCTGCGAAGACGTCGCCACCCGCGCGGCCATCGACCTGGGCGCGGATAAATTGCTGTTGTTCGGCGCCGACCTGGGCTTGATCGATGAAAACGGTCGACTGGTCCGTGAATTGCGCCCGCAACAAGTGCCGGCGCATCTGCAACGCCTGGGCAGCAACTATCAGGGCGAACTGCTGGATGCGGCGGCGGAAGCCTGCCGTGGCGGCGTGGCGCGCAGCCACATCGTCAGCTATGCCGAAGACGGCGCGCTGCTGACCGAACTGTTCACCCGTGACGGTGGCGGTACGCTGGTGGCCCAGGAACAATTCGAATTGGTGCGCGAAGCGGCGATTGAAGACGTCGGCGGTTTGCTGGATTTGATCAGCCCACTGGAAGAGCAGGGGATTCTGGTGCGTCGCTCGCGGGAAGTGCTGGAGCGCGAGATCGAGCAGTTCAGTGTGGTCGAGCGCGAAGGCATGATCATCGCCTGCGCGGCGCTGTATCAGATTGCCGATTCGGATGCGGGGGAGTTGGCCTGTCTGGCGGTTAACCCGGAATATCGCCATGGCGGTCGCGGCGATGAATTGCTCGAGCGCATCGAAACCCGTGCCCGTGCCCAGGGGCTGAAGACCTTGTTCGTGCTGACGACCCGAACGGCGCACTGGTTCCGCGAGCGTGGTTTCGAGCCAAGCAGCGTCGAGCGCCTGCCGTCGGCGCGAGCGTCGCTGTACAACTATCAGCGTAATTCGAAGATCTTCGAAAAAACCCTGTAATCCTGTGGCGAGGGGGCTTGCCCCCGTTGGGCTGCGAAGCGGCCCTAAAGTCCGCCGGACCGAGCCGTCTGGTTTTGCCGCCGCTTCGCGACCGAACGGGGGCAAGCCCCCTCGCCACATGGGTTTTGCGTGTTATTCGGTGACGAACTTCGCGCTCACATACGGCGAGTAATCCGGCAGCACCGTTTCAACCTTGCCTTGCTCCTTCAAGAACTTCGCCGTCTCGCCGATGGCTTTGGCCGTGCCGCCGTCGAGCAGTGCGGTGGTCTGTTGGGCCTTGGCGTCCGGGAAGGTCGAGCCGGCCAGTAATTCCGGCACATCGACGGCGTTGGCACCGGTCAGTTTGGCGATTTTCTGTACAGGCACCGAGTCGGCGGTCCAGCTGTCTTTATGGGCGGCGTAGTCGGCAAAGGAGTCCAGGGTGACCTTGGCGAATTTGGCTACCACCTCGGGATGCTTCTCGGCGTAATCCTTGCGGGCGACCCAGACTTCAAAGGTCGGCGCACCCCATTGGCCAACCTGGGCGGCATCGGTCAAGGTCTTGCCAGTCTTGCGAATTTCACCCAGGGCCGGCGACCAGACAAACGCGCCGTCGATGTCGCCGCGCTTCCAGGCGGCAGCGATTTCCGCCGGTTGCAGGTTCACCACTTTGACTTTCGAGGCATCCAGGCCCCAGTGCTTCAGCGCGCCAAGCAGGCTGTAATGGGAGGTCGAAACGAAGGGTGTGGCGATGGTCTTGCCGATCAGATCTTCCGGTTTATCGATGCCGCTGCCATTGCGCACGACCAAGGCTTCGGCGGCGTTGATCTGGGCGGACACGATGAAAGCCACGATTGGGAGGTTGCGCGAAGCGGCTGCGGCAAGAGGGCTGGAGCCGAGGTTGCCAATCTGCACGTCGCCGGAGGCAATGGCAGTGACGACTTCCGGGCCACTGTTGAAGCGGCGCCAGTCGATTTTCTGGCCAATGGTTTTCTCGTAGACGCCATCGGCTTGGGGCACTTTGCTGGGGTCAATACCGGTCTGATAGCCCACCGTGAGGTTGGCCGCCTGAGCACCAAAAGAAAATAAAACCGATACACAAACTGTAACAATTTGACTGGATAGTGCGCGTTTGGCCATGATGGCGTCGCCTTTTCGATAGGGATTGACGTATGTAAGATGCGTCAAAGCTAATCGATCTAAAAAAAGGCTAACAAATACCATTTAGTAATTAGCTTATGAGCCGATACCTGATATCCCGGTGCGGTTTTGGGTGAAAGTCTATATTCCATTGCGGTATGAAAAAGAATGAAATAATTCTTTTTGGGTTTATGAGGAATTCATTACCCTGCAGGGACCAAATCAATGCGGTTAGACCTTGGTCGTAGACGCACAAGGTTACGATTGACTTGTCAGTCACGGTCTGGCGCTAATCGCGCATCTTAGGATCCAGGGCATTCGACCCGGGACCAGGAACACAAGAATTAGAAAAGAGAGGAGCGAAACATGAATAAGTCCACCTTGGCCCTGGCTGTGGCCGTAGGGGTTTTGGCGCAGCAGGCAGGCGCCGCGGGGTTCATCGAAGACAGCAAGGCTACCTTGGGTCTGCGTAACTTCTACATCAACACGGACAACCGTGATTCGGCTGCCAAGACGGCTGCCGGCGTTCAAAACAAAAACGAAGAATGGGGCCAAGGCTTTGACCTGCGCTTCATCTCCGGCTACACCCAAGGCACCGTCGGCTTCGGTATCGATGCCATCGGCCTGCTGGGCATTCGCCTGGATTCGGGCGGCGGCACCAACGGCGCCACTGCTACTTCGTACGGCGGCACGGTTTTCCCAAGCAAGTCCAACGGCGAAGCGGTTGATAACTTCTCCAGCCTGGGCCTGACTGCCAAAGCCAAGATCTCCCAGACCGAACTGAAGCTGGGTACTCTGCAGCCAAAGAACCCGGTTATCGTGACCAACGACGGTCGTCTGCTGCCACAAACCTGGCAGGGTGGCCAGATCACTTCCGGCGAGATCAAAGACCTGACACTGGTTGGCGGTCAGATCGAAGCGGTTAAAGGTCGTAACTCCAGCAACAACGAGCAACTGTCGATTGGCGGCGCGAACAGCCCGACTGTCAGCGGTCGCGACAGCAACAAGTTCCTCTACGCTGGTGGTGACTACAAAATCACCAAAGACCTGACTGCCCAGTACTACTACGGCAACCTGGAAGATTTCTACAAGCAGCACTTCCTGGGTCTGGTTCACAACTGGGCTATCGGCCCGGGCGTATTGAAGTCTGACCTGCGCTACTTCAACAGCTCCGACGACGGTGCCAACGGCAACACCCCTGCTTACTACAGCACCGGTAACTACACCGGTACTGCCAGCGGTCGCGGTAAAGTCGACAACAACCTGTACAGCGGCCTGTTCCTGTACTCGGTGGCCGGTCACACCTTCGGTGGCGGTTACCAGGTCAGCAACGGTAGCAGCGACTTCCCTTGGTTGAACCAGGGCGACGGTTCGTCGAACTACACCATCACCGACATGCAGATCCAGAAGTTCGGCCGTGCCGGCGAGAAAACCTGGCAAGCACGCTACTCGTATGACTTCGCCAAGGTTGGCCTGCCAGGCGCAACCGCTGGTGTTGTTTACCTGCGTGGCGACAACATCGACACCGTGGGCGCCAACGGCCGCGAGAACGGTTCCGGCCGCTCCGAGTGGGAACGCGACCTGACCCTGGCTTACGTTGTGCCAGAAGGCCCGCTGAAAAACCTGGGCTTCATGTGGAAAAACGCCATGTGGCGCAACGACATCCCAGGCCAGCGCGACCAGGACGAAAACCGTCTGATCGTCAGCTACTCGATCCCGCTGTTGTAATAGCGCGCTCCAGTAGGCCTGCGTAAATAAAGCCCCGCCCGGCACCTCGCCGGGCGGGGCTTTTGCGTTTTCAAGGCGGAGTCACCCCCGTAATCCCGCCCTGAAATTGCCCCTCTTTTGCAGCTACTCAAGGCCTTCTCGAACCTTGTGGGCGATGTTCGTCGCGATGGCCCGGCAGGTCCAGTGAACAGATCTTTAATATTCACTTATGATCTAAATAAATCGATATTTATTCTTTTTAATTCAATCGGAATGCAGGCACAGTTGAGCTCAACAAGCACTCACCAGGAGCAGCACCATGAGCCTCAGACTTGGCGATATCGCCCCCGATTTCGAACAGGATTCCAGCGCCGGCACCATCCGTTTCCACGAATGGCTCGGCGATAGCTGGGGCGTGCTGTTTTCCCATCCGGCGGACTTCACCCCGGTGTGCACCACTGAACTGGGCTTCACCGCCAAGCTCAAGGATGAATTTTCCAACCGTGGCGTCAAAGCCATCGCCCTGTCGGTTGACCCGGTGGACTCGCACCACAAGTGGATCGAGGACATCAACGAGAGCCAGAACACCCTCGTCAACTTCCCGATCCTGGCCGATGCTGATCGCAAGGTCTCGGATCTGTACGACCTGATTCACCCGAACGCCAACGACACCCTGACCGTGCGCTCGCTGTTCGTGATCGACCCGAACAAGAAGGTTCGGCTGACCATCACCTACCCGGCCAGCACCGGTCGCAACTTTCATGAAATCCTGCGGGTGATCGACTCGCTGCAACTCACCGACAACTACAAAGTCGCCACCCCGGCCAACTGGCAGGACGGTGATGAAGTGGTGATCGTGCCGTCGCTCAAGGACGAAGACGAAATCAAGAAACGCTTTCCGAAAGGTTATCGCGCGGTGAAGCCGTACCTGCGCCTGACGCCACAACCGAACCGTTGATTTGAAATGCCGCCCCTGTAGGAGCGAGGCTTGCCCGCGAAGAGGCCATCACGTCTGACGCCAATGTTGGCCATGACAACGCCTTCGCGGGCAAGCCTCGCTCCTACAAGGGCGGTGAAACGCATCCACAAAGCAGGGGATTTCAGGCCGTTCTTACGGCCTATTTTTTTGCCTGGAAAATGATTATTCGCATAGATCTAAAAAGAATAACCAAATGAATAAATATGATTTATGGATATATAAATCACCTGTTAAGGTCACTCCATCGAAGCGAGATCGCGCACTGCGAATCGCCCATAACGCTCAAGGAATCACCTGAATGCTGGTCGTCTCACTCGGTGGCAGCCCCAGCCAACGCTCTCGTTCCGGGGTGCTGCTGGAGCGTTCTCAACGCTGGTTGCAAGAACAAGGAGTGGAAGTGGTGAGTTACCAGGTACGGGACTTCCCGGCCGAAGACTTGCTGCACGCACGTTTTGACAGCCCGAAGGTGATCGACCTGTTGCAACAGATTGAAAACGCCGATGGCCTGCTGATTGCCACGCCGGTCTACAAGGCATCGTTCTCCGGTGCGTTGAAAACCGTACTGGACTTGCTGCCTGAGCGCGCCCTGGCCCACAAAGTTGTATTGCCCATGGCCACCGGCGGCAGCATCGCCCACATGCTGGCGGTGGATTACGCGCTCAAGCCGGTGCTGTCGGCACTCAAGGCCCAGGAAATGCTCCACGGGATCTTCGCCGTGGACAGCCAGATCGCTTACGGCGAAGGCAGTGCCCAGGCGCAATTGGCGCCGGAGCTGGAACAACGACTGAATGAATCGCTGGAACTGTTTTTCAGCGCCATGGCGCGACGGCCCAAGCCGATCGACCCGCACCTGTTGAACGAACGTTTGTTGAGTGCGCGCTGGAGCATATAAGCCAGCACTCAAACCACATCTGAATTTGAAGTACTCACCTTACTCAGCCGCTAACGGCCAAGCAGGTGCAGCCAAAACCCAACAGCAAATAGGAGAGCGCTATGCGCACTGTCATTTTGCGTCGTGGTCTGGTCGCTCTGTTTGTGGCGGCTGTGTCCTTCGGCGTTATTTCCCAAGCACAAGCCGAGACATTGCGCATCGGCTATCAAAAGTACGGCACCCTGGTGCTGCTCAAAGCCAAGGGCACGTTGGAAAAACGCCTCGCCGCCCAAGGCGTGGACGTGCAATGGACTGAATTCCCCGGCGGCCCGCAGCTGCTCGAAGGCCTGAACGTCGGCTCGATCGACTTCGGCGTCACCGGCGAAACACCACCGGTATTCGCCCAAGCGGCTGGCGCCGATCTGCTTTATGTCGCCTACGAACCACCAGCGCCGCACAGCGAAGCGATCCTGGTGCCGAAGGACTCGACGATCAAATCCGTCGCGGACCTCAAGGGCAAGAAAGTCGTCCTGAACAAAGGCTCCAACGTGCACTACCTGCTGGTACGTGCGCTTGAAGATGCCGGCCTCAAATACACCGACATCCAGACCGTATTCCTGCCACCCGCCGATGCCCGCGCCGCGTTCGAGCGTGGCAGCGTGGATGCCTGGGTGATCTGGGACCCGTACCAGGCCGCTGCCGAACAACAACTGCAAGCCCGCACCCTGCGTGACGGCCAAGGCATCGTCGACAACCATCAGTTCTACCTCGCGACCAAGCCTTACGCGCAGAAAAATCCCGAGGTGATCAAGACCCTCGTCGAAGAAGTGCGCGCAGTCGGCGAATGGTCCAAGGCCAACCCGGAAGACGTGACCAAGCAGGTTTCGCCACTGCTCGGCTTGCCAGCGGACATCACCCTGACATCGGTAAAACGCCAGGGTTACGGCGCACTGTTCCTCACGCCTGAAGTGGTCGCCGCGCAACAGAAAATCGCCGACAGCTTCTATCAGCTCAAGCTGATTCCCAAGCCACTCAGCATCAAAGACGTGATCTGGACGCCACCGGCGGCCGTTGCCAAAGCGCAGTAATTCGAATCCCCAAGGAGACCACTCCATGAGCCTCAATATTTTCTGGTTCCTGCCTACCCACGGCGACGGCCATTACCTTGGCACCGCCGAAGGCGCTCGCGCCGTTGACCACGGTTACCTGCAACAGATTGCCCAGGCAGCGGATCGCCTGGGTTTCGGCGGGGTATTGATCCCCACCGGTCGCTCCTGCGAAGACTCGTGGCTGGTGGCCGCGTCGCTGATCCCGGTAACCCAGCGTCTGAAGTTCCTCGTTGCCCTGCGCCCCGGGATCATTTCCCCGACGGTCGCGGCGCGGCAGGCGGCGACCCTGGATCGTTTGTCCGGCGGTCGTGCGCTGTTCAACCTGGTAACCGGCGGTGATCCGGATGAATTGGCCGGCGACGGTTTGTTTCTCAGCCACGAAGAGCGTTATCAAGCCTCGGTGGAATTCACCCGTATCTGGCGCCGCGTGCTCGAAGGCGAAACCGTGGATTACGACGGTCAGCACATCAGCGTGAAAGGCGCGAAGTTGCTCTATCCGCCGATCCAGCAACCGCGTCCGCCGTTGTACTTCGGTGGCTCGTCGGAGGCCGCTCAAGACTTGGCCGCCGAACAGGTGGAAATGGTCCTGACCTGGGGCGAACCACCGGCCGCCGTCGCCGAGAAAATTGCACAAGTGCGGGCCAAAGCCGCGAAGCTCGGTCGCACCGTGCGCTTCGGCATTCGCTTGCATGTGATCGTGCGCGAAACCAACGAAGAAGCATGGGCAGCGGCGGATCGACTGATCTCCCATGTGGACGATGAAACCATCGCCCGAGCCCAGGCTTCGCTGTCGCGTTTCGATTCGGTCGGCCAGCAACGCATGGCCGCGCTGCACGGCGGCAGTCGCGACAATCTGGAAGTCAGCCCTAACCTGTGGGCCGGTGTCGGCCTGGTGCGTGGCGGTGCCGGTACGGCGCTGGTGGGCGACGGTCCGACCGTTGCTGCGCGCATGAAGGAATACGCGGACCTGGGCATCGACACGTTTATCTTCTCCGGTTATCCACACCTGGAAGAGGCGTATCGCGTTGCCGAACTGCTGTTCCCGCACATTGACGTGCAGCGTCCGGAACAGCCTCAAGGCGCGAACTTCGTCAGCCCGTTCGGCGAGATGGTGGCCAACGACATCCTTCCCAAAGCCGCGTCCCAGAGCCGAGGCGCCGCCATGAAGAGAATTATCCACAACCTCGCGCCTTGGGCGTTGCCGGTGTTATTGCTGGCGGTGTGGCAGTTGTCGGTGTCGGCGGGCTGGTTGTCGACACGGATTCTGCCGGCACCGATTGCGGTGATCGAAGCCGGGGTCAGTTTGGTACGCAGCGGTGAAATCTGGACTCACCTGGCCATCAGTGGCTGGCGTGCAGCGTTGGGTTTCTCCATCGGCGGCGGTATCGGTCTGGTACTGGGTTTCATCACCGGACTGTCGAAATGGGGCGAACGCCTGCTCGACAGTTCGGTGCAGATGATCCGTAACGTGCCGCACCTGGCGCTGATTCCACTGGTGATCCTGTGGTTCGGCATCGATGAGTCGGCGAAGATTTTCCTGGTAGCGCTGGGCACATTGTTCCCGATCTACCTGAACACTTATCACGGCATCCGCAACGTCGATCCAGCATTGGTGGAGATGGCGCGCAGTTATGGCTTGTCCGGTTTCAGCCTGTTTCGCCAAGTGATCCTGCCGGGTGCGCTGCCTTCGATTCTGGTCGGTGTGCGATTCGCCCTTGGCTTTATGTGGCTGACGCTGATCGTGGCCGAAACCATTTCCGCCAGCTCCGGCATCGGCTACCTGGCGATGAATGCCCGGGAGTTCTTGCAGACTGACGTGGTGGTGCTGGCGATTCTGTTGTACGCGGTGCTCGGCAAACTGGCCGACCTCGCGGCCCGTGGACTTGAACGGGTATGGCTGCGCTGGCATCCGGCTTATCAAGTTGCCAAGGGAGGTGCCGCATGACCGCTCAACCTCCACGCCTGCTGCGCGGAATTCCGCTGGCGGTGCGCAAGCTGCAAAAGACTTTCGGTACGCGGCAAGTACTGCGCGAGATCGACCTGCACATTCCCGCCGGCCAGTTTGTAGCCGTCGTCGGCCGCAGTGGCTGCGGAAAAAGTACTTTGCTGCGCTTGCTTGCCGGGCTCGACAAACCCACGGGTGGCGAATTGCTCGCCGGTTCTGCACCGCTGAGCGACGCCCGGGAAGACACGCGATTGATGTTCCAGGAAGCGCGTCTGCTGCCGTGGAAAAAGGTCATCGACAACGTCGGCCTCGGGCTCAAGGGCAACTGGCGGCCACAAGCCCTGGAAGCGCTGGAGTCGGTGGGCCTGGCAGATCGCGCCAATGAGTGGCCAGCCGCGCTGTCCGGTGGGCAGAAGCAACGTGTGGCCCTGGCCCGCGCGCTGATCCACCAACCGCGCTTGCTGCTGCTGGACGAACCCCTGGGCGCTCTGGATGCCCTGACCCGAATTGAAATGCAGCAACTGATCGAACGGCTCTGGCAAAAGCACGGCTTCACCGTGTTGCTGGTGACCCACGACGTCAGTGAAGCGGTGGCGATTGCCGATCGGGTGATCCTGATCGAAGACGGCGAAGTCGGCCTCGACCTGCAAGTGGAACTGCCGCGCCCTCGGGTCCGCGGCTCCCACCGGCTGGCGGCGCTGGAAACCGAAGTCCTCAACCGCGTGCTGTCACTGCCCGGCCAACCGCCGGAACCGGAACCCGTTTCACCATTGCCTACGCAACTGCGTTGGGCTCAATAACTCACGCCTCACCTCAACTGACAGGAATCAAATCATGACTATCAAAGCCATCAACGTTCGTAACCAGTTCAAAGGCTCGATCAAGGAAATCGTGCTGGGTGACGTGCTGTCGGAAATCGACGTTCAGACCGCGTCCGGCATCGTGACTTCAGTGATCACCACCCGTTCGGTGAAAGAGCTGGAACTGGTGGTCGGCAGCGAAGTGATCGCCTTCGTGAAATCCACCGAGGTGTCGATCGCCAAGTTGTAAGCGTGCGCGCAAACAACAACCCCGAAGGGTTTAAGCCCTTCGGGGTTTTTTTATGCGTGTGATTCAGTAAGTTCGGCGGTGCGGCCTTCGCGAGCAAGCCCGCTCCCACAGGGAGTTTGTGCTGAACACAAATCCCATGCTCACCGAAGATCCACTGTGGGAGCGGGCTTGCTCGCGAAGAGGCCAGTGAGGTCAGCACAGATCTCAGGCTGAAAGGGCGCGCTTGGGCAAGTACGGCGGCAGATAGAGTCCCAGATACGCATCAAACACTCGCATCCCTTCTTCAGCCATGCGCGGCGTGATCTGCCCGTGCTGCTGCACCGAGCGCGCATAGACGCGGTCGCCCAATTCCATGGCCAACGCAAACACATCGACGTCCATCGGCAGCCTCGGCAGTTCGAAGTGATGATCGAACAACGTGTGCATCAGGTCGCCCAGCTCGAGGTCATGTTGACGGTCGGCCTGGGTCACTTCGGTCAGTCCGTGTTGCGCGAGGATCAACTGGCGCGCGGCGGCGTCTTCGTCATAGATATCGAGCATGCGTTGCTCAACCAGTCGTGACAGGTCGCGCCAGTCGCGGAGCGCGTCGTGATCGATGGGTTCTTGCAGGCAGGCGCGGAACGCGGCGTGGACATCCGCGGTCAGCCCTTCGAGCAACGCCGGGACACTGGCGAAGAAGTGGTAGACCGAGGACGGTGGGATTTCCGCGCGCTCGGCGACGCTGTAGATCGACAGGCTGGCCACGCCCTCGGCGGCCAGCAGCGTGCGGGCGGCATCGAGGATCGAATCGATTCGCGCCTGACTGCGTGCGCGGGGTTTGCGAATAGGGGCGGGGCGCGTCATTTGAGTCTCCTGCGGGGCAGGGGGCATTGTACGAGGCGGGCATCTATGTTGTCTGCCCGGACGCCATCGCGAGCAAGCTCGCTCCCACAGGGATTTTCTGCGTACGCAAAATTTATGTTCGCTGAAGATCAACTGTGGGAGCGAGCTTGCTCGCGATCCGCCGCAGGCGGCCATAAAAAAACGCCGCAAGCTGTGAGGCCTGCGGCGTTCCTTCTTACTGCAACCATTTAAACGGTATGCAGATACCAGTTGTACTCAAGGTCGGAGATGGAGTGTTCGAACTCTTCCAGCTCACTTTCCTTACAGGCCACGAAGATATCGATGTATTTCGGATCGATGTACTTGGCCATGACTTCGCTGTCGTCCAGCTCACGCAATGCATCGCGCAGGTTGTTCGGCAGGCTTTGCTCGTTCTGCTCGTAGGAGTTGCCTTCCACGGGCGCGCCCGGCTCAATCTTGTTGGTCAGGCCGTGATGCACGCCTGCCAGGACCGAAGCCATCAGCAGGTACGGGTTGGCGTCGGCACCGGCTACACGATGCTCGATACGCACGGCATCGGAGGAACCGGTCGGCACGCGAATCGCCACGGTACGGTTGTCTAAGCCCCAGCACGGCGAGTTCGGCACGTAGAACTGTGCGCCGAAACGACGGTACGAGTTGACGTTCGGGCAGAGGAAAGCCATCTGCGCCGGCAGGGTCTCGAGCACACCGCCGATCGCGTGACGCAGTGCGGCGTTCTGCTCGGGATCCTCGCTGGCAAAAATATTCTTGCCGTCGCGGTCGAGAATCGAAATGTGGACATGCAGCCCGTTACCCGCCTGGCCTGGGTAAGGCTTGGCCATGAAGGTGGTGTCCATCTCATGGTCGTAGGCGATGTTTTTGATCAGGCGCTTGAGCAGTACCGCGTAGTCGCAAGCCTTGATCGGGTCGGCCACGTGGTGCAGGTTCACTTCGAACTGCGCCGGGGCACTTTCCTTGACGATGGCGTCGGCCGGGATGCCTTGCTCTTTCGCACCTTCCAGAATGTCCTGGAGGCAGTCGACGTATTCGTCGAGATCGTCGATCAGGTAGACCTGTGTCGAATGCGGACGTTTGCCGGAGATCGGCGAGCGCGGCGGTTGTGGACGACCGTTCACGTTCTCCTGGTCGATCAGGTAGAACTCAAGTTCGAATGCGGCGCAGATGGTCAGGCCCATCTCGTCAAACTTGGTAACAACTTGACGCAGCACTTCACGGGGATCCGCGAAGAAAGGTTCACCTTCGAGTTCGTGCATGGTCATTAACAGTTGCGCGGTAGGGCGCTTCTGCCAAGGCTCATTGCAGAGGGTGTCGGGGATTGGATAGCAGATTCGGTCAGCATCGCCGATGTCCAGGCCCAGGCCGGTGCTTTCCACCGTCGAGCCATTGATATCCAGAGCAAATAGAGAGGCCGGCAGGTTGATGCCTTTCTCGTAAACCTTGTGGAGACTGGTGCGTTCAATGCGCTTGCCGCGCACCACACCATTCATATCCGCAATCAGAAGGTCAACGTACAGAACCTCAGGATGTTCCTTAAGGAACGCGTTCGCTTCGTTAAGCTGAACGGCACGCGGGGGTACCGACATGATGCAACACCTTTGTTGTTAAAAATATCAATCATTGATCTCTTCGGATTCCAGTCAACCCGAACGGCATGCCGAAGTCAAGCGAGGCCTTTTTTGCCCTAAAAAAGCGCTCGTGAGGCTTTTTTGAGGCACTTTGGGGCGTTTTTATGCCTTTGAGCACTTTGGCGCCCGCGAGTTTGAGCGGGCCGTGTTGTATTTTTTACGGGGGTGTTGTGTAAAAAAATGAACAAGGCTAAGCTCGATTCAAACCCATAACAGCAATAATACCGGGGTGCTTCATGTCTCGCCTGCCGTTAATCGGCGTCGCCGTCTGCTCTGGGCAGAACGGTCTGCATGCTTATCACATCAGTGGCGATCGTTGCGTTCACGCCAAGGCTCATATTGCCAAAGGCGTGCCGTCGACTCTTCCTTCCCCGGTGGCCTCGCTGGCCCCGTCCGATATTCTGGACGGTCTGCACGACATTCTCTTTACCGACCTTACTCCCAATATAGAACCGTTTCACTTCAGTGGCCCGACCCATGTGTCGAGCCCTGCTCATGATTCTGCACGCCAGTCTACGCTCTTCCTCACCCACGCCCTGGTCGCGGCGGGTGTTTGTGCGCGGCCCTTGCAGTGGCAATCTGTAACACGCGACGCCGATGCGTCAAACAACGCCTGACTTATAAGAGTCAGGACACTCAGCCCAGAGGCATTTATGAGTAACAACCTCGACCAGCTCACCGATTGGTTGAAAGACCACAAGATCACAGAAGTCGAATGCATGATCGCCGACTTGACCGGGATCACCCGGGGCAAGATTTCGCCGACCAACAAGTTCATCGCCGAAAAAGGCATGCGCCTGCCCGAGAGCGTTCTGTTGCAGACCGTGACCGGCGACTATGTCGAAGACGACATCTATTACGAACTGCTCGACCCGGCCGACATCGACATGATCTGCCGTCCGGACTCGAACGCGGTGTTCCTGGTGCCTTGGTCCATCGAGCCGACCGCCCAGGTGATCCACGACACCTACGACAAGCAAGGCAACCCGATCGAACTGTCGCCGCGCAACGTGCTCAAGAAGGTCCTGAAACTCTATGCCGACAAGGGCTGGCAGCCGATCGTGGCGCCGGAAATGGAGTTTTACCTGACCAAGCGTTGCGAAGACCCGGACTTCCCGCTGCAACCGCCGATTGGCCGTTCCGGTCGCCCGGAAACCGGTCGCCAGTCGTTCTCGATTGAAGCAGCGAACGAATTCGACCCGTTGTTCGAAGACGTCTACGACTGGTGCGAGTTGCAGGAGCTGGACCTCGATACCCTGATCCACGAGGACGGCACGGCGCAGATGGAAATCAACTTCCGTCACGGCGATGCCCTGTCCCTGGCCGACCAGATCCTGGTGTTCAAACGCACCATGCGCGAAGCCGCGCTCAAGCACGACGTGGCGGCGACTTTCATGGCCAAGCCCATGACCGGCGAGCCGGGCAGTGCGATGCATATCCACCAGAGCATCATCGACCTCGAGACCGGCAAGAACGTCTTCTCTAATGAAGACGGGACCATGAGCCAGTTGTTCCTGCACCACATCGGTGGCCTGCAGAAACTCATTCCCGAATTGCTGCCGCTGTTCGCACCGAACGTCAACTCGTTCCGCCGCTTCCTGCCGGATACCTCGGCGCCAGTGAACGTGGAGTGGGGCGAAGAGAACCGCACTGTGGGCCTGCGGGTGCCGGATGCCGGGCCGCAAAACCGTCGGGTGGAAAACCGCCTGCCGGGCGCCGACGCCAACCCGTACCTGGCGATTGCCGCGAGCCTGCTCTGCGGCTACATCGGCATGGTCGAAGGTTTGAACCCGAGTGCGCCGGTGGTGGGCCGTGGCTATGAACGCCGCAACCTGCGCCTGCCACTGACCATCGAAGACGCGCTGGATCGCATGGAAAACAGCGCGACCATCGAGAAATACCTGGGCAAAAAATTCATCACTGGCTACGTCGCGGTCAAGCGGGCCGAGCATGAAAACTTCAAGCGCGTGATCAGTTCGTGGGAGCGGGAATTCCTGCTCTTCGCCGTCTGATACGCCGGGCGCCGCTGTACTTGGCGGCGCCCTCTACTGGAATCTTAGGAGAATTCGCATGACCAGCAACAACCCGCAAACCCGTGAATGGCAAGCCCTGAGCAGCGATCACCACCTGGCCCCGTTCAGCGATTTCAAGCAGCTTAAAGAGAAAGGCCCGCGCATCATTACCAGCGCCAAGGGCGTTTACCTCTGGGACAGCGAAGGCAACAAGATCCTCGACGGCATGGCCGGCCTGTGGTGCGTAGCGATCGGTTACGGTCGTGATGAACTGGCTGACGCCGCCGCCAAACAGATGCGCGAACTGCCTTACTACAACCTGTTCTTCCAGACCGCTCACCCACCGGTATTGGAACTGGCCAAAGCCATTTCCGACATCGCGCCGGAAGGCATGAACCACGTGTTCTTCACTGGTTCCGGCTCGGAAGGCAACGACACCATGCTGCGTATGGTCCGCCACTACTGGGCGATCAAGGGCCAGCCGAACAAGAAAGTCATCATCAGCCGCAAGAACGGTTATCACGGTTCCACCGTGGCCGGCGCGAGCCTGGGCGGCATGACTTATATGCACGAGCAAGGCGACTTGCCGATCCCGGGTATCGTCCACATCGCCCAGCCTTACTGGTTCGGTGAAGGTGGCGACATGAGCCCGGAAGAGTTCGGTATCTGGGCCGCGAATCAGCTGGAAGAGAAGATTCTGGAAGTCGGCGTGGACAACGTCGGTGCCTTTATTGCCGAGCCGATCCAGGGTGCCGGTGGCGTGATCGTGCCGCCAGACAGCTACTGGCCGCGCATCAAGGAAATCCTCGCCAAGTACGACATCCTGTTCGTGGCTGATGAAGTGATCTGCGGTTTCGGCCGTACCGGTGAGTGGTTCGGTACCGATCATTACGATCTGAAACCCGACATGATGACCATCGCCAAAGGCCTGACGTCCGGCTACATCCCGATGGGTGGCCTGATCGTGCGTGACGACGTGGTGGCGGTGCTCAACGAGGGCGGCGATTTCAACCACGGCTTCACCTATTCCGGGCACCCGGTGGCGGCTGCGGTAGCGTTGGAAAACATCCGCATCCTGCGCGAAGAAAAAATTATCGAGCGCGTCCATGCCGAAACGGCACCCTATTTGCAAAAGCGTCTACGGGAACTGAGCGATCACCCGTTGGTGGGGGAAGTACGCGGTGTAGGCATGTTGGGGGCCATCGAACTGGTCCAGGACAAGGCCACTCGCAAACGTTACGAAGGCAAGGGCGTCGGCATGATTTGCCGCACCTTCTGCTTCGACAACGGCCTGATCATGCGTGCCGTGGGCGACACCATGATCATTTCCCCGCCACTGGTGATTACACCGGCGGAAATCGATGAGTTGGTGACCAAGGCACGCAAGTGCCTGGACCTGACCCTGAGTGCGTTGCAGGGCTAAGTGCTAGGCTCTGGGCGAGGTGTGCGGTCGGCACTTCGTCCAGTGCAAATAAAGGAGGGGTCTTTCCTTGAAAGCCTGCCTCGGAACTTGCCAGACTACCGGTTGTTCGGATGCCCAGTAACAGGCCGCTGAGCTCGTGGTTAAAAAGAAAAATTGGAGCATTACCCACATGAAGGCATTAGGTATGAAGATAGCTGGCAAGACCCTCCTCGCCATGTCCCTGATGGGCGTGATGGCGGGTGCAGTACAGGCCGATGACAAGGTGCTGCACGTGTACAACTGGTCCGACTACATTGCACCGGACACCATCGCGAACTTCGAGAAAGAGTCCGGGATCAAGGTGGTGTACGACGTTTTCGACAGCAACGAAACCCTGGAAGCCAAGTTGCTGGCAGGCAAGTCCGGCTACGACGTGGTCGTGCCGTCGAACAACTTTCTCGCCAAGCAGATCAAGGCCGGTGTTTACCAGGAGCTGGACAAGTCCAAGCTGTCCAACTACGGCAACCTGAACAAATCGCTGCTTAAAGCGGTTTCCGTCAGCGACCCGGACAACAAACACGCCTTCCCTTACATGTGGGGTTCGATTGGCATCGGCTACAACCCGGAGAAAGTCAAAGCCGCGTTGGGCGTCGACACCATCGATTCCTGGGACACCCTGTTCAAGCCTGAAAACATCGCCAAGCTCAAGGGCTGCGGTGTGAGCTTCCTCGATTCGCCGACCGAAATGATTCCGGTCGCGCTGCATTACCTGGGCCTGCCAACCGACAGCCAGAAGAAAGACGACATCAAGAAAGCCGAGGAACTGTTCCTCAAGATTCGTCCTTCTGTGACCTACTTCCACTCGTCCAAGTACATCTCCGACCTGGCCAACGGCAACATCTGCGTAGCGGTCGGCTACTCGGGTGACGTGCAACAGGCCAAGTCCCGCGCTGCTGAAGCCGGTGACAAGGTCAAAGTCAGCTACGCGATTCCGAAAGAAGGCGCTGGCAGCTTCTACGACATGGTCGCGATTCCGAAAGATGCGGAAAACGTCGACGGTGCCTACAAGTTCATGAACTACCTGTTGCAGCCGAAAGTGATGGCCGACATCACCAACGCCGTGCGTTTCCCTAACGGTAACGCCGAAGCGACCCAGTTCGTGAGCAAGGACATCACCTCGGACCCGGGCATCTACCCGACGGCCGACGTGCAGGCCAAGTTGTATGCGATCGCCGATTTGCCGGCGGCCACCCAGCGTGACCTGACTCGCAGCTGGACCAAGATCAAATCCGGTAAGTAAGTGGTAAACCCTGTAGCAGCTGCCGCAGGCTGCGTTCAACTGCGAAGCAGTTGTGCTCTTGAAAACGCGGGAAGGTCCTTCGGACTTTAACGCAGCCTTCGGCAGCTGCTACAGGTATCTGCATAAAAGTTTTGCTGGAATGGTTTATCGAGGGTAAGTTGCGCGCCGGTTTTGTTGCCAGGCAGCTACGGCTGTCATGTCACGCGGGGCAACTTGGGCCCAACTAATTTTAGAGGACCTCCACTTGCCTATTTTTTCTTTGTTGCGCAATGCCATGCTGGCCGGCGTGGGGCTGACACTTGCTGTCAGCGTCCAGGCGGCCCCCACTGTGCATATTTATAACTGGTCGGACTACATCGGTTCGACCACCCTGGCCGACTTCCAGAAAGAAACCGGCATCAAGCCGGTGTACGACGTGTTCGACTCCAACGAAACCCTGGAAGGCAAGTTGCTGGCGGGGCGTACCGGGTATGACGTGGTCGTGCCGTCCAACCACTTCCTCGGCAAGCAGATCAAGGCTGGCGCGTTCCAGAAGCTCGACCGCAAGTTGCTGACCAACTACGCCAACCTCGACCCGGTGCTGCTCAAGCGCCTGGAACAGAACGATCCGGGCAACCAGTACGCCGTGCCGTATCTGTGGGGCACTAACGGCATCGGCTACAACGTCGACAAGATCAAGGAAGTGCTTGGCGTCGACAAGATTGATTCCTGGGCTGCGGTATTCGAGCCGGAGAACATCAAGAAGCTGCACAGCTGTGGTGTAGCGTTCCTCGATTCCGCCGATGAAATGATGCCGACGGTCCTCAACTACATGGGCCTGAATGCCAACAGCACCAACCCCGAAGACTACAAAAAGGCCGAAGCTAAGTTGCTCGCGGTGCGGCCTTATGTGACGTACTTCCACTCGTCCAAATACATCGCGGACCTGGCCAACGGCGACATCTGCATCGCGATCGGCTTCTCTGGCGACATGTTCCAGGCCAAGGCCCGCGCCGCTGAAGCGGGCAAAGGAATGAACATCGCCTACACGATTCCGAAAGAGGGCGGCGCGCTCTGGTTCGACATGCTGGCGATTCCCAAGGATGCGGCCAACGTCAAGGAAGCCCACGCCTTCATCAACTACCTGCTCAAACCCGAGGTGATTGCACAGGTCAGTGATTCCGTTGGCTATGCGAACCCGAACCCCGGCTCGGACAAATTGATGGAACAGTCCATCCGCACCGACGCCTCGGTTTATCCACCGCAAGCTGTCCTCGACAAGACCTACGTGTCGGTCGAGTTACCACCGAATATTCAACGTTTGATGACCCGCAGCTGGACCAAGGTCAAGTCGGGTAAATAGCTTCAAAGGCTCAAACTATCCAAGGTTGGCTCACCTTGAGCGAACTGCACTCTTTTTTTCTGGGAGTTTCGTAAATGGCAGTTGCCTCCGGCGCCTATAAGAAAGCCCTCGAGGGCGACCAATCACCGAAACAGGTGTTGGTCAAAATCGACCGGGTCACGAAGAAGTTCGACGAGACGATTGCCGTGGACGATGTGTCCCTGGAAATCAAGAAGGGCGAGATCTTCGCCCTGCTCGGCGGTTCGGGATCGGGCAAATCCACCTTGCTGCGGATGCTGGCAGGTTTCGAACGGCCCACGGAGGGGCGCATTTACCTCGACGGCGTCGACATCACCGAGATGCCGCCGTACGAGCGACCGATCAACATGATGTTCCAGTCCTACGCCTTGTTCCCGCACATGACCGTGGCGCAGAACATCGCCTTCGGCCTCAAGCAGGACAAGATCCCGGCCTCGGAAGTCGATGCCCGCGTGACCGAAATGCTCAAGCTGGTGCAGATGAGCCAGTACGCCAAGCGCAAGCCGCACCAGTTGTCCGGTGGCCAGCGTCAGCGTGTGGCCCTGGCCCGTTCGCTGGCCAAGCGCCCGAAGCTGTTGCTGCTCGACGAGCCGATGGGTGCACTGGATAAAAAACTGCGTTCGCAAATGCAGCTGGAGCTGGTCGAGATCATCGAGCGCGTCGGCGTAACCTGCGTCATGGTGACCCACGATCAGGAAGAGGCCATGACCATGGCCGAGCGCATCGCGATCATGCACCTGGGCTGGATCGCCCAGATCGGCAGCCCGATCGACATCTACGAAACCCCGACCAGCCGCCTGGTCTGCGAATTCATCGGCAACGTCAACATCTTCGAAGGCGAAGTGATCGACGACGCCGAAGGCCACGCGACCATTACCTGCAAGGACCTGGATCGCCAGATCTACGTCGGCCACGGCATCAGCACCTCGGTGCAGGACAAGTCGGTCACCTACGCGATCCGTCCGGAAAAACTGCTGGTCACCGCCGAAATGCCAACCTGCGAATACAACTGGTCCAGCGGCAAGGTGCATGACATCGCCTACCTCGGCGGGCATTCGGTGTTCTACGTCGAATTGCCGAGCGGCAAACTGGTGCAGTCCTTCGTCGCCAACGCCGAGCGCCGTGGCCAGCGTCCGACCTGGGGCGATCAGGTCTACGTGTGGTGGGAAGACGACAGCGGCGTGGTACTTCGCTCATGAACATGCGCAAATTCAAACGCCGCCTCAATCGAATAATTCCCGGTGGCCGCCAACTGGTCATCGGGGTTCCGTTCATCTGGCTGTTCATGTTCTTCATGCTGCCGTTCTTCATCGTCTTGAAGATCAGCTTCGCCGAAGCCGACGTGGCCATCCCGCCGTACACCGAGATCTACAGCTTCATCGACCAGAAGCTCCAGGTGCTGTTGAACCTGGGCAACTACGCGATGCTCGGCGACGACGAGTTGTACATCGCCGCCTACCTCGGCTCGCTGAAGATGGCGCTGATCAGCACCGTGCTTTGCCTGCTGATCGGCTACCCGATGGCCTACGCCATCGCCAGCGCCCGTAAAGAGCTGCAAACGGTGCTGGTGCTGTTGATCATGATGCCGACCTGGACCGCGATCCTGATCCGCGTTTACGCGTGGATGGGCATCCTCAGCAACAACGGCCTGCTTAACGGTTTCCTGATGACCATGGGCTGGATCGACGAACCGCTGCAGATCCTCAACACCAACCTCGCGGTCTATATTGGGGTTGTTTACTCCTATCTGCCGTTCATGATCTTGCCGCTCTACGCCAACTTGGTGAAGCACGACAACAGCCTGCTGGAAGCCGCCTCCGACCTGGGTTCGAGCACCTTCAACAGCTTCTGGAAGATCACCATTCCGCTGTCCAAGAACGGCATCGTCGCCGGCTGCATGCTGGTGTTCATTCCGGTGGTGGGCGAGTTCGTGATCCCGGAACTGCTTGGCGGTCCGGAAACCCTGATGATCGGTAAAGTGCTGTGGCAAGAGTTCTTCAACAACCGTGACTGGCCGGTGGCGTCCGCCCTGGCGGTGGTGATGCTAGCGATCCTGATTGTGCCGATCATCCTGTTCAACCGCAGTCAGGCCAAGGAAATGGAGGGCAAAGAATGAAGAACTTCCGTTTCTCTAGCCTGATGCTAGTGCTGGGTCTGCTGTTCATCTACGCACCGATGCTGATCCTGGTGATCTACTCGTTCAACGCCTCGAAACTGGTGACGGTGTGGGGCGGCTGGTCGATCAAGTGGTACGTCGGCCTGCTCGACAACACCCAACTGATGGGCTCGGTGGTGCGCTCGCTGGAAATCGCCTGCTACACCGCGATAGCGGCGGTAGCGCTGGGGACCTTGGCGGCGTTCGTGCTGACTCGGATTACGCGCTTCAAGGGCCGCACGCTGTTCGGTGGTTTGGTCACTGCGCCGTTGGTCATGCCGGAAGTGATCACCGGTCTGTCGCTGTTGCTGTTGTTCGTGGCGATGGCGCAGATGATCGGTTGGCCACAGGAACGTGGCATCGTCACCATCTGGATTGCCCACACCACGTTCTGTGCGGCGTATGTGGCGGTGGTGGTGTCGGCGCGCTTGCGTGAGCTGGACCTGTCCATTGAAGAAGCGGCCATGGACCTCGGTGCGCGGCCGTGGAAGGTGTTCTTCCTGATCACCATTCCAATGATCGCGCCATCGTTGGCGGCGGGCGGGATGATGTCTTTCGCGCTGTCGCTGGATGACTTGGTGCTGGCGAGCTTCGTATCCGGGCCGGGTTCCACGACCCTGCCGATGGAAGTGTTCTCGGCGGTACGCCTGGGCGTGAAGCCGGAGATCAATGCGGTGGCCAGTCTGATTCTGCTGGCGGTGTCGATCGTGACCTTCCTGGTCTGGTTCTTCAGCCGTCGCGCCGAAGAAAGCCGCAAACGTGCGATCCAGCAAGCCATCGAAGAAGGCGCTGCCGACTCCTGGAAGCAACCGGACGTGCGCCGGGCGCAACAGGCGCCGGAAGCGGCTTGAAGTGTCGGGTTGGCCACAAACACGTGGCCAACCACAAATCCCCTGTGGGAGCGGGCTTGCTCGCGAAAGCGGTGTGTCAGTCGATGGAGATGTCGACTGAGAGTCCGTATTCGCGAGCAAGCCCGCTCCCACAGTTGTTTTAGGCAATCCAAGGGGATTTGCGGATGATCTCGACGAAGTTCATCGGCTTGAACCCTGGCTCGCTGTCCACCAGCACATCGGCATTCACCGTGCCGAACGTGGTGTCAGGCTTGTGCTTGAAGCCATTGGCGAACGCACACAGGATGCATTCCTTGAACCCTTCGCCACGCGGGTGCGCATGCACCACAGCTTCGCGCTGCGCGGTCGGGAACGCTGCGTAATCGATGCCCAGCACATCCATCTCAACTCCAGCAGTAACCAGCGCCACGTTCGGCCGCAGGTGTTGCGGCACGCCCGGCGTGGTGTGCAGTGCGATCGACAACCACACCTGTTCGATATCGTCGTCGCTCAACCCGTAAGGCTTGAGAAACGCTTTTGCGGCGTTGGCACTGTCGACTTCAAAACGCTCATTGTCGCTACGCTGACCTTCCACCAGACCCAGGTCATGGAACATCGCGCCGACGTAGAGCAATTCCGGGTTGTAGGCCAGTTGCTTGCGTTCACCGCTCAACGCGCCGAACAGGAATACCCGGCGTGAGTGGTGAAACAGCAGGTCGGATTCGACGTCGCGAATGTATTCAGTGGTGGCCTTGGCCAATGCGCTGTCGGGGATTTTGATACCGGCAATGATGCTGCTCATGGTGATTTCCTCGTGGGGAACGCCGTGGCGGCGCTGATGGGTAAAGTCTGTTCCCGCACCCGAAACCGGACAATCGATCCATGGCTGCGATCCCGGCCAATGAGCATACATATCGCGCCAACCTCGCTTGTTGGGCCCGGATTGGCTAGGGTTGTCGGTGATTTCCCGAAAAGATCGCAGCCCTGTAGCAGCTGTCGAGCGGAGCGAGGCAGCGTTCGGCGACGAAGTCGTCGTGAAATCAGGCACCGCGGTTCTTCAGGTAAACCGCATTCGCAGGTTTTGCGACGGCTTCGCCGCCGAACGCTGCCTCGCTCCGCTCGACAGCTGCTACAAGGGATCGGCTGCAGTTCTTGCCAATGCCATAGAGGCGTTTCGACCATGCAAAAAACCGTCGCCATCGTGGTGTTTTCCGGCGTGCAGTCCTTGGACGTCACCGGCCCCATGGATGTGTTTTCCGAAGCCAATCGCTTCCTCGCGCCGCAAGATCATTACCGGCTGGAGGTGATCGGCATCGAGCGTGGGGTGATGCCGTGTTCCAACGGTCTGTCGCTGAATGCTCACCTGCATTTCAGCGAAGCACTGGAGGCTTATGACTTGCTGCTGGTGGCCGGTGGGCCGCAGTTGCCGTTCCTGAATTTCGGCCCGACGTTCGATGCCTGGCTACGGGATGCCTGCGTGCGGGCGCAGCGCTTTGGTTCGATCTGCAACGGCGCGTTCATGCTGGCTCGGGCGGGTTTGCTCGATGGCCGGACCGTCACCACCCATTGGGGCGATGCCACGGCGTTGGCGGCGTTGTGTCCGTCGACGCAGGTCGAGGCGGATCGTTTGTACGTGCAGGACGGCGAGCTCTACACCTCGGCCGGGGTGACGGCGGGGATCGATCTGTCGCTGTACTTGCTGGGTCGCGATTACGGTCCGGAAGTCGCGCTCAGTGTCGCCAAGCGTTTGGTGGTATTCACTCAGCGTTCGGGCGGGCAATCGCAGTTCAGTCCGTTCCTCACGCCCCACGCCGAACCGACCTCGGCGGTGGCGCTGGTGCAGCTCTACGTGCTCGCCAACCTCACCGGCGACTTGACCCTCGCCGACCTGGCCAACGCCGCCAACATGAGCGCGCGCAACTTTTCCCGGGTGTTCGCCAAGGAAGCCAAAGTCACCCCGGCGGAGTTTGTCGAGCGGGCGCGAGTGGATGCGGCGCGGGTGCTGCTGGAAAGCACGCGCTCGCCGCTGAAAACGGTGGCGTATCAGTGCGGGTTCCGCGATGCCCAGCATATGCGCAGCGTGTTCAACCGCCGGCTGGGGGTGACGCCGCAGCAGTTCAGGCTGAACTTTGCTGCGATGGTTTGAGCAACCACTAAGTTAAGACATGCACATTGTGGGAGCGAGCCTGCTCGCGAAAGCGGTTTATCAGTTGACATAAAAGTTGATTGATAGGCCGCCTTCGCGAGCAGGCTCGCTCCCACAGGTTTTGCATTTCAGTTTTTCAGACTGTCATACGCCTCCAGCGTGCGCAGCGAGTAGATGTACGCCGCGCCGGCATTCAGCGAAATCGCTGTGGCCAATGTCGCGGCGACTTCTTCGCGGCTGGCGCCGGCCTTGATCGCCGCATCGGTGTGCGCCGCGATACAACCATCGCAACGGGTGGTAATCGCCACCGCGATGGAAATCAGTTCGCGGGTCTTGGCATCCAACACATCATTTTCCGCAGCGGCTTCGCCGAGGGCCATGTAGGCCTTGACCATTTTCGGGTTGCTCTTGCCCAGTGCGCCAAAGGCTTTCTGGATGGTGGGCAGCAGTTCGGACCAGTTATTGAACATTGCATTAACTCCTGAGCGGGTTGGGTGTACTGTTTCGACACGCTCAGTTTTGTCCTTTGGCGCGGTTCGGGTTTGTCCGATCCGCTCAGTCATTTCCTCGATGCGCTCAAATGAATCCGATCGATAAACTCATCACCCTGGCCAACGTGCGCGGCAGTCTGGATTTGCGCTGCCAGTTTCAGGGCGACTGGGCGCTGGCCCACGAGCAACAGGCGCTGGGGATGGCGCCTTATCACATCGTCCTGGCTGGCGACTGCCGTGTGGAATTCCCCGACGGCCAGCGCCTGCCCATGCGTGCCGGCGACATTCTGCTGCTGCCCGGCGGCACCCCCCACGTGATCCACAGTCCCGGAAAAACCGTCGCGCCGACAGCGCAGAAAATCATCCGAGGTGGTGCGTTGCCGGTGCATCGCATTGGTGGCGCCAGCGCGGATCTGGACATGCTCTGCGGGACGTTCCATTACAACCGCGCCTCGCTGCTGTTTGCTTCGTTGCCTGATTATCTGGTGATTCCCAGCGGCGCATTGCCCGCCGATGGACCGTTGCCGGCGTTGGTCGCGGTATTGCGCGGTGAAGCGGAAGGCAATCAGGCCGGGGCGAAGTTCTTGCTCGACGCGTTGTCCCAGGCGTTGTTCACCCTGATGCTGCGCGCGCACCTGGCCACGCTGGGCCCGGCCAGCGGCACCTTGGCGCTGCTTGGCGATAAACGCCTGGGCCGCGCCTGGCAGGCGATGCTGGCGGATCCGGCCCATGAGTGGACCATCGAAAGCCTGGCCGAAACCGCGAGCATGTCCCGGGCGACGTTTATGCGCGCCTTTGTGAAAGTGGCCGGGGTGTCGCCGTGGGTGTTGCTGACGCAGGTGCGGATGGAATTGGCGTTCAGTTTGTTGAGCCAGTCGCATTTGGGTTTGAGTGATATTGCGTTGCAGGTGGGGTATCAATCGCAAGCGGCGTTCAGCAAGAAATTCAAGGAGATTTATGGGGAGGCGCCGGGGAGGGTGCGGCGGGGGATTTAGATGGGTGGTGTTTGTGCCGGCCTCTTCGCGAGCAAGCCCGCTCCCACATTGGAATGCATTTCAAATGTGGGAGCGGGCTTGCCCGCGAAGGCGTCGGCCCGGTCAACAAAAATCTACCGCGACGGCAACAGCTTCAACGTACTCCGCGTATTCGCCGTCACTTCTTCATCACTGAAATGCGCCTGCACGTACGTCCCTTCGATATACGCCTCAGCCTGATCGTCATAGTGACTGTCGAACGGCACACCGCTCTGGCCGACCGGGTTGATGGTCAGGCTATGGGCCGGGTCGGCGAAGTCGATCAGGCGTCGGGTCGAGGGACCGTAAGTCACCGGCCACGGCGCCGGGCCGATCCTGGCCGAGAGGTTGTTCGGCACTTCGTGGGTGCCGGGCGCATCGAATGGACCGACATTGAAAATCCGATCCAACGGCTTCTGCATCCCCAGCGGATGACCGTGGGTCAACGTGTGCACCTTGCCCCACTGCCACTGGGTGAAATCGGCACCCATGGTGGTTTTCAGATGCGCGATGCTCGCCTGCCACGCGACCTTGACCGTGTCGGCACGAGTCTCCTTGGCCGGGGTGTTGCGGTTGTCCCACCACGGCGAATCAGCACTGGCGGCCAGGCGCGGTAATGCGGCATCGATCACTCGGGTCGAGAGCAAGGTGTCGAAGAAATCATTGCCCAACTCATCGCGCATCGTCGCGTCGGTCAGGTTGAACAGGAACTGGTTGAACACTGTGGCGCTGATGGAACTGAGCGGGTAATCGCCCGACCATTGCGCCAGTTGCTCGACCAATTTGCGTTCCGCCGGATCGCTCACCACTTCACGTAATACCGGCAGCAACGGCGCCAGCAAGCGCGGGCCGTAGGCGGTGGTGGTGCCCAGTTGCAGCTTCTGGTTGGCGTCGTTGTCCCACTTCACGTTCTTGTCGCTGATCTGACGATTGAGCTGCTGACCGCGATCAGCGAGGTTGTAGTAACCGGGAATCTCCATGCCAGTCGGCGAAACCGGCTGGAAGTTCGCCGAGACGATATAGCCCCGCGCCGGGTTCTCTTCTTGGGGGTTGGCGCTAAATGGATAGAAGCCTTCCTTGTCCGCCTGATTGCTGCTGCCGTCGAGGATGAAACCGGGCTTCACCCCGGCCGGACGCTTGGGCAGCAAGGCTGAGGCCCACCAACCGATATCGCCCTTGGTATTGGCATACACGATGTTCAGCCCCGGCGCCTGCACCTTGGCCGCTGCGGCGCGGGCCTTGGCCAGGGTGTCGGCGCGGTTGAGCTGATAGAAACCTTCGAGAATCGGATTCGGCGTTTCAAGGAATGCCCACCACATGGCGATCGGCGTCTTGCCCGCCGCCGTGCCGAGCGCATCGTTGATGATCGGGCCGTGGGGCGACTGGCGCAGGATCAGCGTGACCGGCGGCTGGCCCTTCACGGCGATCTGCTGCTCGGTGTTGAGCATGTCCACCCACTTGCCGCGATACCAGACCTGATTCGGGTTGTCCGGGTTGACCTTCTCTGCGATCAGGTCCAGGTCGTCGTTCTGGAACATGGTCAGGCTCCAGCCGAAATCCAGGTTGTGCCCGAGAAAGGCAAACGGCACCAGCGCCTGATGATGACCGTACAGCTCGAAACCTGGCGCCGACAGTTGCGCCTCGTACCACACCGACGGCACCGAGAAGCGAATGTGCGGGTCACCGGCCAGCAGTGGCTTGCCGCTTTTGCTGTGATTGCCGGAGATGACCCAGGCGTTGCTGCCTTCGAACTGTGGCAGCCCGTTGTCGGCCAGGGCTTGTTCGCTGAGGCGGGCGAGGGCGTTCAGGTCTTTCCAGTCGCCTGCGGCCAGGGCCGGACCGGTCTTGGCGTGCCCCTTGGCCAATACGCCTTTGGGCTGCCAGTCGAGGTCGAAGATGTTCAAGTAGTCGGGGCCGAGCTGATCGCGCACATAGGTCATCAAGGGTTCGGTGCGAAACGCCGCGGCAAAGCTGTAGGCCATGTAGCCGGCGACGCTGATGCTGTCTTCGGCGGTGAAGGTGCGCTTGTGGATGCCCAGCACGTCGAACTCGATGGGCGCGGCGTGGGTGTCCTGATATTGGTTGATCCCGTCCAGATAGGCTTGCAGGGCCTTCCACGCCGGTGACTGGCGATCCAGCGAGGCCACGTAACTCTCGGCACGCTCGCGGATGCGCAGGCTGCGGAACAGTTTGTCGGTGTCCAGTAGTTTCGGTCCGAGGATTTCCGCCAGTTCGCCACGGGCGAGGCGGCGCATGGCTTCCATCTGGAACAGGCGGTCCTGGGCGTGCACGTAGCCGAGGGCGCGATAGAGATCGGTTTCGTTGTCGGCGCGAATGTGCGGCACGCCGCGCTCGTCGTAGCGCACGGTCACCGAACCTTGCAGATGTTGCAGCTCCACCTGGCCCTGGCGCGTCGGCTGCTTGCTGTAGACATACCCGCCAACCCCGATGGCGAGCACGACGATCAGCAAGGCAAGTACGGTCAGGACGCGTTTCATGGTGACTCCTTGTTCTTCTTCGATTGCCGCCCGTGCGGGCTGCAAACATGTAGCACAGACCTCCTGTGCCGGGCACTGCCGTCCTCGAATAGTCCGGAATGCCTTACTGCACTTCCACCGGCCACGGGCAGTAGCAACCCACCGCCAGCGTGTGCGTCGCGCTGACCGCGCGGCCTTCGTTCAGCGCTTGCAGGATCGGTTCGATAAAGCTGTTGCTCGAATTGCAGGTCAGGCCTTCGCTGTACGGGCCGAAGTATGCGAGCTTGCCGGCGCGGTCCCAGATCGCCACCGCCGGGCTGGCGGGGATCTGCTCGGAGCCGGGCAGCACGGTGATGGTTTTCAGGTTGCTCAAGGTGCTCGGCAACTGGCCGTGGCTGCCGGGTTTTTGTACCGCATAAAACTCGACGCCCTGCGGCACATAGTGCTCGACCAGTTCGGTGAGGTGCTGTTGATTGCCGACGTTGCACGGGCAGGCCGGGTCCCAGAAATGCACGAGGCGGATGGCGCCGGGGCCGGCGAGGTCGTCGGGCAGCAGCAACGGATCGCCGGAAAACACCGCCGTGTGTTCGCTGAACGCCCGCAGGTAACGCCCCTGAAACCAGTCGTAAGCCGCCCACAGCACGCCGGCGCACACGAGGGCGAGCAGGCTGGCAAGTAGAGTGGTGCGGTAGGCCGGACGCATGGGTTTCAATCCTCGAAGGTCGCCCAGCTTGCCATGCTTGCCGCGACAGATGAATATCGCAGGCCCATAAAGTCTGTTTCGCGTTCTGGAATAACCATGCCTGCCACTTTCGACCCCGATCATTTGCGCGCCAGCCTGCGGCCATTGGCCGAGTGGCAGCCGTTGTCGACGGAGGGCCTGGCCTATCAAGCTTTTTATCGACTGGATTTCCCCGGCCGCACGCTGCGCCATGGTCTGGGGCGTTTTCAGGTCGATGGTTATGAGGTGGTCAGCCAGGTCTGGTGGCCGGAGCGGGCGAAGGCAACGCTGTTTCTGTTTCACGGTTTCTACGATCACACCGGGCTGTACCGGCATGTGATCGAGTGGGCGCTGGATCAGGATTTTGCCGTGATCGCCTGCGACTTGCCGGGGCATGGACTGTCCAGCGGCGAACGCGCGAGCATCAAGGATTTCGCCGAGTATCAGGACACCCTGCAAGGCTTGTTCGCTGAGGCGCAGTCGCTGGAGTTGCCGCAGCCGTGGCACTTGTGCGGGCAGAGCACCGGCGGGGCGATCGTGGTTGATCATGTGCTTAACCAAGGGGCGAGCAGCCCGGCTCAAGGTCAGATCATTTTGTTGTCGCCGCTGGTTCGACCTCGTGCCTGGGGTTGGTCGCAGCTGAGTTATTACCTGCTCAGGCCTTTCGTCAAAGGCATCGCCCGGCGCTTCAGCGAGAACTCCAATGACCCGGCGTTTTTGCCGTTCCTGCAGGCCGATCCGTTGCAGCCGCTGCGCTTGCCGACCGCGTGGGTGGGTGCGTTGGGGCGCTGGATCAAGCGGATCGAGTCGGCGGCGCACAGTCCACGACGGCCACTGATCGTGCAAGGGCAGGCGGACATGACGGTGGATTGGGAACACAACCTTGAGGTGTTGAAAGCCAAGTTTGATCGGCCGCAGGTGTTGATGCTGCCGGAGGCGCGGCATCATTTGGCGAATGAGACTGAGGCGTTGCGGGAGGAGTATTTCGGGTTTTTGACGAAGCGGATCAAGGGCCGGAATCTTTAGCGAACATTAGGGCCTCTTCGCGGGCAAGCCTCGCTCCTACATTTGGAATGCATACCGCTGTAGGAGCGAGGCTTGCCCGCGAAGGCGATTTAACAGGCACCGAAATTACTGAAGGTTCGTCTGCCCCACCGCCAACCCCGCCCGAATCGCCGCCAGCGCTGCCTGGTAATACGCCTTGCCTTCCGCCGACTCGGCAAACGTGGCGAATTCTTCCAGTTCGGTATCCGACAAGTCGCGATACACGTAGAGCAGCGTGTTGTTGAGGTCGGCGCCGATCTGATCCATCAGGCGCTGGCGCTGCCCATTCAACATCCCCGGTGCCTGACCGCCACCGAGCAAACCGGGGATCATCGAACTCAAGCTGTCCGCCGCGACGCCGGCAATCGCCAGGGTCACTTCGGCGCCGGCCTCGCGGGCGGGCAATGCCTGGGCCAGGTGGCCGATGATCAGCAGGCGGGTGTCGCTGGCTTCAATCTTGGGCAAGCCCTTGGCATTTTTCGCCAGTTGATCGCGGCGGGTCGCCAGCAATTCGGCGGCGACGATTTTCTTGCCCAGCGGGGTCTGGAAGAACGCGAGAGCCGGTTTCGGGTCGGCGAGGGTCTTGCGCAGTTGTGCTTCGGCGCGCTGGTCCATGGCCTGGGGAGCGAAGCGCTGGTTGCTGTTGTTCACCAGTGCCTGAAACACGGCGGGCGGCAGGCTGTTCTGGTAGCGCTGCTGGGCGGCAGAGAGGGCGTCGTTGAAATGCGCGCGTTGATCTGGCCAACCGGCGACCTTGTACAACTGGTCGTGGCCGTCTGCCCAAGCGGGCAAAACACAGAACATCAACAGTGAAAAAAGCAAACGGCGCATAGGGACTCCTGTCGGCAGGCGACTATTCTCCGTGCGGTACAAGAACTTGTCGAGAATTCGTATCGGCCCGCTGCGCGGCTCTGTCGGATTTGTGGGCACAGGAATACTATGCGCGCCATGCAAATACCCTCTGATCACCCGCTGCTGTTACGTATCGTCGACGACTTGGCCGAACAGGGCTGGTCGCAGCAGAATATTTTCCTGCCTCTGGGTCTGACCCGGGAACTGGCGGCTGAGTGCCGTAAACGTGCGGCCGAGGGTGAATTGGCCCCGGCGGCGGTGGGCCGTGGGCCGACATCAGAAATTCGCGAAGGCATTCGGGGTGATCACATCCAGTGGCTCGAACCCGGCGAAACCGAGGCCTGTGACAGTTACCTGAGCTTGATGGACAGCCTGCGCGAGGCGATGAATCGCGGGTTGTTCCTCGGCCTGGAAGATTTCGAAAGCCATTTCGCCCTGTACCCGCCCGGCGCGTTCTACCTCAAGCATGTGGACCGTTTTCGCGACGATGACCGACGGATGGTTTCGGCCGTGATCTACCTCAATGACGGCTGGCTGCCCGAACACGGCGGCGAACTGCGCATGTACCTCAAGAACGGCGTCGAGCACAATGTGGTGCCTACCGGCGGTTGCCTGGTGGTGTTCCTGTCGGGCGAAGTGCCCCACGAAGTCCTGCCCGCCACCCGGGATCGCCTGTCGTTGACCGGCTGGTTCCGCCGTCGCGGTAACGAGCCGTTCTGATCATGCACAAGATTCTGGTGAGCCGCTGCCTGCTGGGCCATCGCGTACGTTACGACGGCGGCGCGAGCGGGCCGTTTGATCTGCTGAACCAATGGATCGCCGAGGGGCGCGTGGTGCCTTTGTGCCCGGAAGTGGCGGGTGGCTTGCCGACGCCGAGGGCGGCGGCGGAGATTCCGGGCGGGCAGGGTGGAGGTGTGCTGGATGGCCAGGCGCCGGTGATCACTACCGAGGGCGAGGACGTCAGTGCGGCGTTTCTGTCGGGGGCTTATCAGGCGCTGGAATTGGTGCAGAAGCACGGCATCCGGATTGCGGTGTTGAAGGCCAACAGTCCGTCGTGCGGGAATTTACTGACTTATGACGGCAGCTTCAGCGGTGTGAAGGTCAGTGGCGAAGGCGTGACGGCAGCGTTGCTCAAGCGTCATGGGGTGAAAGTGTTCAGTGAGCTGGAATTGCCCGAAGCAGCTGCTGCATTGGCAACCCTAGACTAACGCCCCACCCAAATCCCCCGTAGGAGCTGTCGAGTGAAACGAGGCTGCGATCTTTTGATCTTGCTTTTAAAAAGATCAAGATCAAAAGATCGCAGCCTCGTTTCACTCGACAGCTCCTACAGGGTTATTCATCAGCCTGAAATCAGGGCTTGGGCTCCACACTCGTATCCGCCCCAAACCACTTCTGCGTCAACGCCTCCAATCGTCCATCCGCCTTGATCCGCTGCAACGCGTTGTCGAGGCTGGCGTGGAACGCCGGGTTGCCTTTCTGAAACGGAATCGCCAGGGTCACCGGCTGACTCTCCTTCGGCACCGCTTCCTTGAGCGACTGCACCAACAGCATCGACTGCGGCTCTTCTTTCTGCACGATCAATTGCGCGTCGGTGTGGCTGTAGGGCTCGCTGAAGTCGAAACGATCCTTCAGATCCGCGGTCATTGCTATGTGGTTGATCGCCACGTCGTACTTGCCGGTTTCAACGCCTGGCAGCAGATCGCTGGTGTCGGTGATGACGAAGTCGGCGCGCACATCCAGTTCGTTGGCCAGCAGTTGGCCCAGCTCGACTTCGAACCCGGTCAGTTTGCCGTCGTCCTTGAAATTGAAGGGCGGTGTATTAGCCTCAAGAGCAATACGCAATTCGCCGCGGTCAAATACATCGTCAATCAATTCGGCATGAGCCAAAGGGCTCAAAAGGGGTAGCAGGCAGATCAGGCCAGGCAAAAAACGCATGGTCACTCCTTTGAATTCATTATCGCGATGCTCTGGTTCAGGCTCGCTTTGCTATGGTTGTCGAGGTCCTTCGACAACGAATGGCCGTTAAGTTGTCTCGGCCACGCGGATTTTACGGAAAAACTGGAGAAGAGAATGAAAACGTTTATGCCACGAGCAGCATTGGCTGGCCTGTTGATGGGTGTGTCGGTGCTGGCCAGCGCCGCGACTCCGGCGCCTAAAGGTGCGGAAGTGTTTATCGTATCTCCCGAAGACGGCGCCACCATCGAGCAAACCTCCATCGTCAAATTCGGCGTCAAGGATGTTTCGCTGGCACCGGCCGGTGATGTCACCAAGAACACGGGTCACCATCACTTGCTGATTGATGTCGACAAACTGCCCGCCGCCGGCGCGCCGATTCCGCTGGACGCCAACCACATGCACTTCGGCAAGGCGCAGACCCAGGCCGAAATCAAACTGACCCCGGGCAAGCACACCTTGCAACTGGAGCTGGGTGACAGCGGCCACATGCCGTTCGATCCACCGATCGTTTCGAAGAAGATCACCGTCAACGTTAAATGACAGTGTAGTGCCCATGAAAAAGGAGACCCGAAGGTCTCCTTTTTTTGTCGCTCAAATCGCTATCAGAACAGCACGCGGCAACGAATGGTGCCGTTGATGTGCTGCAGTTTCTCTTGGGCGATTTCCGAGTAGTCGGCATCGACGTCGATAACCACGTAGCCGACTTTCTCGTTGGTCTGCAGGAACTGACCGGAGATGTTGATCCCGTTTTCGGCGAAGACCTTGTTGATCTCGCTCATCACACCCGGGATGTTCTCGTGGATGTGCAGCAGACGGTGCTTGCCAGGGTGAGCCGGCAGGGCCACTTCCGGGAAGTTCACCGACGATACGGACGTACCGTTGTCGCTGTACTTGACCAGTTTTTCTGCCACTTCCAGACCGATGTTGGCTTGCGCTTCAGCGGTGGAACCACCGATGTGCGGGGTCAGGATCACGTTGTCCAGGCCACGCAGCGGGCTTTCGAACTCTTCGTCGTTGGAGCGTGGCTCCACCGGGAACACGTCGATTGCGGCGCCGATCAGGTGCTTGTCCTTGATCGCGTCAGCCAGGGCTTGCAGCTCAACCACGGTGCCGCGAGCGGCGTTGATCAGAATGCCGCCCTTCTTGATGGCGCGGATTTCCTTCTCGCCGATCATCCACTGGGTGGCGGCGGTTTCCGGAACGTGCAGGGTGACGATGTCAGACATGCCCAGCAGGTCGGTCAGGCTGCCGACCTGAGTCGCGTTGCCCAATGGCAGCTTGGTCACGGTGTCGTAGAAATACACCTGCATGCCCAGGCCTTCCGCCAGGACCGACAGCTGCGTACCGATCGAGCCGTAACCGACGATGCCGAGCTTCTTGCCACGGATTTCGAAGGAGTTGGCCGCGCTCTTGATCCAGCCGCCACGGTGGCAGGAAGCGTTCTTCTCAGGGATGCCGCGCAGCAACAGGATCGCTTCGGCCAGCACCAGCTCAGCCACGGAGCGAGTGTTGGAGTACGGCGCGTTGAACACCGCGATACCGCGTTCGCGGGCAGCGTTCAGGTCAACCTGGTTGGTGCCGATGCAGAAACACCCTACAGCCACGAGCTTCTTCGCGTGATCGAAGATCTCTTCGGTCAGTTGAGTGCGGGAGCGAATGCCGATGAAGTGCGCATCAGCGATCTTTTCCTTCAGCTGGGCTTCCGGCAGAGAACCCGTGAGGTACTCAATGCTGGTGTAGCCCGCCGACTTGAGAACGTCGACAGCCGATTGGTGGACGCCTTCGAGAAGAAGGAACTTGATCTTGCTCTTATCGAGAGAAGTCTTGCTCATCTGCGTAAACCTGTATCCCGGAGAAAAATGGCAGGAAATAGCCAGCAGACGCTGACCCGGACGGCAAGAAAGCCGTCACCGCAGAATAGCCTTTGGGCACTACTCTGCGGGGTCGGTATGCTAGCATACGCACCCCGCTAAACACTCATTCCTGCGACGTGAAGCGTTCTCAGGATGACCATGAATTGTTCGAGAGTTCTGTCGATGACCAATCCTGCCCTGATTGAAGAGCTGAAGACCCTGGTTGAGCCTGGCAAGGTCCTGACCGATGCCGACTCCCTGAATGCTTACGGTAAGGATTGGACCAAGCATTTCGCCCCGGCCCCTACGGCCATCGTGTTTCCCAAGACCACCGAGCAAGTCCAGGCCATCGTGCGCTGGGCCAACGCGCACAAGGTTGCGCTGGTGCCGTCCGGCGGTCGTACCGGGCTGTCCGCCGCTGCGGTGGCCGCGAATGGCGAAGTGGTCGTGTCGTTCGACTACATGAACCAGATTCTCGATGTGAACCTCACCGATCGCACCGCTGTTTGTCAGCCAGGCGTGGTCACCGAGCATTTGCAGAACGTCGCTGAAGAGAAAGGCCTGTACTACCCGGTGGACTTCGCTTCCGCCGGTTCGAGCCAGATTGGCGGCAATATCGGCACCAATGCCGGCGGGATCAAGGTGATTCGCTACGGCATGACCCGCAACTGGGTGGCCGGCATGAAAGTCGTCACCGGCAAGGGCGATGTGATGGAACTGAACCGCGACCTGATCAAGAACGCCACCGGCTACGACCTGCGTCAGCTGTTCATCGGCGCTGAAGGCACCCTCGGTTTTGTCGTCGAAGCCACCATGCGCCTCGACCGTGCGCCGAAAAACCTCACCGCCATGGTCCTCGGTACCACCGATTTCGACTCGATCATGCCGGTATTGCACGCGTTCCAAAGCAAACTCGACTTGACCGCGTTCGAATTTTTCTCCGACAAAGCCCTGGCCAAAGTCATGGGCCGCGGCGATGTACCGGCGCCGTTCGAAACCGATTGCCCGTTCTACGCTCTGCTGGAATTCGAAGCGACCACTGAAGAAGTGGCCAACCACGCCCTGGAAACTTTCGAGCACTGCGTTGAGCAGGGCTGGGTGCTGGACGGTGTGATGAGCCAGAGCGAAACCCAGCTGCAGAATCTGTGGAAGCTGCGCGAGTACATCTCCGAAACCATCTCCCACTGGACGCCGTACAAGAACGACATTTCGGTCACCGTATCGAAAGTCCCGGCGTTCCTGAAGGAAATCGACGCGATCGTCGGCGAACACTACCCGGACTTCGAAATCGTCTGGTTCGGCCACATCGGCGACGGCAACCTGCACTTGAACATCCTCAAGCCGGAAAACCTGAGCAAGGATGAGTTCTTTGCCAAGTGCGCTACGGTGAACAAATGGGTGTTCGAAACCGTCGAGAAGTACAACGGTTCGATTTCCGCCGAACACGGCGTGGGCATGACCAAGCGTGACTACTTGACCTACAGCCGCTCGCCGGTTGAGATCGAGTACATGAAAGCCGTCAAGGCAGTGTTCGACCCGAATGGCATCATGAACCCGGGCAAAATCTTCGCGGTGTGAGCCGCGAACTTCACGAATTCACCAGGCAGGAGTCGGTAATGAGCTATCAGCACCAGTATGTCGACGGTACGCGTATTCACTTCCCGCTCGGGAAAGTGGTGTGCATCGGCCGTAACTATGCCGAGCACGCCAAGGAACTGGATAACCCGGTCCCTACCGAGCCGTTGTTGTTCATCAAACCGGGCAGTTGCGTGGTGCCGCTGGAAGGCGGTTTTGCCATTCCGACCGAGCGCGGCGGCGTGCACTACGAAGCTGAAATCGCCGTGTTGATCGGCAAGCCGCTGTCGACCAAACCGAGCCGCGAAGAAGTGCTGGATGCGATCTCCGGTTTCGCCCCGGCCCTGGACCTGACCCTGCGGGACAAGCAGTCCGAGCTGAAAGCCAAGGGCCTGCCTTGGGAAATCGCCAAGTCGTTTGATGGCGCGGCAGTGATTGCACCGTTCGTGGTAGGCAGCACTTTTGCCGACCTGACCGACATCGGCATCCGCCTGACCATCAACGGCGAAGTCCGCCAGGATGGCAACAGCAAGGACATGCTCAACCCGATCGTGCCGATGATCCAGTACATGGCCGGCTGCTTCTCGCTGCAGGCCGGTGATGTGATCCTGACCGGCACACCGGTGGGCGTTGGTCCGCTGAATGTCGGTGATGAGATCGTGCTGGAATTGCCGGGCGCCAGCAAGCTTCACCAGCAGCGTTCGCTGATTCACGCATAACCCTCCTGTGGGAGCGGGCTTGCTCGCGAATACGGTGTGTCATTCAACGATGATGTTGACTGATCCACCGCATTCGCGAGCAAGCTGATCAGGCCTAATGATTTTGGACACTTCAATCGGGCGTTATGATGGCGCCCAAATCTGAGGTGTTTGGTATGCGTACTTCTTATTCAACTGAATTCAAACTCAAGGCTGTCGGCATGGTGCTGGACGAGGGGATATCGGTTCCCGAGGTCTGTGCCAGTTTAGATATTGGCCCTACGGCCTTGCGTCGCTGGGTCGACCAGGTGCGTAAAGAACGCCAGGGTTCGACGCCGGTGGGAGCCAAAGCGATCACCGCTGACCAGCGAGAAATCCAGGAACTTAAAGCCTTGCTCAGGCAAAAAGACCGGGATATCGAAATCCTAAAAAAGGCCAGTGCTCTCCTGCTGTTGGACGCCAAAGATCATTCTCACTGATCAATGAGCTGGGCGAGCGATACGGCGTTAACGACTGCTGCCGGGTGTTTGAAGTCAGCCGCAGCAGTTTTTATGCCTGGCGTCAGCGCCAAGGCAAGGTGAACCCTGAGCGGGAGAAACTCAAAGCCATGCTGGTCGAGCATCACAAGGAATCCAGAGCGTCCGCGGGGGCGCGCACCCTCTCCAGGGAGCTGAAAGCCAAGGGGCATCGCGTCGGGCGGCACTTGGCTCGCAGCTTGATGCGAGAAGCCGGCGTGGTCAGTCGTCAGCGCCGGCGTCACAAATACAAGTCATCGGGTGTTGAAGCCTTGGTGGCGCCGCACGTGCTCAAGCGCGAGTTTGATGTCACGGCGATCAACCAAGTGTGGTGCGCGGACGTGACGTACATCAGGGTCGGCACGCGGTGGATGTATTTTGCAGCGGTTCTGGATCTGTTCGCCCGCCGTCTCGTGGGCTGGGCGTTTTCGATGATCTCGGATGCGGAGCTGACCTGCGAGGCCCTACGGATGGCGGTTGAGCTGCGAGGAAAACCCAAAGACGTGCTGTTTCACTCCGATCAAGGCTGCCAGTACACCAGCCATAAGTTCAGGAATGAGTTGCTGGCGAATGGGCTGCGGCAAAGCATGAGTCGTAAAGGCGAATGCTGGGATAACGCCCCGATGGAGCGTTTCTTTGGAAGTCTGAAATCAGAGTGGGTGCCTGAAGCCGGTTACCGCTCGGAGTATGAAGCCCGAGCTGATTTGCAGCGCTACGTGATGCGCTACAACAACGTCAGGCTTCATAGCTACAACGATTACCGGTCACCGGTCGCCATGGAGAAAATGGCGGCGTGAAAAAACCGTAACGGGTGTCCAGAATTACTTGACCAGTTCAAGCCCGCTCCCACATTGGTTTTTGGGATGTCCTGAAAAGGGCTTTCCCGCCATTTCCCGTTTTTTTCACATTCTGTCTGGATAATTCCGCGGTTCCTGGCGTCTGAGCCGGCTCGTTTGTGCTATTACCCTTAGCCTGAATTTCTGGAACGCATCCCCTGATGGCCACGCAACCGCTCCCGACTCTGCAAACCCCTCGTCGTCCACGATTCCTGATGCGCTGGTATTACTGGCTGTTGCTGGTGATTGCGGCGGGTTATGGCCTGGCGTTTGCCATGCATTGGGATGACCGCGGCGTGCTTTGGTTGCGCGAGCGTCTGGAAACTCCTGCCGAGCGTCAGCAGAGTGTCTGGCTCCCGGATTACCGGGCGGTGATCGATGCCAAGCTGCTGCCGGGCATGGAAAAGGACGAGGCGTCGGACCTGTCCTACGACCCGCAGACCAAAACCCTGTTCTCGGTAATGGGCAAAAACCCGTTCCTGGTTGAACTGACCCTGCAGGGCGAAGTGTTGCGCAAAATGCCGCTGGTGGGCTGGACCAATCCGGAAGGCGTGACGACCATGGGCAATGGCTTGATCGCCATCACCGATGAGCGCGAGCACATGCTGTCGATCATCAAGGTCGATGCGTCCACTCGCGAACTACGCCGCGAAGACTTCCCGAAATACGACCTGGGTCCGTCGAAAGACCAGAACAAAGCGTTCGAAGCCATCGTCTGGGACCCGCGCAACCAGCAACTGTTGCTGGGTGAAGAGCGCCCGCCAGCGCTGTTCAGCTGGAAAAGCGATGGCAGTCAGACCCTCAAGGGTGACAAGCAGAAACTCGCCAGTAACGAACTGGACATCCGCAACCTGTCGGCCCTGGCCATCGACCCGCGCACCGGCCACACCCTGGTGTTGTCCGCCGACTCGCACCTGTTGCTGGAGCTGGACGAGAAGGGCGAGCAAGTCAGCTTCATGACCCTGCTGGGCGGTTTCAACGGCCTGAAGAAAACCATTCCCCGCGCTGAAGGCGTGACCATGGACGAAGCGGGCACGTTGTACATGGTCAGCGAGCCGAATCTGTTTTATCGCTTCGAAAAACAGAAATAACCGATCGCTACGTGAAACACACCTGTAGGAGCACTGCTTGCCGGCGAAGGCGTCCTTGAGGTCGCCATCGCGAGCAGGCTCGCTCCCACAGTTGTGGTCGAAGGCCACTGGCCATTAAGCTTGAATTCAGATGGCCGTGGTATTTCATCCGCCCGCCCTGTTTTCGAGCTTGCCTGAATGCGTCGACTTGCCCGTCCCAAACCCCTGATTTTGATCCTGTCGGTGATTGCGTTGATCGTGCTCGTCGCGCTCGGCCAGTACCTGCGCTTGTTCGAGCGCGCCTGGTTCAATCTGCACACGTTATGGCAGCCGGCAGGTGAGCATTCCATTGGCCTGGACCATTATCGGGTGGTGATCGAGGCGCAAGTGATCGACGGCCTGGACGATGACGTCTCGGCGCTGACCTACGATCCGGTGCGCAAAAGCCTGTTCACGGTGACCAACAAAAATGCCGAACTGATCGAGTTGTCCCTGGATGGCAAGATCTTGCGGCGGATCTCTCTGATCGGCTTCGGCGACCCGGAAGCGGTGGAGTTCATCAGCGCCGACACCTACGTGGTCACCGATGAAAGCCAGCAGCGCTTGATCAAGATTCATCTGGAGAAAGACACCACATTTCTCGACGCCGCCGACGCTGAGCAAATGACCCTCGGTGTGCACATGAGCGGCAACAAGGGTTTCGAAGGCCTGGCGTACGACTCGGTGGGCAAGCGCCTGTTCGTCGCCAAGGAGCGCGACCCGATGCTGATCTACGAAGTGCAGGGCTTCCCTCATTACAACCCGGAAAAATCCTACGCCGTACACGTCGTCAACAACCCCAAGCGCGATGCCGGGATGTTTGTGCGGGACCTGTCGAGCCTGCAATACGACGAGCGCAGCGGCCACTTGATGGCGCTGTCCGACGAGTCACGGCTGATCATGGAACTGGATGTGGATGGGCGACCGCTGAGCACGATGTCCCTGAACAAGGGGCGCCAGGGCCTGCAAAAGACTGTGCCGCAGGCGGAAGGGATTGCGATGGATGACGACGGTACGTTGTACCTGGTGAGCGAACCGAACCTGTTCTACACCTTCAAAAAACCAGCACAACCCTGACCAACACCCCAAAATAACTGTGGGAGCGGGCTTGCTCGCGAAGGCGGTGGATCAGTCAACATCATCGTTGAATGACACACCGCTTTCGCGAGCAAGCCCGCTCCCACAGGTTTATCTGCGTGGCGGGTTACTCGGCGCGCAGGGTTTTGACGCCTTCGCTGGTGCCCAACAACAGCAAATCCGCCGGACGCGCCGCGAACAAGCCGTTGGTGACCACGCCGACGATCGCATTGATCTGAGTCTCCAGCTCCACCGGGTTGGTGATCTGCATGTTGAACACGTCGAGGATGATGTTGCCGTTGTCGGTCAGTACGCCTTCACGGTAAACCGGGTCGCCGCCCAGTTTCACCAGCTCGCGGGCCACGTGGCTGCGGGCCATCGGGATCACTTCCACTGGCAACGGGAACGCGCCGAGCACCGGCACCAATTTGCTGCCATCGGCGATGCAGATGAAAGTCTTGGCCACGGCCGCGACGATCTTCTCGCGGGTCAGGGCTGCGCCGCCGCCCTTGATCAGGTTCAGGTGCGCGTCGCTTTCATCGGCGCCATCGACGTAAAACTCCAGGTCGCTGACGGTATTCAGCTCATACACCGGAATCCCGTGGCCCTTGAGGCGCGCGGCGGTGGCTTCGGAACTGGCGACGGCGCCATCGAACGCACCCTTGTGCTTGGCCAGTGCATCGATGAAGCAGTTGGCAGTGGAGCCGGTGCCGACACCGACGACGCTCTTGTCGTCGAGTTTCGGAAGGATGAAGTCGACGGCGGCCTGGGCCACTGCCTGTTTGAGTTGATCCTGGGTCATGCGGGCTCCGAAGCGGGCAAGGGGAGAACGGAAAGGCCGGCATTATAGGCTTCGGGGCGGGGAAGGGGGAAACACTCCTGTGGCGAGGGGGCTCGCCCCCGTTCGGCTGCGAAGCAGTCGCAAAACCTGCCTGCGCGGTATGTCTGAAAGAATGCAGGGGACCGCTTCGCGCTCCAGCGGGAGCAAGCTCCCTCGCCACAAGGGTTCAATGGTGTCTAAAACCACCTGTTTAGTGTGGTCGCCCGCCCGAAAGCCGGGTTAGACTCCTTGGCCCTGCCCAACCCGCTCAGTGATGCTTTCCGATGCTCGAACAGTACGTGAAAAAGATCCTCACCTCGCGCGTTTATGACGTTGCCGTAGAAACCCCATTGCAGACTGCTCGCCAGCTCTCCGAGCGGCTGGGCAACAATATTTGGCTCAAGCGCGAAGACTTGCAGCCGGTGTTCTCGTTCAAGATTCGCGGCGCTTACAACAAGCTGACCCAGCTGAGCGATGAAGAACGTGCGCGCGGCGTGGTCACCGCCTCGGCGGGCAACCATGCGCAAGGCCTGGCCCTGGCGGCCAAGGTGTTGGGCGTGAAAGCGACCATCGTCATGCCCAAGACCACCCCCGAAATCAAAGTCGAAGGCGTGCGCTCGCGTGGCGGCAAAGTGGTGCTGCACGGCGATTCGTTCCCGGAAGCCCTGGCTTACTCGCTGAAACTGGTCGACGAAAAAGGCTACGTCTACATCCACCCGTATGACGATCCCCACACCATTGCCGGGCAGGGCACGGTGGCCATGGAGATTCTGCGCCAACACCCTGGCCGTCTCGATGCGATTTTCGTCCCGGTGGGCGGCGGCGGTTTGATCGCCGGCATCGCGGCGTACGTGAAATACCTGCGCCCGGAAATCAAGATCATCGGCGTCGAGCCGGACGATTCAAACTGCCTGCAAGCCGCGATGGCCGCCGGCGAGCGCGTGATTCTGCCGACCGTGGGTATCTTCGCCGACGGCGTGGCAGTAGCGCAGATCGGCCAGCACACCTTCGATATCTGCAAAGACTACGTCGATGAAGTGATCACCGTCAGCACCGATGAAATCTGCGCGGCAATCAAGGATATCTACGACGATACCCGCTCGATCACCGAGCCTGCCGGCGCTCTGGGCGTGGCCGGGATCAAAAAGTACGTCGACCTGAATGGCGTCACCGGTCACACCTTCGTGGCCATCGACTCCGGCGCCAACGTCAACTTCGATCGCCTGCGCCATGTCGCCGAACGCGCCGAACTGGGTGAAGGTCGCGAAGCCATCATTGCCGTGACCATCCCGGAGAAACCGGGCAGCTTCAAAGCGTTCTGCGAAGCCATCGGCAAACGCCAGATCACCGAATTCAACTACCGCTACAACACCGGCAGCGAAGCGCACATCTTCGTTGGCGTGCAGACACACCCGGACAACGACCCGCGCAGTGCACTGATCGCCAGTCTCAGCGAGCAAGGTTTCCCGGTGCTCGACTTGACCGACAACGAATTGGCCAAGCTGCACATCCGCCATATGGTCGGTGGTCGCGCGGCGCACGTGGTCGACGAAGTGATTTTGCGCTTCGAATTTCCGGAGCGTCCGGGCGCGCTGTTCAACTTCCTTAATAAGCTGGGCGGGCGCTGGAACATCTCGATGTTCCACTACCGTAACCACGGCGCTGCGGACGGGCGTGTGGTGGCCGGCCTGCAAGTGCCTCACGATGAACGTCATCTGGTGCCCGCAGCACTGGAAGAAATCGGCTACCCGTACTGGGATGAAAGCGACAACCCGGCCTACAAACTGTTTCTCGGCTGAGCGGCTACGCTGATGGGCACGTCATAAGGAAATCGAACCATGGAAACGTTAACCGCCCTGAAAGTGGCGCATGTGGTGGCAACGGTGTTGCTGCTGGCCAGCGCCCTGGGTCTGGCGATATGGGTCGGACTTGCGCGGCGCAAGGGTGATGCGACGGCGGGAAGCCGTACGTTGCAACGGCCGTGTGTGTTTGTCTGGTTGCTGATGGGCCTGGCGTTGCTGAGCATGCCGTTCACCGGCTGGTGGATGGTGCATCTGGTGGGCTGGCCGCTGGGGCAGACGTGGATTCTGGCGTCGAGCGTGCTGTACACCGTGGCGGCGCTGGCGTGGTTCTGGTTGCTGGTGCGTCTTAACAAGCTGCGCACGGCGCCGGGTGGCGTAGGGAAATTTACCTTTGCGTTGGCGTTGTTCAGTTTTGTCTGCTTGATCGCGATTGCAGGGTTGATGGGCGCCAAGCCGGTTTGACACGAATCAATATGTAGCAGCTGCCGAGGTACGAGGCTGCGTTGCGTGTCCGCAGGACCGCCCTCGGGGGCCGCTGCGCAGCCCGACGCAGCCTCGTGCCTCGGCAGCTGCTACAAAGGGTTTCAGTCGCGCAGAGTCATCACCGGCCAGCCACGCTTCTCGGCTTCGGCGCGTAAATTTGGATCTGGGTCCACAGCCACCGGATTCGCCACCTGCTCCAGCAACGGCAAATCATTCATCGAATCGCTATAGAAATAACTGTCTTCGAGCGAATACCCGGTCTCTTCCAGCCAACGATTCAGCCGCGTGACCTTGCCTTCCTTGAAGCACGGAACGTCGGTGCTGCGCCCGCTGTAGCGGCCGTCGACCATTTCGCATTCGGTGGCAATCAGGGTTTCAACCCCCAGGCGCCGGGCAATCGGTCCGGTGACGAAGCGGTTGGTGGCGGTGATGATCACCAGTTTGTCGCCGGCTTCGCGGTGCTTGGCCAGCAGTTCGAGGGCCTTGGGCAGTACGATCGGCTCGATGCAGTCGCGCATGTAGTCCAGATGCCATTGATCCAGCGTGGCCATCTCGGTGCGGCCGAGAATTTCCAGGCAGAAGTTCAGGTATTCGGCGTTATCCAGCTTGCCCGCCAGGTAGTCCTGATAGAACTCATCGTTGCGTGCCTTGTAGGTCACGGCGTCGAGAAAGCCGCGTTCGCACAGGTAATCGCCCCAAGCGTGGTCACTGTCGCCGCCCAAAAGCGTGTTGTCCAAGTCGAATAAAGCCAGCCGCATTGCAGTTACTCGCTGAAAAGTCTGTAGAAAGGTCCCCAGAATACGTACTTTTCACAAGAGTGCACATAAGGTGGGCCGGCTCGTTGCTGCCTTCACAACCTTTGTGGAACAATGCGGCGACATGCGTTTGCGAGGTTGTTGCCGTGATCGACCCCGATGGTTTCCGCCCCAATGTCGGGATCATTCTCACGAATGATGCCGGCCAGGTGCTATGGGCTCGCCGTATCAATCAAGATGCCTGGCAGTTTCCACAGGGAGGGATCAACCCCCAGGAGACGCCGGAAGACGCCTTGTACCGCGAGTTGAACGAAGAAGTCGGCCTGGAGCGCGAAGATGTTGAAATTCTCGCCTGCACCCGGGGCTGGTTGCGCTATCGTTTGCCGCAACGTCTGGTCCGTACCCACAGCCAACCGCTGTGTATCGGCCAGAAACAGAAATGGTTTCTCCTGCGCCTGATCTCCAACGAGCAGCGGGTGCGGATGGATTTGACCGGTAAACCGGAATTCGATGGCTGGCGCTGGGTCAGTTATTGGTATCCGTTGGGCCAGGTGGTGACATTCAAGCGCGAGGTGTATCGACGCGCTCTCAAAGAGCTTGCCCCGCGCCTTTTAACGCGCGACTGACGACGGAGTTCGACCCCGAGCCATGCTCAATACGCTGCGCAAGATCGTCCAGGAAGTTAACTCCGCCAAGGATCTCAAGGCGGCGTTGGGGATTATTGTGTTGCGCGTCAAAGAGGCCATGGGCAGCCAGGTCTGCTCGGTCTACCTGCTTGACCCGGAAACCAACCGCTTCGTGCTGATGGCCACCGAGGGCTTGAACAAGCGCTCGATCGGCAAAGTCAGCATGGCACCCAACGAAGGTCTGGTTGGCCTGGTCGGCACGCGTGAAGAACCCCTGAACCTCGAAAACGCCGCGGATCACCCGCGCTATCGTTACTTCGCCGAGACCGGTGAAGAACGCTACGCCTCATTCCTCGGGGCGCCGATCATTCACCACCGTCGCGTCGTCGGCGTGTTGGTCATTCAGCAAAAAGAACGCCGCCAGTTCGATGAAGGTGAAGAAGCCTTCCTCGTGACCATGAGCGCGCAACTGGCCGGCGTTATCGCCCACGCCGAGGCCACCGGTTCGATCCGTGGCCTGGGCCGTCAGGGCAAAGGCATCCAGGAAGCCAAGTTCGTCGGCGTACCGGGTTCGCCGGGTGCGGCAGTCGGTACGGCCGTGGTCATGTTGCCGCCCGCCGACCTGGACGTGGTGCCGGACAAGACCATCACCGACATCGACGCTGAACTGGCGTTGTTCAAGACCGCCATCGAAGGCGTGCGCGCCGACATGCGCGCGCTGTCGGCCAAACTGGCGACCCAGCTGCGCCCGGAAGAGCGCGCGCTGTTCGACGTCTACCTGATGATGCTCGACGATGCAGCGCTGGGCAGCGAAGTCACCACCGTGATCAAGACCGGCCAGTGGGCCCAGGGCGCGTTGCGCCAAGTGGTGACCGATCACGTCAATCGCTTCGAGTTGATGGACGATGCTTACCTGCGTGAGCGCGCCTCGGACGTCAAGGACCTTGGCCGCCGTTTGCTCGCCTACCTGCAGGAAGAGCGCCAGCAGAACCTGGTCTACCCGGAAAAAACCATTCTGGTCAGCGAAGAACTGACGCCGGCGATGCTCGGCGAGGTGCCGGAAGGCACGCTGGTCGGTCTGGTTTCGGTCCTCGGTTCAGGCAACTCCCACGTCGCGATTCTCGCTCGGGCGATGGGCATCCCGACGGTGATGGGCCTGGTTGATCTGCCGTATGCCAAGGTCGACGGCATCGAATTGATCGTCGATGGTAATCGCGGCGAGGTCTACACCAACCCCAGCGACGTGCTGCGCAAGCAGTTCGCCGAAGTGGTGGAAGAAGAGAAACAACTGGCGCTCGGTCTCGACTCCCTGCGCGACTTGCCGTGCGTGACCCTCGATGGTCACCGCATGCCGCTGTGGGTCAACACCGGCTTGCTGGCGGACGTGGCGCGGGCGCAGAAGCGTGGCGCCGAGGGCGTTGGTCTGTACCGCACCGAAGTGCCGTTCATGATCAACCAGCGCTTCCCGAGTGAAAAAGAGCAGTTGGCGATCTATCGCGAGCAGCTCGCTGCGTTCCATCCGCAACCGGTGACCATGCGCAGCCTGGACATCGGCGGTGACAAATCGCTGTCGTACTTCCCGATCAAGGAAGACAACCCGTTTCTCGGCTGGCGCGGTATTCGCGTCACCCTCGACCACCCGGAAATCTTCCTGGTCCAGACTCGCGCGATGCTCAAGGCCAGCGAAGGCTTGAACAACCTGCGGATCCTGCTGCCGATGATCTCCGGCACTCACGAACTCGAAGAGGCCCTGCACCTGATTCACCGGGCCTGGGGCGAAGTCCGCGACGAAGGCACCGACGTGCCGATGCCGCCGATTGGCGTGATGATCGAGATTCCGGCGGCTGTTTATCAGACCAAGGAACTGGCGCGGCAAGTGGACTTCCTGTCGGTCGGCTCCAACGACCTGACCCAGTATCTGTTGGCCGTGGACCGCAACAACCCGCGAGTGGCCGATCTCTACGACTACCTGCACCCGGCGGTGCTGCAAGCCTTGCAGAACGTGGTGCGTGATGCGCATGCCGAAGGCAAGCCAGTGAGTATCTGCGGCGAAATGGCCGGCGACCCGGCAGCGGCAGTGCTGTTGATGGCGATGGGCTTCGACAGCCTGTCGATGAACGCCACCAACTTGCCGAAGGTGAAGTGGATGTTGCGTCAGGTCAACTTGAGCATGGCCAAGGAATTGCTGGCGGAGCTGATGACCATCGACAACCCGCAAGTTATCCACAGTTCGCTGCAATTGGCGCTGAAGAACCTTGGGTTGGCGCGGATGGTTAATCCGGCTTCGGCCAAGACACTCTAAACGCTGCTGGCCCTGTGGCGAGGGAGCTTGCTCCCGCTGGAGTGCGAAGCGCTCCCAATCCGGCCAATGCGTTCTTTCAGAAAGTTCGCATTGACCGGTTTACGACTGCTCCGCAGCCGGACGGGAGCAAGCTCCCTCGCCACAATTTACATCCTGGCCTTTAAATCCTGATCTCCACTTCCCCTAGATGCCCGCCATACGGCCCGAAACTCCTTTCGACCATATGCCGCGTCCCGTCCGCCCGGACAATCAATGCGGTACTCGCCCGCGTCCCATAAGTCGGGCTGGCAATAAACACACTCGACAACAACGTCTCGGTAGCCAATCCAACCCCGGTATCCGGCAGCTCCGTCAGCGGCGCCGTCTGTGAATCACGCAAAATCGCCAGCAACGCCTCGGGCTGCGGGTCGTCCAGCAGTTCACTCAACGCAGCCTTGGCTTTGAGTACTTTCGGCCACGGCGTATCCAGCCCAGCGTTCGACAACCCATAGACCCCAGGCGCCAGCATCACCGCTTCGCTGTCCCGGGCGTTGAAGTGCCACAGCTCATTGGAATTACCGACCAGCAGGTTAAACCCGGCATATTCCCGTGAACGGCTGACAACGTCGGCTAAATAGTCATCAATTGACCTCTCGCCGCTCAAAAAGCCTGCCACCAGTTCACCGCGTGATCGAGGCGACGGTGGCTGATGTGGATCGCGGATATTGGTCAGGGCAGCGAAGCGCCCGTTTGCGCCGACGCCGAGCCAGGTGCCGCCCGCTTCCAGGTCCCGACCGGCATGCACATGGGGCGCATGCGGCCACTGCGCCAGGGGCTGGGTAGGCCGAGCATAGAATTCGTCGCGGTTGGCCGCCACGATCAGCGGCTGGGCATGCCCCGGTCGCCAAGCGAAAATAATCAGGCACATAAGGTGGTCCTTGTGTGTTTTTTGCTCACTCTACGCAGACATTGCCCGCGCATCCATCGCCATCCAGTAGAGCTGGAGGCCATGCATCCGTTACCATGCCGCTCCTATTTTCGCGACGTGTGGAACAACGGCCATGGAATTTCTGCTCTATCTGGCGCTGGGCGCCTGTGCAGGTGTGCTGGCCGGGCTGTTCGGGGTCGGTGGCGGGATTATCATCGTCCCGGTGCTGGTGTTCAGTTTCAAGCTGCAGGGCTTCGATCCGTCGATCCTCACGCACCTGGCCGTCGGTACGTCCCTGGCAACAATCATTTTTACCTCGGTGAATGCGATCCGCGAGCATCACCGCCGTGGCGCCGTGCGTTGGCCGATTTTTGCCTGGATGACCCTCGGTATTCTGATCGGTGCCGGTTTCGGCGCGCTGACCGCCGAGGCGATCTCCGGCCCGCATTTGCAGAAGATCATCGGCGTATTCGCGCTGATCGTCGCGGTTCAGCTCGCATTGGACTTCAAACCCAAGGCCAGCCGAACGGTGCCGGGCAAAGTCGGTCTGACCGTGGCCGGCAGTGTGATTGGCTGGGCTTCGGCGATTTTCGGGATCGGCGGTGGTTCGTTGACCGTGCCGTTCCTGACCTGGCGCAGTGTGCCGATGCAGCAAGCGGTGGCGACTTCATCGGCCTGCGGCTTGCCGATTGCCGTGTCCAGTGCATTATTTTTCATGATTCTGGGCTGGCACGATCCGTTGTTGCCGGCCCATAGTCTCGGTTTTGTTTATTTGCCGGCGTTGCTGGGGATTGCCCTGACCAGCATGTTCTTCGCTCGCTTCGGTGCGCGACTGGCGCACAACTTGTCGCCGCGCTTGCTCAAAAGACTGTTCGCCGCTTTGCTGTTCTGCGTGGGGCTGAATTTCCTGCTCTGACGCAACCGCAATCCTGGCTTAATCCTGAGGTGGCAGCGTCCCCCGGGAATTTTGAAGGTTTCAACTCTAACGAGGAGTCGCAATGCTGCCTTACCCGCAGATCGACCCGGTGGCCCTGGCCATCGGTCCGCTGAAAATCCACTGGTACGGTCTGATGTACCTGATCGGCATCGGCGGCGCCTGGCTGCTGGCGTCCCGTCGGCTGAACCGCTTCGACCCGACCTGGACCAAGGAGAAACTCTCCGACATGGTCTTCTGGATGTCGATGGGGGTCATTGTCGGCGGCCGCCTGGGCTACGTGTTGTTCTACGATCTGAGTGCGTACCTGGCCAACCCGACGCTGATTTTCGAAGTGTGGAAGGGCGGCATGTCGTTCCACGGCGGGTTTATCGGTGTGATGCTGGCGGCGTTGTGGTTCGGTAAAAAGAACAACAAGTCGTTTTTCCAGTTGATGGACTTCGTCGCACCGATGGTGCCGATCGGCTTGGGTGCCGGGCGTATCGGTAACTTCATCAACGCCGAATTGTGGGGCAAGCCGACCGACGTGCCGTGGGCGATGATCTTCCCGCCGTTCAGCGATCCGTCGCAGTTGCCGCGTCACCCGTCGCAGCTGTATCAGTTTGCGCTTGAGGGCGTCGCGCTGTTCCTGATCTTGTGGCTGTTCTCGCGCAAGCCGCGGCCAACCATGGCAGTGTCCGGCATGTTCACGCTGTTCTACGGCATCTTCCGTTTCATCGTCGAATTCGTCCGCGTACCGGACGCGCAACTGGGCTATCTGGCCTGGGGCTGGCTGACCATGGGTCAGGTGCTGTGCGTACCGATGGTGCTCGCCGGTCTGTTCCTGATCTGGCTGGCGTATCATCGCGCTCCGGCGGCGCCAGCGGCGGCGGTATAAATTCGAATCCCGGGGGCGACGGCTCCCGGGTTCAAGGACACAGGTAACTCATGAAGCAATATCTCGATCTGGTGGCCCACGTCATCAAGAACGGCACCAAGCAAGCCAACCGCACTGGCGTCAACACCATCAGCTTCCCTGGCGCGATGCTGCGTTACGACCTGAAGGAAGGTTTCCCGGCGATCACTACGCGCAAGATGGCCTTCAAATCCGCCATCGGCGAGATGTGCGGTTTCCTGCGGGGCGTGAACAACGCCGCCGAATTCCGTGCCCTGGGCTGCAAGGTCTGGGACCAGAACGCCAACGAAAACGCGCAGTGGCTGGCCAACCCGTTCCGTCAGGGCGAAGACGACCTCGGCGAAATCTACGGCGTGCAATGGCGCAAATGGCCGGCGTACAAGCAGATCCCGGTCAGCAACAAAGCCGCCATCGAGCAGACTTTGAGCCAAGGCTATCGCCAGATCGCTGAAGGCGAAGAAGACGGCCAGGCCTACGTGGTGCTGTACAAGGCGATCGACCAGATCCGCCAGTGCGTCGACACCATCATCAAGGACCCGGGCAGCCGCCGCATCCTGTTCCACGGCTGGAACGTCGCGCAACTCGATGAAATGGCCCTGCCGCCGTGCCATCTGCTGTACCAGTTCCACCCGAATGTCGAGACGAAGGAAATCTCCCTGACCCTCTACATCCGCTCCAACGATTTGGGCCTGGGCACGCCGTTCAACCTCACCGAAGGCGCGGCGCTGCTGAGCCTGATCGGGCGCCTGACCGGCTACACGCCGCGCTGGTTCACCTATTTCATCGGCGATGCGCACGTTTACGAAAACCATTTGGACATGCTGAATGAACAGCTCACCCGCGAGCCGTTCCCGATGCCGAAACTGGTGATCAGTGAGCGTGTGCCGGAGTTTGCCAAGACCGGTGTTTATCAGCCGGAATGGCTGGAGTTGATCGAACCGAGCGATTTTTCGCTTGAGGGTTATCAGCACCATGCGCCGATGACCGCGCCGATGGCGGTTTAAGCCTCAACACAGAACAAAATGTGGGAGCGGGCTTGCTCGCGAAAGCGGTGTGTCAGTCGATAGAAATGTTGCCTGACACACCGTATTCGCGAGCAAGCCCGCTCCCACATTGGTTATTGGGTGGTTTTAATGGCCGTGGCTGCGGCCTACATGGGAATGCTCCACCTCCGTCGCCACAACCCCGCCACTCACTTCCAACCGCTGCAAAATCCCGCATTGATCGATATCCGGCCCTTCGCCGCAGCGTTGGCGCAGGTCGAGCAGTTGTGTCTGCAAGGCCAGCAAACCATCGATCCGTGCCTTGACGTGGTGGATGTGTTCGTCGATCAGCGCGTTGACGCTTTGGCACTGGTCCTGCGGGCTGTCGCGCAGGGTCAGCAAACTGCGGATTTCCTCGAGGGTCATGTCGAGGGTGCGGCAGTTGCGGATAAACGTCAGGCGCTCGGCATGGGCCTGGGTGTAGACGCGGTAGTTGCCATCGCTGCGGGCCGGCTCTGGCAGCAGGCTTTCGCGCTCGTAATAGCGGATGGTTTCCACGGCGCAGTCGGTCAGTTTGGCCAGTTCTCCGATCTTCATCGCGACAATCTCCAAAAGGTTGCTTGACCCTATAGTGGCTACAGGGTCTTTACTTGGCAACAGGCACCTTTATGGACGCAACCCGATGAGCGATTCCCTTCACACCCACAAACCCGAAGACGGGCACGATCACGATCATGCTGATCACAGCCACAAGCTGCAGCCTGTGCAGAAGAAGCATGACCACGGCGGTCATGGGGATTCCTGCTGTGCTTCGAAAGTGGCGGCGCCGTCGCTGATCAAGTTGAGCGACAAGCCGACCGACGGTGCGCAGCTGAGCAGTTTCCGCATCGACGCGATGGACTGCCCGACCGAGCAGACGCTGATCCAGAACAAACTGGGCAAGCTGACGGGTGTGCAGCAGCTGGAATTCAACCTGATCAACCGCGTGTTGGGCGTGACCCACGACCTGCCGAGCACGGCGCCGATCATCGAGGCGATCAAGTCGCTGGGCATGGTGGCCGAGCCTTTGGAGCAGGGCGTTGAAGCCCCTGCACCCGTCGCCGAGAAAAAACACTGGTGGCCCTTGGCGCTGTCCGGCGTGGGGGCGCTCGCCGCCGAAGTGATCCATTTCACCAACGCCGCGCCGACCTGGGTGGTGGCAATCATCGCGCTGATTTCGATCCTCAGCGGTGGCCTGACTACCTACAAGAAAGGCTGGATCGCCCTCAAGAACCTCAACCTGAACATCAACGCGCTGATGAGCATCGCGGTGACGGGCGCGATCCTGATCGGGCAGTGGCCGGAAGCGGCGATGGTGATGTTCCTGTTCACCGTGGCCGAGTTGATCGAAGCCAAGTCCCTCGACCGCGCGCGCAACGCCATCGGCGGGCTGATGCAGATGACCCCGGAACAGGCCACGGTGCAGCAGGCTGACGGCAGTTGGGTCGAACAGGAGGTCAGAAGCATCGAATTGGGCGCCCGAGTGCGTGTGCGGCCGGGCGAACGGATCGGCCTCGACGGTGAAGTCGTGTCCGGTACATCCACCATCGATCAGGCGCCGATCACCGGCGAAAGCCTGCCGATCGAGAAGACCGTGGGCGATAAAGTCTTCGCCGGCACCATCAACCAGGCGGGCTCGCTGGAATACAGCGTGACTGCTGCGGCCAATAACTCGACTTTGGCGCGGATTATCCATGCAGTGGAACAGGCCCAAGGGGCGCGGGCACCGACCCAGCGCTTCGTGGACCAGTTCTCGAAAATCTATACCCCGGCGGTATTCGTGCTGGCCTTGGCGATCGCCGTGATTCCACCGCTGTTCATGGGCGCCGTATGGTTCGACTGGATCTACCGGGCGCTGGTATTGCTGGTGGTCGCCTGCCCATGTGCCTTGGTGATTTCCACCCCGGTGACCATCGTCAGCGGCCTCGCGGCGGCGGCGCGCAAAGGGATTCTGGTCAAGGGCGGCGTTTATCTGGAGGGCGGTTACAAGCTCGATTACCTGGCCCTCGACAAGACCGGCACCATCACCCACGGCAAACCGGTACAAACCGATTATCTGTCCCTTGACCCGACCGCCGATGCCACAGCGCCCGCGATTGCAGCGGCACTGGCCGGCCGCTCCGATCACCCGGTGTCGCTGGCCATCGCCAACGCGGCTGTGGATAAACACTTTGCGCCGCTGGTTGTGGATAACTTCGAAGCCCTGGCCGGTCGCGGTGTGCGCGGCGAGATCAACGGCCAGGTCTACCACTTGGGCAACCATCGCCTGGTTGAAGAGCTGAACCTGTGCTCGCCCGAGTTGGAAGAGAAGCTGTTCGCGCTGGAGAAACAGGGCAAATCCGTAGTGCTGCTGCTCGACAAGTCCGGTCCGCTGGCATTATTCGCCGTGGCCGACACGGTCAAAGAATCCAGCCGCGAAGCGATCCAGCAGCTGCATGACCTGGGCATCAAAACCCTGATGCTCACCGGCGACAACGTCCACACCGCCCAGGCAATTGCCGCACAAGTCGGCATCGACGAGGCCAAGGGCGACCTGTTGCCGACCGACAAACTGCAAGCCATCGAAGCGCTTTATGCACAGGGCCACAACGTCGGCATGGTCGGCGACGGCATCAACGACGCCCCGGCACTGGCGCGGGCGGAGATCGGTTTTGCCATGGCGGCTGCCGGCACCGATACCGCCATCGAGACCGCCGATGTCGCCCTGATGGACGACGATCTGCGCAAGATTCCGACCTTCATTCGCTTGTCGCGCCAGACGTCGAGCATCCTCAAGCAGAACATCGCCCTCGCTTTGGTCATCAAGGTGATCTTTCTTGGGGTAACCTTCGCCGGGATCGCCACCATGTGGATGGCGGTGTTCGCCGACATGGGCGTGAGCCTGTTGGTGGTGTTCAACGGTTTGCGCCTGTTGCGCAAATAAGCGATGAGGAACGGGTGTGCTGAGTGCCGAGCTGAAGGCGTTTTACATGGTGGCCCGCCTGGGCAGCATTACCCTGGCGGCGAAGAAACTCGGCCTGAGCCAGCCCACCGTGACGACGCAGATTCGCAACCTGGAAAGCCAGTACTCGGTTGAACTGTTCTACCGTGGCGGCCGCCGTCTCAGCGTCAGCGACGAAGGTGCGCGGTTGTTGCCGATGGTCAAGACGCTGTTGCAGCAGGAAGCCGACATCGAGTTTTTCCTGCGCAACAGCGGCCAGGTCCAAGGCACGTTGCGCATCGCCGCTACGGCGCCGTATTACATCCTCGACCTGGTGAAGACCTTCCGCGAGCGTCTGCCGCAGGTGGAAGTGTCGGTGGAAATCGGCAACTCCCAGCAAGTGCTCGAAGCGTTGGAGGATTACCGGGTCGATGTCGCCGCGTCCTCGCAATTGCTCGACGATGCGCGGCTGATCCGCCGGGTGCTCGGCAGCGATCCGCTGGTGCTGGCGGTGCATCGCAATCATCCGTTGGCGGTGCACGACCATGTGCCGCTGAGCGCGTTGGCCGGGCATACGTTGTTGATGCGCGAATCGGGCTCGACCACGCGGCGGCTGACTGAGGAATTGCTGGCCAGTGCGGGCGTGAGTTTCGGGCCGTTGCTGGAGATTGGCAGCCGTGAGTCGATTCGCGAAGCGGTGCTGCGCAATATCGGGATCAGCATCATTGCCCGGCAGGAAGTGCCCCATGATCCGCAGTTGCGGGTGCTGACCATCGAGAATGCGCCGCAGATTCCGGAATACCTGTATTGCCTGAAGGAACGCAAAGGCGCGCGGTTGCCGGCTGCGTTTCTGGGGTTGGCGCAGGAAATGGCCCCGGCCTAGATTCCTGTGGCGAGGGGGCTTGCCCCCGTTCGGCTGCGCAGCAGTCGTAAATCCATTGAATGCGGTATGCCTGAAAAAACACCCTCGCAGGTTTGGGGGTCGCTTCGCGACCCAGCAGGGGCAAGCCCCCTCGCCACATTTTTATCCTGAATAAGACTGTGGATTTCCCCCAACCAAAATCCCCAAATACCACTATCAACCGTTTTTGCCTCACTGCCACATGACCGACGCATTACAAACCTAGGATGGCCCTCATCTGCTTGATGAGGTCTGTCCATGAACCACTCGATCGCAACTGCCCTGACCAACCCCGGCGCGCCCATGAAGGTGCGTGGCGTGCAGAAACGCTTCGGCGCTTTCACCGCGCTGGATAACGTCTCCCTCGACGTCGCGGCCGGTGAGCTGGTGTGTCTGCTCGGCCCGTCGGGCTGTGGCAAAACCACCTTGCTGCGCTGCATCGCCGGTCTGGAGAAACAGGACAGCGGCGAGTTGTACCTCGGCGAGCGCGACGTTTCCCACTTGGCGCCGCAAGCCCGGGACTACGGAATCCTGTTCCAGTCCTACGCGCTGTTCCCCAATCTGACCGTCGAAGCGAACATTGCCTACGGCCTCGCCGGCAGCGGACGCGACGAAGTGCGCAAGCGAGTCGGTGAGATGCTGGAACTGGTCGGCCTGATCGGCAGTGAGAAAAAGTACCCCGGCCAACTGTCCGGTGGTCAGCAGCAACGTGTCGCCCTGGCCCGCGCTCTGGCCCCGGCGCCATCGTTGTTGTTGCTGGATGAACCGATGTCGGCCCTCGACGCCCGGGTTCGCGAGCACTTGTGCACCGAGCTGCGCCAATTGCAGCGCAACCTCGGCATCACCACGTTGATGGTCACGCACAATCAGGACGAAGCGATGCTGATGGCTGACCGCATCGCCGTGATGAACAACGGCAAGGTCGAGCAATACGCCACGCCGCAGGAAATCTACGATCGCCCGGCCACGCCGTTTGTGGCGGAGTTTGTCGGCCAGGGCAACTGGTTGCCGTTCCGTCGCAGCAGCGACAGCCACGCCCAGGTCGGCGGGATGAACATGCGCCTGGCCGACGGCAGTGCGAAAACCGCGTCCGGCCGTTTGTTCTGCCGCCCAGAGGCGATCAACGTCAACCCGCCGGTGCATGAAGAAAACCTGTTTCCGGCCAAGGTTCGCGAGATCACCTTCCTCGGCAACCGCTGCCGCATGAGCTTCGAACTCGATCAACTGCCGGGCCATGCCTTGCTCGCGGAGCTGGCGCCTGAAGCCATGCCACGCCTCGGCGCGCAGCAGATCATGGTCGCCTTGCCGCCACGCAGCCTGCAGGTGTTCGCCTGATGAGCGCGAACCTCGCGCTGCCGATACCGCACAAGCAGGTTCGGCAGACTTCCCGTGCCGAGATCGGCGACCGGGTGTTCGTGGTCGGCGGCAAAGTGCTGTTGCTGGTGTTGCTCGGCATCGCAGTGTTGATGCCGTTACTGGCGATCTTCTGGCGCGGGTTCAGCTCCGAAGCCGGGCAGGGCGGTGGTCTGATCGCCGCCCGTGAATTGGTGACCAGCGAGAATTTCCACTGGTTGCTTGGCAACAGCCTGAAAGTTTCCCTCAGTGTTGCGGCCATTGTCGTACCGCTGGCCTACCTGTTTGCCTACGCCCTGCAACGCACGTTGATTCCCGGCAAAGGGATCTGGCGCGGCATGTCACTGTTGCCACTGATGGCGCCGTCGATGCTGCCGGGCATCGCGCTGGTTTACCTGTTCGGCAACCAAGGCATGTTGCGTGGGTTGCTCTCGGACAATATCTACGGCTTCTGGGGCATTGTGCTCGGTGAGGTGATCTACACCTTCCCCCAGCAACTCTGAATGATACACTTCCAGCTTTCCACCGAAACGCTGGTGACACCTCATGCCCAAGGCAATCAGTTACATTCGCTTCTCCACAGGTAAGCAGGCGCGTGGCTCAAGTCATGAACGCCAGAAACAAGCGGTAGACCGGTGGGTGATTGCCAACCCTGATTACATACCATCTGACCTGTCGTTTGCTGACATTGGTAAGTCTGGTTACCACGGTGACCACATCAAGCTTGGCGGCGGTTGGGCAAAACTTCTGATAGCTGTAGAAGCTGGTCACATCCAATCTGGTGACGTTGTTTTGGTCGAAGCAATGGACCGTACAGGCAGATTACCACCGCTTGATATGATTGATATCATCAAACCAGTGTTAAAAGCTGGTGTTGCAATCATTACTTTGGATGATGGTAATAGGTTTGATGAAGAAAGTTTGAATGGTCCTCAAATTTACTTGCTGGTTGCCAAGATTCAGGCCGCACATGGTTACTCCAAGACACTGAGCGAACGAGTGACAGCTAGTTATGAAAGTCGCAGAACAAAAGCAAGAAACGGTGAAGGTGTAAAGCGGTTAGCTGTTGCATGGTTAACGACAGATGGTGAACTGAAACAACATCTTGTACACCACATCAAAGAAGTTTTTGACCTGTACATTAGTGGTGTCGGTAAACATACCATTGCTAATCGGCTGCGCGCATCTGGTGTGGCTGAGTTTGCCACTTGCTCTGGCCCAACTGTTGATATGTGGCTCAAGAGTAAATCAGCGATTGGTTATTGGAATGACATTCCTAATGTTTACACGCCAGTTGTAACACCCGAAGTATTCATGCTTGCACAACAGCGGCAAAAGGAAATGAAAACCACTCGTCAAAGTTATACATCCAAAAACTTCTTAGTCGGAATGATTAAGTGTGGAACGTGCGGTGCCAACTACATACTACACAGGAAAGATAGCAGGCCACATAATATGCGGTGTATTACCCATCATCGTCTAAAAGATGCTGGATGTGTAAACAAGGAAACAATCCCTTACCAAGTCATTCACTTTATGTATCTGTCAACTGCACCAGCATGGATTGATAGAGCGTTAAAGGTTATACAACTAACCGACAATGCAAAGCGTAAGCTTACCCTTACCACTGAGCGTGACGAAGTGACAGCTTCAATCAAAAGACTGGCAAAGTTGTTAGCAAAAGCAAAGTCGGATTCACCAGAGTTAGAAGCTGAGTATGATTTACTGAATGAACGCCGTACATCAATCGACAGTGAGTTAGAAATACTGGCACGTAAAGCAGACGATGGTGTGGATTCTAAATCTACATCTACCTTTATTGGTTATGAAGCAACAGTAGAGCATGATCGTCTTGCTTTCAATGACCCAGTACAACTTACCGCATTGCTCAAACAAGCAGGGTATTCGATAACTGTGCAACCGGGACGTAAGTTGTATTTAGCTAATTCAGATACACCATGGGTTTACACTGGTGTTGTCCGCAAAGGTAATATGACACTTGGTTATCGGATTCAAGATGATGAGTGGGAACACACCATTTCCAATGTCATACCTGAAGCGGTTGATGTACAGGCATACGAAAACAAACCAGATGGCGAGTTAGCGCATACGATGGAACGATCATACAAACATGTTAAATCGCCTCGACCACTTAATCAGGCAGGCAAGAGAAATACCAAGGGTATGACAATTGAGAAAGTTGATGTAACTGTCTAATTTAGTTTGGACGCATATTGACAAATACGATTAATTAGTGTTATTATTCTCTTATGTGGAGTTGATAACAACACTGCGACTATTTCAGTGTAGCCCTCCCACTGAAGTGCTCTCACAAACCTTTTGCCTTCCTTCTCAAGGTTTGTAGTTTGTTGTTGTCCTCCCGCTAATTCATCTAAAGCCATTTCCTTAACCGGTGTGGCTTTTTTCTTTTCCTGTCATAAACACTTACAGACACTTTCTAATTATCAGAGGTAAATCCTATGACGTACTGCCGTGCGTGCAATTCCCCATTGTTAAACCGACGTGCACATGCAACAACCTGTAATTCAGCTTGCCGCAATAAAGCGTGGAGAAAATCACGCATTACTATGTTGCCAGTACAACTGATGCTCAGCATTGCCAATCACTCATTCTTTACTAAAGCTGCTAATGCAGTTGGCGTACCAATTGACCAGTATCTGTATGATCGCATCATTCAAACTACGGAGTTCGCACAATGAAAATCTTTCTCAACGAGAAAGCTGTATTCCAACTGCAAGAACTCATGCATAGGGTTGGACATAAAAACCTGCAACATACCCTACAGGTTCTGATTAGTACCTGTTCAAACAATGTTCGTCGGAATGACGCAGCAAAGAAAGCTGCAACCATCTAATACCTATCAACCCTAAAATACTTTAAATCTACAAAGTAGAGGATAGAGCATATAGTATAAAAGGAATAGCAAATGAATACATACATCGTACTGCATCGTGGTTCAAACTTGGTTATCAATGTCACGAATCAAACTGAGAAACCATCTGACACCGTAACGCACAGATTCATTCCCGCCAGTGACAAGTCACTTAAACACCTGCTCTTAATGTCACGCCGTCAAAACTCCACCCTCGTTGATATCGGTGACTTGATGTTACGATCTGGCTACATTGCAGACCAAGTGAGTAATGGCAAAGTCGGCAAATCCAAACCGGTAACCACTCGCCACGTCAATGAGCGTGAATCAACTATGCCAACTGATCGGGAATCAACCATCCGGCATTGGGTAGAAAATAATCCAGACGCCAATCATCACGACCTGTCGGAAGTATTCTTTACCGGTACGCTGGTAGCAAAGGCGTATCTAAGCAGATACCGATAGAACCTCCTGTAGTGCGATTGTACGCGAGGTAATGTGTACCCTGGCTACCCTATGTCATGACGTTTTAACACGTCTGTAAGCCACGTTATACAAGGGCTGAGTTTGCCAGATCAGTCATATGTCAGGTGTCGTCCAACACAAACAAACAAAAAGGAATATATAGCAATGAACACAGTTAATGAAATTACAACACCGATGTTAGAACGTCACCTTGCCGTTGCTCAGATAAAGCACTACTTCCATATGCAACAATCCGCGATTGCCGTTAGCGACCATCGTGAATGTCGTCGTGTCACTACACAGCTTGACCGATTGGTTAACGAATATGGCGTTAGTGCTTTGATCGAAGCTCAGGATGACTTGCCATGAGTAATAGTTTAGATCGTTTCATTCTCGGGTTAACGCGGGCAAATGAACGACGTGCAAAGGCACAGCAACAAGCCAAGCAAATCGTAGAGAAACCTCATGGAGATAGTGATGCAATCATCACCAAGACAACCAACGTCACCAGTATAAACACTGACATACTCAGTACTGATGAAGAGCGTTACCGCACATCCCTTATCACCAACATGATTCAACTCATTCAAAGCAAAAGGAAACCAGTATAATGACCAGCAAAACAAACGACCGCATAACAATCCAAGGTACAGCCCCAAAGTTTGATGCCACAGTATTGCAGCAACTGACAGAAGCTCGACATAGTGCTTATGACCAAACTGATGAATGTACTGCGCTTGTACGTGGTGAAATTCCAATCCAGTTTCTGAGCAATCTCATCGATCATCACACCAAAGGTTATACATTAAGAACGAACTACCCAGTATCTATTGGTTTTGGTAGCTATAGTTGCCGTATGGAAAAACCTGAGTCAATCCAGACTGCTGACAAAATCGCGCTTGCCGCTCAAGTTAAACTTGAATATATCGCATGGCTAGAAAGCGAACATGAAAGGTACAAACAACTTCTTACTGCTCAATTGCTGCAAGCATCAGAGTTGAAGGAAGCTGAGAAAATTGAGAAAGCCAAAGCGAAGTTGCTTGCTGACATCCAGAAAGAAGTGGATGCAACATTCTCACACCTTGTGATTCCCGAGTAACCGCGTGATCCACTGGCCGACTGCGATACAGACACAAGCAAACCATCTGTAACGCCCCACAAAGCGCTGTGAGACATTTCCTCATGCAACCCTACCCATCATCGCCCCGACAGCCTTGTTAAGGCTGTGCGGGGCTTTTGTTTGCGTGTAGGAAAGGTGGAAATGTTATCGTATGGTGAATCTTTCACCACATATCCCAATTCGATAACATGTCGCTTTTACGACATCATATGGCGTGTATGCCTCTATACAAAAACCGTGCCAGCGCGTACAATGGAGCTTAGGCGAACGAGTGATAACGAGTGAGCATAAGATCAAAAGCTTTATATTAAAGATCAAGAGCTTTATATTAGAAGATGTATATTATCTCGTATACGAGATAGTAGTTATATAAGAGTAGTAAGAGAAAGAGAGATGTAAGACATCTCAAAAAAACAAAGATATTATCTTTAAAGAATAATATTACAAGGTAACTACCTTGTATAAACTATTAAGGATAACTCTTCTGAGTAAACTCAGGGTAAGATCAAAAGCGAGATGGCTTCGCTACTCATCTCTCTCTGAAAAGCATTCGCTGACGCTCACTGGCGGACATGTCTTTCTATTGATAGTAGTTAAACTCTAGATACCATCACTGATTGTCAATCAGAACATATCAGCATCTTCTGTGTCTCACACAGAAATCATTTTAAGAACATTCAGGCAAGGAGGAACGAAGTGGAACCAAACACCAGACATTCACCTCCCACCGTTCACGGTGAATACAATATTCTCATCAATCATACTCTTGAAGGTTTACCATCGTCATTTGATGATAGCTGTAACACTCCATAGTCACGCCTGAGAGCCTTTACGCTCAATTCAATACCAGCACCAAGCCTGCTGGCCTCTGACTGCTCACGCAGCGTCAGGGGCTTTTTTGTGGACGATGATATTTCACTGACCAATCAGTTATCAGGAACGTATCAGGATTACCACTACAGCATCTAACTTGAATTTGCGCACCCATCTCCGCTACAGGTGGCATTTCATAAGGGCTTGATCCAAATTGGGTTAAGCACGTTTAACAATCCCTCCCGATTTCCTCACAGGTTGAATGCAATTCCACTGAATTCTGGAATAAAACCGGCGATAACCCAGCGACAGGCGTTCGCCAGAACAAACCATCGAGAATATTTCCAGATCATGGCAAGCCATCCAGTCACCACCAGATTGAACGATGGTAGCCATAAGACATCACGTCTAATTGACACAATACTATTGTGTAAATAAGCAAACCCTTGGAAACCCTTGCTATAGCGTAGCGACCCATGTTCTAATTGACACATTCAGGCGATTTAACACGGAGTGTCAACTAGATGAACATTGTAGAAGCAGTGAAGACAACCGGTGAAGCAGAGACAATCTCCCGCAAGCTTTCACTCAATGCCAAAGGTAATCCTCTGTACGCAGACATCTGGCGTTTCGGTGTGAACACTGCACTCCGTATCAGTGACTTACTAAGCCTGACCTTTGACGATGTGAAAGGTGACATCCTGACCATCAAAGAGAGCAAGACCGGTAAGACTCGGTACATTGATTTGAATACTTCAGCCAAGGCGATCATTGAACGTCGTAGGAAGGCACAGCCGGATCACACCTTCTTGTTTCAGGTGGATAGCAACCGGGCAAAGGGAAAGGCTGTCAGCCGTGCTGCTGTAGGCGCTGCATTCAAGGCCGTGGGTGATGAGATGAGTCTTCAACTGGGTACGCACTCAATGCGTAAAACCCGTGGTTGGTTGATGTACAACGGTGGTGTTTCAATTGAGATGATCTGCAAGACACTGAACCATTCCAGTCCAGCGGTAACAATGGCGTACATCGGTATCACCCGCGCAGAAGTTGCCGCCATGTACCATGAATTTGTATTCTGACTTTTCCGTAACGCTCACAGACCAACGATAACGCCAAGGCTGTGCGTGCCACTCATATCAAGTTAAAACAGCCCCAGCACCATCCTGCGCAGTGTCAGACACCATCAGGCAATCAGCCGAACATCACCCCTACGGATTTCCCTTTTTTGTAGGTCGGGTGCCTTGCATATATCGAATACCCATCAAACGCTGAAGACCCATATCCAAACACACCCGACGGATTTCAGAACCACGCGCATGCAAAGTTTTACCAGATTGCCGATTCTGAATTTCAGGGAATTGTGGTGGTGCGGCAGACGTGGTCAACGCCCGCCGAAACGAACCATTCGCAACAACCATTACCAATCCTTCACCAATGATATCGGTTTTCCAGCGGCATAGGTCTCAAGAGTGAAGGAATCGAATGGCCCATCGACATGAATACATACCCCAGAGGTCTTATCAACATTAGATGTCCCGCCGATAACAGCCTGGCCATTCCGCAACACAGATTTTCCCTGCTCCTTGAAGGACTCGGCAATTTTCGTGGCTACCAAACCCTGCACATAGCCAGACTCGAACTGCATACCTTTCAGAACCACCACCTCTCCTATTATCAGCTCGTCATCGTAGTAGTATCGGTAGGTCAGACTTACGTGCTTTTCAGTTGGGTCTACCACTTGATGTCTCCTTGGCTTGTGCTGCTGATGGAATGCCGCCCAAAAGATAGCACAGTGCCACACAATAGATGATTTACAAAACCATGAAGGACAGTCCGCGTGTACGTGAAATCTGCTGATCACTGATCCACACCGTTTCTCACAATCCAAACAGGAGCGCGTGTGCGTCGGCGTCGGCGACACCATCTGATGGAAATAGTGGCGGTGTAACAAATTCAATGAGTGCCCACACGCCTTGATGATTCTTCTGTCGGCGCTTTCCTTGGCGGATGCGCGACTGTTCGACGCGGCGTCGAGCATGGGCGCCAGTCCGGCGAAAGCCTTTCGCAGCATCACTTGGCCGGCGACTCGTCAGGCGGTGTTCGCCGCGTTCTGTCTGGTGTTTACGTTGACCATCACCGACTTCGGTGTGCCCGTGGTGGTCGGTGGCGACTATCAAGTGCTGGCGCTGGAAGCCTACAAAGCCGTGGTCGGCCAGCAACAATTCGGTCGCGGTGCGTTGATCGGCATGGTCCTGCTGCTGCCGGCACTGTTCAGCTTCGGCGTCGATGCCTGGTTGCGTCGGCGTCACGGCGACTCCATGAGCGGCCGGGCACAAGTGTTCAAACCAGCACCGTCGAAACTGCGGGACGGCTGCTACCTGGCCATCGTGCTGCTGATCTGCGCGGTGTTGCTGCTGGTGTTCGGCATGGCGGTGTTCTCGTCGCTGGTGAAATTCTGGCCGTACAACCTGTCGTTGTCGCTCAACCATTACCAGTTCAACGACACCGCTGGCGGCGGCTGGCTGGCCTACGGCAACAGCGTGAAGATGGCGTTGTGCACGGCGTTGATCGGCAGCGTGCTGATCTTCACCGGCGCCTACCTGATGGAAAAAACCAAGGGTCAGCGCGGACTGAACCTGACGTTGCGCATGCTCAGTTTCGTGCCGATGGCGGTGCCGGGTCTGGTGCTGGGCCTGGGTTACGTCTTCTTCTTCAACCTCAACGGCAACCCGCTGCACGTGCTCTACGGGACCATGACCCTGCTGGTGGTCTGCACCATTGCTCACTATTTGACCACTGCGCAAATGACCGCCACCACCGCGCTGCGCCAGCTCGACGCCGAGTTCGAAGCCGCCGCGCTGTCGCTCAAGGCGCCGCTGTATCGGCATTACCTGCGGGTCACCGTGCCGATCTGCCTGCCGGCGCTGCTGGACATCGTGCGCTACCTGTTCGTCTCGGCCATGACCACCGTCTCGGCGGCGATCTTCCTCTACAGCCCCGACACCATCCTCGCGGCGGTGGCGGTGCTGAACATGGACGACGCCGGCAACGTCGGCGGCGCGGCGGCGATGTCGACCCTGATTCTGTTCACCTCGGCGGGCGTGTCCCTGCTGCTGGCCTGGGCCTCGCGCGGTTTGCTGCGCCGCTCACAGGCCTGGCGGCAGACCGCGCCCGGCAATTGATTCGCTGCTCCTGAAAACCGAAAGCCCCTCAACTCAAAGACAGGAAAAGATCATGTTCAAGCCCCTGGCCCTGGCCGCTGCTGTCCTCACCGCTTTCAGCCTGAACGCCTTCGCGGCGAAAACCGAGTTGACGGTGTACACCGCCCTCGAAGCCGAACAACTGAAGACCTACAAGGATGCTTTCGAAAAGGCCAACCCGGACGTCGAGATCAAGTGGGTGCGTGACTCCACCGGGATCATCACCGCCAAGCTGCTGGCCGAGAAAGAGCGTCCACAAGCCGACGCCGTCTGGGGCCTGGCCGCGTCGAGCCTGGCGATTCTTGATCAGCAGGGCATGCTGCAAAGCTACGCGCCGAAGGACCTGGGCAAGATCGGCGGCAACTACCGTGACGCCGCCAACCCGCCAGCCTGGGTTGGCATGGACGTGTGGGCCGCGACCATTTGCTTCAACACTGTCGAAGCCGAGAAACAGGGCCTGACCAAACCGGTGAGCTGGCAAGACCTGACCAAGCCTGAGTACAAAGGCAAGATCGTCATGCCCAACCCGGCCTCGTCCGGCACCGGTTTCCTCGACGTCAGCGCCTGGCTGCAAACCTTCGGCGAGAAGCAGGGCTGGGCCTACATGGACGGCTTGCACCAGAACATCGGCCAGTATGTTCACTCCGGTTCCAAGCCTTGCAAACTTGCGGCGTCTGGTGAATTCCCGATCGGCATTTCCTTTGAATACCCGGCGGTCCAGTTGAAACGCCAGGGCGCGCCGCTGGACATCATCCTGCCGAAAGAAGGCCTGGGCTGGGAGATCGAAGCGACCGCCGTGATCAAGGGCACAGCCCATGAAGACGCGGCGAAGAAACTGGCGGACTTCTCGGCGAGCCCGGCGGCGATGGAGCTTTATAAAGAGAACTTCGCGGTGCTCGCGCAACCAGGGATTGCCAAGCCGCAGACCGAATTGCCGGCGGATTATGAACAGCGTTTGATCAAGAACGACTTTGCCTGGGCTTCGAAGAATCGCGACGAGATTTTGGCTGAGTGGCGTAAGCGTTATGACGGTAAGTCCGAGAAAGTGGTCGCCAAGTAAGACCTTCATCGGCTGACGGGCCTCTTCGCGAGCAAGCCCGCTCCCACATTTGGAATGCGTTCCCCTGTGGGAGCGGGCTTGCTCGCGAAAGCGGTCTGTCATTCAGGACAATACCCAATGACACAACACAACGACATGCTCATCGTCGGCGCCGGCATCTTGGGCCTGTCCCACGCCTACGCCGCCGCCAGACGCGGCTTGAAGGTCACGGTTTTCGAACGCAGCGAAACCCCGTTAGGCGCCTCGGTGCGCAACTTCGGCCAGGCCCTCGTCACCGGCCAACCCCCGGGCCCGATGCTCGAACTGGCCAAGGCCAGCCGCGAGATCTGGGCTCAGTGGGCGCAACTCGCCGGCCTGCACCTCAAGCGCAACGGCTCATACCTGTTCGCCCGCACCGAAGCCGAAGAACACCTGCTGCAAGCCTTTTGCAACGGTCGCGCCGTGGAGCACAGCTACAACGTTGAATTGCTACGCGGCGCGGCGTTGCGGGATTTGTACGGCGGCCAGTTCAGCCATCATCGCGCCGCGTTGCATGGCATGGACGATCAGCAACTGTATTCCCGCGAAGCGATTCCGGCGTTGATCGACTACCTGCGCCGCGAACTCGGCGTCGAGTTCCACTTCTCCACCCTGGTGCGCGACATCGAGCCGGGCCGTTTGCACAGCACCGCCGGCAGCTTCAGCGCCGGGCAGATCATCGTCTGCTCCGGCCACGATTATCAGACCCTGCTGGCCGAGCCGATTGCCGAGCTCAACCCGCAGATCTGTCGCCTGCAAATGCTCCGCGCCCGGCCGCAGGTCAATTTGAATCTGCAACACGCGTTGCTCACCGGATTGAGTTGCGTGCATTACGGCGCGTTCGCCGATCTGCCGGAAGCCGCAGCGGTGCAGGCGCAAATCCTGCGCGATG